>CAXTSB010000006.1:0-50301 GCA_964246845.1 uncultured Acidobacteriaceae bacterium
CCGCAAGCACCAGCAGAAAGCCCAGCAAACGCCGCATGGCTTTACTGTAAGCGCCGGACGCCGGAGCACCCTTACACGACAGTCATCCCGCCGTCGACCGTGATTGCTTGCCCCACTACATAGCTGGCCGCAGGGCTGGACAGCCACAGCACGGCCGCGGCGATCTCCTCAGGCCGCCCGGCCCGCCGGATCGGAACGCTTCGCGCGATTCCTTCGTACGCACTTTCGTCGCCGCTCACCACATCGCGTGCGGCCGGCGGCGGACAGCTTGTCGGCCTCCGCCTGCACGACCTCTTCGCGATAGTCGGCCAGAACCAAGGCGGCACCGGCCTCGGCGAAAGCCTGCGCCGTCGCGAGACCCATGCCGGCGGCCGCGCCGGTGACCAGCGCGACCCTGCCCGTGAAATCAAGTGGATTGTTCACGCCGGCATCATCCATGTTCCTGCGGCTTCTCTGCAAACGATGTTGTGTGGAGCGGGTTCAGCGCATCACCGCGGCAAAGTCCCCGTAAGCCCGATCAACAGCAGCCGCACCGCGGCTTCACCGGTCAGCGGCAGGTTCGCGGCCACCTTGCCCTCGCGCACGACCACGCTCGCCGGGTAGGCATCATCGTGCAGCGCCCGGAGCTCCGCATCGGGCACCACGAGCAGCGGCACACGCGCGGGCAGGCCGCGCGCGAACTCTCGCATCCCAGCTCCGAGTGTGTCGTTCGGCACGTCGGCAGCGCCCGTGTTCGCGGCCCAGCTTGTGATCGCGTACATCCGCTGCCCCGGCGCGGACAGCTGAAGAGTGCGGAGGATGGAAGGGGTGCTCGGGGCCCACAGCGTACAAGGGATGAGCACAATGGAGCCCCGCGTCAGCGGCACCGCCAAGGGGCTTTGCCCGGCGGCGGTGAGCGCCTTGGCATGGAGAACCGGAAGCGGCACGGGCTGCCCCAGCATCCCGATGCGCGCCAACGCTTCCCGCATCGGGGCGAGCTCCGCGCTCGCCTGCCAAGCCGGCTCTTCCGCAATGCTCGTGAGCTGCTTGAGAGTCGCGGCGGCGGACACGTCGCCCGTATCGCGCGCGAGCATCCAGCACCGGGCGGCATCGGAAAACAAAAAACCGGCGGTCGCGCTCGCGTCCTTGCCCGGCAGCGCCTTTCCGCCCGCGAGCAGCGGCAGCGTCACGGCGTTCTGCTTGCCGCACACCTCCAGCGCCATGTCGTTGTAGCCCGGGCTCGCCCCGGCGGTCGCGTCGATGATCTGGTCGCCCGCGAAATGGACGTTCGCGTCATATGGGAAGTCCGAAAGGAGCGAGCGCCACTGCGGCAGCGCCGAACCCGGCACTTTCAGACCCAGAAACGCACGGATCAGGATCAGGAGCGCGGTCTCATGCTCCTTGGGGTCGGTGAGCGCGATGTACCGGACCGCGGCCGCCCGCGCCGGCTCAAACTGCTGCCCGAACAGGCACAGCTTGGCCAGCGCCAGCACTTCCGGGGCGTTCCGCGCGTAGTCCTCTGTCCTCGCTGTCAGGGCGGCACAATCCTTCGCTGCCCGGCTGATGCCGACGCCGAGGGCGATGCCGTCCGCCGCGGTCAGGTCATCGGCCTGCGCCCGCGCCGCGTTGAAGGGAGCCATGGCCGCTGTAAGTGCTTCCGAAGGCGGTAAAGGCGGCGGCAAGGGCGGCGAAGCTTGCTGAAGCCCGACGGCGAGCAGAAGCGCGGGAAGCCACATGGCAAGAGCGTACGCCTGCCCGCCGGGGTGCGGGCACGCTTTCAGCTCGCAGTATGTTAACTCCCCGTCGGCATGCTCACGCTGTCGACCACGGCACTTTCGACGAAGCCCTGCTCGGGCACCAGCGCCAACCCAAGCTGCTGCCGCAGTTCCGCGGAAAGGCTCTCAGCCGAGGCAGCGGCGGTCGCCCAATGAAAGTCGATGCTGTATGTGCCGGTCAGCCCCGTTCTGTCGACCACCGGACGGCTGAGCTCGGCTGAGAGCACGTCGGTAAGGGCGCCGGGACCGCCGGTGATCTTGATTTGGCCTTGGCCGTCCTTTCTCAAAGTCCGTACTTGCAGGATCGGTTCGTTCGTACCCGGCAGGGTCTGTGGAGTCGCGGTCGGAAATTTCGTGCCTCCCTCGCCGACTATAAGAGCAAATGTCGTGCCGGGCTTAGTTTCCTGATGGATCACAAGCTGGAAGCGTTGAGCAAGCACCTCTTTCAAGGCTTGATTAGAAACAAGGCTGCCGGGAGAGTTGGACGGCTCGCCGCCCGTGTACGTGATGTTGAACCGATCCTGATAAACCCAGCTTGGGCCGCCCGTAAGCTGCTGGGCTTTAAGGGAGTAGGCCATTTCGATCAAGGTCTCCACGGTAGCGTTGCTGATCGTGGTTTCATCCCCTGCGTGCTTGAACAGCGTAAAACCTACCGCGCTGCCCCGCGTGATCGAGGTGATGTGGAGCGGGCCGGATGCTTGCGTGCCGCTTGCCTGCGCGACGGCGCGGGAATGCGCGTTTAGGCCGAAGAGCACCGGGACAGCAAGTACGGCGAAGGCCAGCGAACTGAAAGTCAGCTTCTTGCCCGTGGAAAGAGGAGCGGTGTGTTTGTAATCCATGATGCGCCTGATCCTTTGCTTGAGATTGGAGCCGTTCACTCCCGCCGTGCAGGGCAGCGGGGATTCCACATAGAACTTGCAGGCTTTCAGGATGGCTCCGGCGTAAACGGCGGGTTCGCTGCCCAGCGCAAGCACGCCCTCATCGCAGGCTTGTTCCCTTTCGCGCATCTGCCGCGACCCGAGCCACCACACCAAAGGGTGAAACCAAAAGGCCGCTTCCGTGAACATCTGCACAGCCGCGGTGAGATTATCCCGGCGGCGCGCATGCCAAACCTCGTGGGCTAGGATCGCGCGGATTTCCGGCTCCCGCAGTTCGTCGGAGATACCGGCGGGCCACAGGAGCACAGGCCGGATAATCCCGAAGATGCCGGGCTCCAGGCGGCTTAGGGACAGCAGCATGGGAATGGGTCTAATCCCGGCTGCTGCTGCTTGAGATTGAAGGCAGTCAAACTCCAGCCCGCTCTCGACAGGCGTGGCTGATGTCCGGATGCGGGCAACTTGAAGCCATTGCAGCCGCCAGCGCAAGAGCTTTACGACGAAGCCGATCAGCCAGAGGACGCCCAGCGAAGCAGGAACCAGCTCTTCACGCCATGCCACGCGCGGAACAAGCGGCGGCACAGAGCGCCCGAAGGGCTGGCCGGCCGTTTCCAGCACAGTGATCAACGTATGAGGAGGCGTTGTACGCGTCCCGAGTTCCTGGCCGAGGTGCACAAGCAGAGCGAAGGGCAGCAGGAATTTAAAGGATGCCGCGAACCAAATGGTGAAGCGGAAGCGGGCCGGATCTTTTCTCAGAGCAAGCGTGAAGCAGGCTGCCGCGAGAGCGAAGAGGGTCGACTGTCGAATGTGGTCTGCAATGGGCGCTGCCGCCTGCACGGCATTCGTAAAGCCGAGGCTCATTGCTTCCCCTCGGACCGAGCTCGCGGAGAAGCGCTTCCGCTTCCTTGATGTCCTCCAATGTCAGCTTGCCTGATTGGATAAGGTGGGCCATTACCGGCTGGGTTCGCCCGCCGAACAGCGAAAGCAGATCATCGATCAAGCGGATCTGCGCGGCATCGCGGGTTACAGCCGGAGCGAATACATGAAAGTTGCCGACTTTCTTCAAGCGTTTGACCGCGCCTTTTGCTTCCAGCCTATACACGGTCGTTTGCACGGTCGTATACGCGGGCCGGCGTTTTTCCTGGAAGGACTCCTGGAGTTCGCGAATCGAAGCCTCGCCCCTATCCCAGAGCGCTTCCATGATCCTGTACTCCAGTTTGGAAAGCTTTTGTTCCGCCAAGCCGCTCCTCCTACATGCGTACGACTTTCTACTACATGCGTATGCGTGTCAAGCGGAAATTCTCCTTCCGCTACCATCAAGCGTTGTGAAAGCTCCTTGTTATCTCGGCCTCGACATCGGCACCAAGCGCATCGGCGTTGCGCTTTCCGACCCGTCCGGAGTGCTCGCCTCGCCGCTCCTGACCGTGTACCGGACGCGCCCGCGCGACGACGGCCGCGCCGTTGCGCGCCTGGCGCGCCGCCATGGCTGCACGGCCTTTGTCGCGGGGCTGCCGCTTCACATTTCGGGCGAGCCGAGCCCGATGGCCGCCAGGGTGAAGCGGTTCACCGCCGAGCTTGCCGAGTTTTCCGGTCTGCCCATCCATCTGTGGGACGAGCGGCTCACCACGCGCGAGGCCCACACGGTGCTGTACGCGGCCGGGCGGCCCCGCGCGGAGCACGCCGGGATTGTGGATCAGGTCGCGGCGGTGCTCATTCTCCAAGGGTTCCTCAATGCACAAGCCGACGCACAGGCCGACGCGCGGCGAAATGCCGAGCCTACGCCCGCCCAGGTATAATCACGGCTTGCGCGGACCTCGCGTCCGCCTGCACTCTGAACCCTGTCCCCATTCTGAAAATCATGGCCGATACCACCAACACGATTCCCGAGCACATCAAGAAAAAGCTCCTCGACGAAATCCGGCAGCTTGAGCACGAGCTGGCCCACGAACTTCCGCAGGAGATCAAGAAGGCCGCCGCACTTGGCGACCTGAGCGAAAACGCCGAGTACCACATGGCCAAGCAGCGCCAAGAGTTTGTAAACGCCCGCCTCGGTCAGATGAAGAAGCGCATGGGCGAGCTGGCGCTGGTCAACTTTGCCAACATCCCGCACGACAAGGTCGCGTTCGGCTCCAAAGTGACCGTGTTCGACACCTCCAAGGACGAGGAGATCGAGTACAAGCTGGTCACGAGCGAGGAGTCCGATGTCGCCAAGGGGCTGATTTCGACCACCAGCCCGATCGGCCGCGCGCTGATCGGCAAGCAGACCGGCGATACCGCCACCGTGGTCACGCCTAACGGCAAGCGGGATCTGGAAGTGCTGCGCTTCACCACGATCCACGACGACGTGGCCTGATGCCCCCGCGCCGTTGGCCGTCCGAGCGGCTGGTCGAGATGCGCCCCATGCCCGCCGAACCTCATGACAACCCGCATGCCGTGCCGCGCGCTAACACGTGGACCGGCGCGTTCGGGCGCGGCTGTGCCGTCCTGCTCCAAGCCATTGTCAACGGCCTCGCGCTGACCCGCATCTCGCCTAATGTCCTGACCTTTATCGGCTTGCTCATCAATATCGGGGCGGCCCTGCTGTTCGGTTACGCGAACGAGCACAACTTCGTCCGCATGTTTTTGTATGCGGGCCTGGTGATCATCGGCGCGGGCATCTTCGACATGGTCGACGGCCGGGTCGCGCGGCAAACCAACCAAGTCACGGTGTTCGGCGCGTTCTTCGATTCGGTGATCGACCGCTACTCCGACGTGGCCTTGTTTTTCGGACTGCTGGTGTACTACGCGCGCGGCAACCGCTTCTTCTACGTCGGGTTGGTGGCGTTCGTCATGGTGACCTCTCTGCTGGTGAGCTACACGCGCGCCCGTGCGGAAGCGCTGATCGGCAAGTGCAAGGTCGGCTTCATGGAGCGCCCCGAGCGCATCGTGCTGGTGCTGCTGGGCGCGCTGTTCGCCCGCTGGGGTGTGATGGCGCCGGTACTGTGGATTCTGGCTGTGTTGTCCACCATCACCGTCATCCACCGCATTGCCTACACCTACGAGCGGACCCGCGGCATGGCCCTGCCGGACCGCGGAAGCCGCTAGGCTCTCCCGGGCAGCCTGCGGACACGTCCGCTGATCGGGACAGTACCCATGTCCGAGACGCCGCTTCTCCCCCACATGATCGATAGGGTACTTATCTATCGATCACAGGAATTAAATTTTGTGATCGATAGCACTCCTTTGTATCGATCATGGATGCAGCTGGGATGCGGCTGCCGCATACATTTCTATCCATCACAGGCAAAGTGTTTTATGATCGATACAGCGATTTTTATCGATCATGCTCTGGAATTGGGAACAACCCGATTGGCCGAGTTTCCGGTGGCGGCCCGAGTGCCTCGCGGGCGCGGAGGAGCATTTCCTGCGCGGCGCGGGGGTGCTTGTCGGGGTCAGTATGCACCTGGGCGGGGAAGCGCGGGCCCAGGTGTCCATCCGCGAGCTGAGCGACGAGGCCCTCACCACATCGGCCATCGAAGGGGAGCACCTGGACCGGGCCAGCGTACAGTCATCCGTGCAGCGTGAACTCGGACTGAAGGCAGACGAGCGCACCCTGCGCGCCCGCCCTAAGGAAAAAGGCGTGGCCGAGCTGATGGTCGACCTGTACCGGACCGCCGGCAAACCGCTGGGGCGGCCGACGCTGTTCCGCTGGCACCGGCAGGTGATGGCGGGATCAGAGGATGTCCGCGACGTGGGCCGCTGGCGCACGAACCCGGAGCCGATGCAGGTCATCTCAGGCCCGTACGGGCGACGCAGGGTGCATTTTGAAGCGCCTCCGTCCGCCCGCGTTCCGGCGGAGATGGCTGCCTTTGTCCGCTGGTTCAACCGGACCGGACCGGGCGGCGCGGCCCCCTTACCCGCGCTGGCCAGGGCCGCGGTCGCGCACCTTTACTTCGAGTGCGTCCACCCGTTCGAGGACGGCAACGGCCGTATCGGCCGGGCGGTGGCTGAGAAAGCGCTGGCGCAGGCCTTCGGAGAGCCGGCCATGGTCGGCTTGGCGCAGGCCATCTATGCCCACCAGCGCGCCTACTACGAAGCCCTGGAAGCCGCGAACAAGCGCAACGAGGTCACCGGCTGGCTCACCTGGTTCGCCGAAATCGCGCTGGAAGCGCAGGCGCGCACCCTCGCGCACATCGAGTTCCTGCTCGCGAAAACCCGCCTGCTGGACCAGCTGCGCGGCCGCTTAAACCCGCGGCAGGAAAAAGCATTGCTGCGCATACTGCGGGAAGGTCCGGAAGGCTTTGAGGGCGGTATGAACGCGGGCAAATATGCCGCGATCACCCGTGCCGCGCCCGCGACCGCGACGCGGGACCTCCAGGAGCTTGTGCAGCTCGGCGCGTTTTTGCGCTCGGGCGAGCGTAAGCACACCCGGTACACGCTCAACCTGCCCACGCCGGCCTTCCCCGCGCCCGCGGTTTGATCGCCGCGTCCGCAAGCGGCGACAATGGAAACCGACTGCTAAGGAGGCCGCGCATCCCGCACACCCCTGTTCTGCTTCTCCACGGCGGCGCTTGGGCCATTCCCGACAGCCTGCAAGCGGCGCATGAGCGCGGTGTGCGCGCCGCCTTGGCCCACGGATATGCGCTGCTCGAGCAGGGCGCGCCCGCGCTCGATGCCGTCGAGGCGGCGCTGACCCTGCTTGAGGATGACGAGACTTTCGACGCGGGGCGCGGGGCATTCCTCACCCGCGACGGACGAGTGCAGCTCGACGCGCTGCTGATGGATGGCGCCACCCTCCGGGCCGGGGGCGTGGCCTGCGTGGAACGGCTCCGCAACCCGATCCAAGCGGCGCGGCTGGTGCTGGAGCAGAGCCCGCACGTGTACTTCGTGGGCGAGGGCGCGGAAGCCTTTGCCGCCGCGCACGGCATGTCGCTGATCGAAAACAGCGATCTCGTCATCCCGCGCGAGCTTGCTAATTTGCGCCAAGCGCAGGAGCGCGAGCGGGCCGGGCTGCCCGATAACACGTTCGCGGGCCCGCTCGGGCACGATACGGTCGGCGCGGTGGCGCTCGACCGCGCCGGCAATCTCGCCGCCGGCACCTCGACCGGCGGCACGCTGAACAAAGCACCCGGCCGCGTCGGCGACTCCTCGCTGCTCGGCTGCGGCTGCTACGCCGACAACGCATCGGCCGCGGTCTCGCTGACCGGCTGGGGTGAGCCCATCATGAAGCTGGTGCTGGGCAAGTGGGCCGCCGACCAAGTGGAAGCCGGCGCGTCTCCGCAGGCTGCCGCCGCGCAAGCGATCGCCCGCCTGGAAACGAGGCTCGGCGGCCTCGGCGGCCTTATCGTACTCGACCGGCAAGGCCGCGCCGGCTTGGCCCACAACACGCCGGGGATGGCGTGGGCGCTCGCGACAGCCGCAGGCCAGCAGGCCGGGCTTACTACGGACCCGGAGCACTTCGCCTGATGCGCCCTGAGCCACGGCTGATCCTTGCTTCGGCATCCCCGCGGCGCAGCGAGCTGCTCCTTCAGGCCGGCTATCGTTTTTCCGTGGAGCCGGCCGACGCCGACGAAACCGCCCGGCCCGGGGAGGACGGGGTTGCCCTTGCCCTCCGGCTTGCCCAAGCCAAGGCCGAGGCGGTCCACGCGCGCCATCCCGGCGAAATCGTGCTCGGGGCGGACACCGTGGTGGAAGCGCCGTCCGGCGAGCTGCTCGGCAAGCCCGCCGACGAAGCGGATGCGGCCCGCATGCTGCGCCTGCTCGCGGGAACAACCCACGCCGTCATCACCGGCGTGTGCGTCTGCTCGCCCGCACGCACCGAGGTCGCCGCGGCCCTCACATACGTCACCTTTCATGCCTTGAGTGAGGCGGCCCTGGCCGCGTATATCCAATCCGGCGAACCGATAGGGAAAGCCGGAGCGTATGCCATCCAGGGTCGCGCCGCGGTTTGGATTCCGCGCATCGCGGGGGATTACAGCAATGTCGTCGGACTGCCGCTCGCGCTGACCGGGTCCATGCTGGCCGCGGCAGGTGTCCATGCCGCGTAAGCCACCCGTGACAAAGCAGGTTCCTTTTCGGTCACTTGTGTGCAGCTGTGGTAAATCAGCCACACCGGGTCCGGACCTTGCAGCAGGTACCCTGTCCTCAATGCCATCCTTGCTGCATTCTCAAAAGCATGTACAGGGGCGGTCCGCCGCCGAGACTTTGTTCAACGGCGCTGCTGCCCGTGTGTATGAGCAGACCATCGCGTCCCCGGTGGCATTCACCGGCATCGGCCTGCACTCGGGCGCGCCCGTGCGTTTGCGCCTTCTGCCGGCCCCCGCGGGATCCGGCATCGTGTTCCGCCGCACTGATCTCGACAACTTCGAGATACCCGCCACCGGCCGCAACGTCGCCAAGGTGTCCTACGCGACCAGCTTGATGCGCCAGGGCGTGCTCATCTCCACCACCGAGCACCTCCTTTCCGCCCTGACCGGTCTGTGCATCGACAACTGCGTGGTGGAGCTTGACAACCTCGAGCTGCCCATTCTTGACGGCTCCGCGCTGCCCTATGTCCGCGCCGTCCGCGAGGCCGGCGTGAAAACACAGCGCCGCCGCCGCGAATACCTCCGGGTGCTCCGGCCCATCGAGATCCGCGACGGGGCCAAATTTCTCGGGCTGTACCCCGCCGACAGCTACTCCATCGACTACTCGATCGACTTCGCCGCGCCCATCGGCCGCCAACAGCTTTCGCTCGACCTGTCCGCGGGAGAATATGCGGAGTGCATCGCGCCCGCGCGCACCTTCGGTTTCCGCGAAGACGAGCAAAAGCTGCGCGACATGGGGCTGATCCGCGGCGTTTCGCACCAGAGCGCCATCATTGTCGCCGGCGGCCGTGTCGCGAACGGGTCTTTGCGCTTTCCTGACGAGTTTGTCCGCCACAAAATCCTCGACCTGATCGGCGACCTGGCTCTCGCCGGACGGCAAATCCTGGGCCGGGTCGTGGCCGAGCGCGCCGGGCACGCGATGCACACGGCACTGGTATCCAGGCTTCTACATGACCACTCCGCCAGCATGCTGGCCGGTCATATGAGCCCCGCTCTGCGTCCCGCACCCGTGCATGCCGCCCTCGCAACAGCCACGGCCTAGAGCACCCGCGTACTCTCCTAGGTCATTGCCTCGGCTGTGCGGCTTTCGCGGCACATCAGTCATTACTCAAGAGAAAGTTGGAACGGGAAAGTTCGTTGCGCGCTTTTAAGATCCGGCAGCTATTCAGTGCAGGCGAGAGTCAAAACCATTGACAGGCGAGCCACACGACCAGGGATACAAAAGCGACGCGGACCCATAAAGATAAGCCGATGAACATCTTGAGGCTTTCCATCACGTAAGCGAAAGGTTGTCCGCTTTTCGGCTTCACAATGAGAGACCCGGAGTCTTTCAGTAATTCCAGCAGCTTTCCTGCACACCGTTCGAGACCGGGAACCGAGCGGTTTGCAAGAAGAACAAGGTAGCTGTTGTCGGTCTGACTAATCTGGATATAGCTTGTAAACCCGCCCGTCCTGCCATCATGCCAAATCCTCCTTGCTTGCCGGTCAAGGATCCACCCGTAGCCGATACCATACCTCCCAGCCTCCGCCAGGTCGGCAGCCATAAGACGGTCTTGTCCCGTCTGCAAAAGTCAGTCAGCAAACCGGCATATATCGCTGCAGTTGGAAGACAGCCCTCCGCAGGCAGCGTATGCATCCCACGTCCATCCGCGAGCTTTCCGTCCGGCTTGGGAGTGCCCTTAAAGGGAAAGCTCAGCCCGCCCCTTACACTGTACCTTGGTTATTTGCATCCGAGCCGGGCCGAGAATGTATTTCTCAAGGAGCGCCGGGTAGGTTTCAGCGGTAACAGCTTCAAGCACGCAACCTAGAACGGCATAGCCTGTGTTGCTGTAGCAGAGCTTCCGGGTAGCCGGAATCTTCAACAAGCGTACTTGTTCCTCGAAGCCGCATTTTGATAAGCCAGCGTACGGGTCGGCCGAAAAAAGCTTGACGGCTGGCAGCAAACGCGGCAACCCTGATCGATGCGTGATTAGATCCCGGACGGTGCTGCTGCGAAGATTTGTCATGAGCGGAAGATATCGAGCGACAGGCCCCCTCCATATCCAGCCAGCCTTCCGCCATGAGCCGCATCGCGATGAACGCGGTGAAAAGCTTCGTCACCGAGCCGATCTCAAAAGCTGTATCGGCAGAAATCGCGGCGCGTCCCAGCACCCGGATTTGAGTCGGCTGCCCTGCCCGGCCGCAGCCGATGACTACGCTGACTCCATACTTCCTCAGCAACGTATCCGGAAAACAACATGCGATGCGCTCGTCCGACAAGTCATCCATTGCTTGCACCCCGGCGGACGATTGCTTTTTTCAGCAATCTATCACCGGGGTTCGTCGCTCCGATTTTGATCCGCTCTGCCTACCCGGCAGTAGGTCCTCTCGGACCGAACCAGCATTGCGGGCGGGGAGCGCCCGCTGTAGGAACGCCTCTATCGCCACGACAATTCCCATGCCCGATTCCCGAACACCGCGGAAGCCTGGCCGGCAGGCCGTGAGATGCTGTTCTAGCCGCGGCACCGGTTGTCGCGCGGCATTTGCAGCCCTAAGGAGCTTACTTGCGTCAGGACACATTCAGCGCCGAGGGCGGTGGTTGGGCATCCGCTTGGTGGCCATGGCTTGTGGGCCTGCTTGCCCTGCTCAGCCGCTTTTTGTTCCGGTCGGGTGCCTACTTCGTCGACGGTCCGCGCCATGTGGCGGCGATTCAGTCCGGCGCGGTTCTGATTCAGCCGCCCGGCTACTTTTTGTTCGGCGAGCTCGGCAGCTTGTTGGTGCACCTCACCGGCGCTTCGCCCTCAACGGCTTTGTTTGCCGTCAATACAGTTTTTTCGGCGCTCGGGGCGGTTGTGTTCGGTCTGCTTGCCCGGCGCATGTTCCCGGGGATTTTAGGCGCGGCGCTTTCCTTGTTCTACGCGTTTTCCGTCATCACCTGGTTCGACGCGGAAATCCACTCCACCTATGCGGCCATGACTCTGTTCGCGCCGCTGCTGTTGTATACGCTGTTTACGCTCGAAAACGCGTGGCTTGCCGGGCTTGCCTGGGCTTTGATGACAGGCTTTCGGCCTTCTGACGGCGTATTCATTCTCCCGTTTCTCGCTTGGGTGCTGTACCGCAAGGGCTCCCGCTTCGCCTTCCGCTTTTTTGTTGTTGCTGCGCCGTGCGTTGCGCTTTGGTACCTGCCGACGGTGCATTACTTCGGCGGTCACTGGCTGGCGCCCCTCAGCTCCGCGAAAGGCCAGGCCAGCTCCCTTGCAAACGGCTTCCTGATTCCCGGCGTACCTATCCAGCGCAAGATCGGCAACCTTGTCCACGTAATCGTCGGCAGCTACGATGCTTGGAACCTGCTTACCCTCTTTCTGATTTGGGGTCTTTGCATCCGGCGCGGCTTTCGAGTGTATGCCCTGCTTTGGATCGCGCCCGGGGCGCTCTTCTTTCTTCTGTATTTCTTCTCGGACAGCCTGTATCTCTCATATCTGCTCGCGCCCGGCCTCCTCGTTGCGGGAGAAGCGCTCAGCCGTTTGCGGACGCGCACAGCCATGAGTTGGGTGGCCGCCGCACTCGCGCTTTCCATAGGGCAGATGACCCTGATGCGGCCGATTGCTCCGGTCACGCTCGGCCGGGCCATTCTGGACTCATACCTGCTGCAGTACTCCGGATGGGGTGTACGGCATCAGTACCATCAGCGGCTCCAAGACGCCGTGACCACCTTGCACAAATAGAACCCGGGATCGCCCTACACAAACACCAGGCACTGCGGGCGGTTCTGCCGTACCTCGGCAGCCGCTGCTCCGAGCTTGCCGGTCATTGGGTCGCGCGGCAAAACCTCGATAGTGTCCGACTCTTGATTCGCCAGCAAAAGCCAGCGTTCGGAAGGGTCCAGGGCGAGGTGGCGCGGCACTTTGCCCCGGATTTCCGTCCGCTCCACCAGCGTCAGCCGCCCGGTGCTGGGGTCGATGATGAACGTGTACACGCCGTCATGGAAGCGGTCCGCCGCATATAGAAAACGCCCCGCCCGGTCCACGACCGCGTCCGAGGCTTGCGAGCGGCCGTGGAAATCGGCTTTGTTCAGGTTGACCTGCTGCTCGGTTGTGAGTATCCCTTTCGCCTCGTCCCACGCAAGCAGGAGAACCAGGGACTGCAGCTCCGCCACGCAGTAAGCCCAGCGGCCGGTGGGATGGAACACGAGCGCGCGCGGTCCGGAACCCGCCGGAGCCTGCCAGTGCGTCGGCTCGGTCAGCTTGGCTGTAGCCGGGTCCAACGCGTAGACGTGGATTTGGTCAAGGCCTAAATCATTGAACAGCGCAAACTTGCCGCCGGGCGAAGCAGTGGCCCGGTGGACATGCGGCGCTTCCTGCCGCTCCTTGTTCGGTCCCGTCCCGGAGTACTGGAAGTGCGACACCGCCGGACTGATGCGCCCCTGCCCGTCCACGGCAAAGGAGGAAGCGCTGCCGCCGGTGTAGTTCGCGCAAAGCAGGACGCGGCCCGTGGGATCGACCCCGATATGGCAGTCGCCCGCGCCTTCTGACGGGTCGGAGTTGATCGCCGACAGCTTGCCCCCGCGCCCGATTTTGAAGCCGGACACGCCGCCCGACCTTTCGCCGCCGAACTGATCGGTTTCGTTCGCGGCAAACAAGAAGCGACGGTCTGGGGAAAGGACTAAAAAGGTCGGCATCGGCGCTTCCGCGGCCAACCCCAGCAGCTTCAATGTGCCGTGCTTTGCGTCCCAGCTATACGCGTAAATGCCGCGGCTGCCCTGGCCGGTTTGGGTCCCGAGAAACAGGATCGTGCCGCCCTCGCCGTAAGCGCGCGTCCCCCGCACCGTCGCCGCGAACACCGACGCGGCTCCCGCCGCCCCTTGCAAAAACCGCCGTCGGTTCAAGAGCTTCACCTTCATCCTCCCTCGTTCCACCGCACACCCGTTCTACCGGCTCCACATGGCGAGTGTCCAGGCCCGGGAACACAGCCGGCCGCGCATGAAACCCAAAATGGGAAGACCGCGCGGGGTGTTCCATTTTGAGAATGCATCTCGATGCGCCCTTGAAGCGGCAATACAGCAGCCGCGGCACCGAAAGCCTCCCTGGCACGCAATCAAAGCGGAAGGGGTAAAGCAGGGCGGCCGCACCGCCGAGTACAGCCGGCGTGCTGCACGAACGGAAACGCTTTCCAGCGCGCCCTACGCATGGCTGAAGAAGCGGTAGGATGGCCTCACCGCTACTTCCATGCCGGATTTTCAGCCCTGCGGGCCGCCCGCATCCTCGAGTTTGTACCGCGCCGCCGCGGCTTTTTTTCTGGTTCTGGCGGCGTTTCGCGCCGCTTCACTGCTCGATGCAGCCTTGTTGGCCGGCCTGGGCGGTTGCTTATGGTGGGTGGCGCAGCGGCAAACCAGCCCGGAAGCGGCGCTGCTGGCCGTCGGTTTTTTTCTCGCGCTTCCGATATTGCCCGCGCATCCGGCCGCGCCGCTTGGAATTTTTGCCATGCTGTATACCGCAACCGGCGTGGCGCACGCCCTCAAAGGGCCGCGCCGCAAATGGCCGCCGCGCATTGCGCTCATGGCTGGGGCGACCCTATTTACCGCGGCGGCGGACCCGCCCGCCTGCGCTGCGGGCTTGCTGCTGGGCTCTGTGTTGTCGCTGTGGCTGGCCGAGCTGCGCCGCGGCATCTTGCTGGCCTGCTTCGCTTTTTGGACCACCCTGGCCGCCGGGCTTGTTTTTACTGTTCATCCGAATCACTTTCCCATGACCTTTCGACCCGGCCTGCTGCTGTTCCGGGTGCCCAGTATTTCACTTGAGCTCGGCAGAGCCGCGCCGCTCGCACTTGCGCTCGGACTGTGCCTGGCCGTCTACGCCGCCCGGCCCCGCTCGCGCTTCTACGGCCACACGACGCCGCTGCTTGCCGCCGTCTTACTTTTCCTGGTCAGCCCCGCGTGGGCCATCCCGTTTGCCCTTTTGTTTTTGTCGGGTCTGGCGGCGGACATGCTGCAAAGTCCGCAAGGCCGTCCATGGAGGGTTTCGCTTTGGCTTCTCCTGGCCTTGCAATGTACTGCGGACATTGCCGGCGTGAGTTACTTGCGGTATGTGACTTTAAGGCAACACACTGCACCTCTTACCTGCTTGCTGCGTCCAATGCTCAGGAGCATACCCTCCATGCCCGACTACAAGGTACATTCTGTTTCCATCAACGGCATGCACTGCGATGCCTGCGTGCGCCATGTCACCGCGGAGCTCGCCAAGGTTCCCGGCGTCCGCGTGCACCGGGTTGAGATCGGTAAGGCCGAGGTGATGGCTGAGCCCGCCGTTCACCCTCGGGTACACGCCGCGATCGAAAGCGCCGGGTTTTCCGTACCGCGGCCGAATGCCTCAAGCTAGTTCCGCGTCCCCTTCGGGCTTGAACTACAGACCTGAAACGCCTATCCGGACGACATTTACCGTCCGCGGCATGAGCTGCGCCGCCTGCCAGGCATTTGTGCAAAAGCGGTTGGCCGCCCAGCCCGGCGTCATGGACGCGCAGGTCAACCTCCTGCTGCACGAAGCCTCGGTCGTTTTCAATCCGGGCCTAAACAGCCTTGAGGCATTGTTCGCAGCCGTGCGTGAGGCGGGGTACGAGCCGGAAGCGCCCGCCCTTCTACGAAACGACCCAAACGAGGCGGAGGCCGCGCAAACGCAGACGCTTCGCCGGCAAGCCTATACGACCCTGGCTGCCGGAGCCTTCGCCATGGCATGGATGGCCATGCCTGTTCCTGCCGCTGTGATCCGTTGCACGTTATGGGGTCTCACCCTGGCCGTTCTGCTCACCTCCGGCCGGCGCTTTTTCACCCAGGCTTGGAGGAGCCTGCGGCACGGCACGGCGAACATGAGCGTTCTGGTTTCGCTTGGGACCGGGGCTGCTTTCCTGTATTCCTCCTTTGCCACTTTTGTTCCGCAATGGTTTACAAACCGCGGCATCGAGCCGGATATTTACTACGACGCGGCGCTCCTGATCCTCGGCTTCGTTCTGCTGGGCAGGCATCTGGAAGCGCGCGCAAAAACCGAAGCCGCTTCCTCGCTGCGCGCGCTCCTCGCGCTGGCCCCGCCGACAGCCGAGCGCCTCCGTGATGACGGCTCATCGAATGTCATCCCGATCGACGATCTCCGTCCGGGCGACCGCGTCCTGATCCGCCCCGGCGGGCGCATTCCCGCGGACGGCCTCGTGCTTCTCGGCAACTCGCCCGTGGATGCGTCCATGCTGACGGGCGAACCCTTGCCGGTTGAGGTCGCGCCCGGAGATCCTGTCACGGGCGGCACTCTGAACACCACGGGCATGCTTGAAGTTCGGGTCAACGCCCGCCCAGGCGAGGGTGTCCTGGCCCGCATTGCCGCGCTCCTGCGGGAGGCGCAAAGCTCTCGCGCGCCCATGCAGCGGCTTGCGGATCGGGTCAGCGCTGTTTTTGTCCCTGTCGTCGTGCTGCTTGCCGCACTTACATTTGCTGCTTGGCTGGTATTTGGGGGTACCGCGGCCCTGCCCCACGCAATTGCGGCAGCCGTGGCCGTACTCGTCATTGCATGTCCCTGCGCGATGGGCCTCGCCGTCCCTGCCGCGCTCGTCGTCGCAACGGGCCGTGCTGCCTCCAAAGGCCTTCTTTTCCGCTCGGCCGAGGCGCTCGAACGTTTACGCGGCATCGATACCGTCGTGCTCGATAAAACCGGCACGGTAACCGAGGGCCGTCCGGTCATCACGCAGTTTGCCGCTGCTCCCGGCTTCAGCGAGCAAAGCATTCTCCAAGCTGCCGCGGCGGTGGAGCGCGCGAGCGAGCACCCGCTTGCCCAAGCCGTCCTCAGCTTTGCCGCCCAGCGCTTCATCCCGGCCTCCTCCACACAAACTTCCATGAGCCGGGAAGCCATGCAAGCCTTTTCCGCGCTTCCATCGCGGGTTTCAGATCTGGGCATTCCCAAAATGGGAAACATTCCCACCGCAGGTAACTTTCGCGCCTACCCGGGCTTCGGCGCGGAAGCTCAAATCGACGGACGGCGTGTGCTGGTCGGCAACCAAGCACTTCTGGAGCGTGAAGGCATCGCGGTCGCCCTGCCCGCACCGGCAGCCGCAACCCCGCTTCGGATCGCCATCGACGGCACGGAAGCTGGGCTGTTCGCCGCATCCGATCCGCCCCGCGCCACCAGCCGCTCGGCAATCCAAGCCCTCCGGAAGCGGGGCTTGCAGGTTCACTTACTGACCGGCGATGCCGCGGCTCCCGCGCTGGCCGTCGCCCAAACAGTCGGCATCTCTCCGGCCGCTGTTGAAGCCGGCGTCCTGCCCGAGGGCAAACTCGCCGCGATCCGCCGCCTGCAATCCGAGGGCCGCCGCGTGCTGTTCATCGGCGACGGCATTAATGACGCCCCCGCGCTCGCCGCCGCCGATGTGGGTATGGCCATGGGCAGCGGGTCTTTGAACGGAACGGAGACCGCCGCGAGCGCCGCTCCGGTCACCCTGCTCCGTCCGGACCTCCACGCCGTCCTCGACGCGCTCGACCTCGCCCGGGCCGCCGGCCGCATCATGCGCCAAAACCTGGCCTGGGCGCTCGGCTACAACCTGCTCGCGGTTCCTCTGGCGGCGGGCGCGCTGTACCCGCATTTCGGGCTTCGGCTCAGCCCCATCGCAGCGGCGGCCGCCATGGCCGCGAGCTCGGTTTCCGTCGTGCTCAACAGCCTCCGGCTGCGCCGCGTTTGAACCTACTCCGGGTTATCATCTCCATGGCCATCGAGCCAAACTTCTCGAAACGAGCACCATGCACGCAAACACCGCAGTCATCCTCGGCGCCCAGTGGGGCGACGAAGGCAAAGGCAAGATCGTCGACGTTCTTTCGGGCTCCTTCGATGTGGTTGCGCGCTATGCGGGCGGCCACAACGCCGGGCACACGGTCATCATCGGGGGGCAAAAGTTCATTCTCCAGCTCGTCCCCTGCGGCGTGCTCCGGCCCGACTGCCAGGCCGTCATCGGCAACGGCGTGGTGCTCGATCCCATGGCGTTTCTAAAGGAAACCGCCAAGCTCCGCGAGCTCGGCGTGGATGTCGACCGCCAACTGAAAGTGTCCAGCCGTGCCCAGGTCATCCTGGAATACCACCGCATGATCGAGCTCGCGGCCGAGTCCGCGCCGGGCCGCCAGAAGATCGGCACCACCTCGCGCGGCATCGGCCCCGCCTACGAAGACAAAATGGCCCGCAACGGGCTGCGCGTCGTCGACCTGCTCAACAAGGACCTGCTCAAAACCCACATCGAAAACGCCTGCCGCGAGAAAAACACCATCGCGCAAGCCTTGTTCGGCACCCACCCGCTCGACCCGGCGCGCATGTACGAGGAGTACGCGGAAGCCGCCGAGCAGATCCGCCCGTTCGTCACCGATACGGCCAAGCTGCTCAACGACGCGATCGCCGCCGGCAAGCGGGTCATGTTCGAGGGCGCGCAGGGCACCATGCTCGACATCGACCACGGGACGTATCCGTTCGTCACCTCGTCGAGCGCCACGGCGGGCGGCGCGGTCACCGGCACGGGCGTCGGCCCCACCCGGATCGGCACCGTTGTGGGGGTCACCAAGGCTTACATTACGCGCGTCGGCGAAGGGCCGTTTCCGACCGAAATCCACGATGCGGCAGGCGAGGAGCTGCGCAAGCGAGGCCAGGAGTTCGGCGCGGTCACCGGGCGCCCGCGCCGCTGCGGCTGGCTCGACCTGCCTTTGCTGCGCTGGTCCAACATGATCAACGGTACGGAGTGGCTGGTCGTCACCAAAATGGACGTGCTTGACACCTTGGGGGAAATCCCGGTCTGCATCGGATATGAGATCGACGGCAAGGAAGTGGACACCATGCCCGCCGACGTGCGCGGCATCGAGTCCATCCGCCCCGTGTACACCCACCTGCCCGGCTGGCAAACCTCCACTGAGCACGCGAAAACCTGGAACGACCTGCCCCCCAAGGCGCAGGCTTACCTCCATTTCATGGAGCAGCAGACGGGCGCGAAGATAGGCATGGTGTCGACCGGCCCCGACCGGGACCAAACCATCGAACTTCCCGCGTTTCGCGCGGCGCTGCACGGAACAGCGAACCCCTTACCGAAGTAAGGAGACTGTTTTGCCCGGCGGCGCGTACCATGATCTCGCGATGCGTTTTCCGCGGCTCAGCTCTCGTTTCGGCTCCATCCTAGCGGTTGCCTTGTGCGGCTTGGCCTTTGGAGCAGCCGCGCGCGCGATGAAAATGCCGCTCAAGCCGGCGAGCCGCAATGCCGAGGTGCAAAAGCAGATCCGTCAGCTGGAAGATGTTTGGCACGACGCCATTCTTTCCGGCGACGGCAGCGCGATCGGCGGCTTGCTCGCCGAAAGCTATGTCGGCATCGGTCCGGACGGTAACATCATGAGCCGCGCCGAGGAGGTCAAGGCGCGCGTCGGCGGCCAAGACCGCCTGAGCAAGCTCGACATAGAAGATCAAAAGGTGCGCGTCTTCGGCTCAACCGCCGTCGTGACCTCGCGCGTATGGGTGGAGGGCATCTACTCCGGGCAAGAGCTCAAGGGTCCGTACCGGTACACGCGCGTGTGGAGCCTGAATCGCGGGCAGTGGCGGATTGTGAGCTTTGAGGCGAGTAAGGTGAATGACCCGTCCGCGCGGAAACCGTAAACAATTACATCTATGAAGGAACGGCATTAATCGGAACGTAAGCTGAGGCACTGGAATGGACGAGGGCGAGGTGTTCACGACCGGGCAGCGTACGCGCGTTTTTGAACACGTACTTGCGCTTGCAAAAGCCGACTGTTGTGTAAGTGCCGGCGCAGTTATAGGTTCTCTCGCTGGAAACGAAGGAGACAGATGGTCGGACCTGGATTTGACCTTCGCTGTCACATCAGGGGGCGAGGTCGCTCCCGTGCTGGACAGGCTGACTGAGGCTTTAGCTACAGAGTTTGGCGCGGCCCGCTTATTTGACTTGCCTTATGACGGTGTACTTTACCGTGTCCTGCTTCTACGCGGTGCGCTGCAAGTAGGCCTTTCCGCAACACCAGAAGACAAGTTCGGGGAGCGCGGGCCCAATTTCAAGCTGCTGTTTGGGCATGCTGCCGAACAACTAACGATTCGCACCACTGTTCCTTCGCTCGGGTATGCCGTGCATCATGCATTGCGGGCTCGCTTCTCTATCGAGCGAGGACGATTTTGGCAGGCAGAGTTTTGGATTGGTGAGTGCAGGAACGTGGCCCTTGGCCTGGCATGCGCCCGCTACGGACTTGTGGGCGCTTACGGAAGAGGCTTCGATCAGCTGCCGCCGGAGCTTCTGGCGCAAGCGCAGGCTGGACTGGTAGGGAGCTTGGATGTCCATTCACTCCTGAGCGCGTTGCGGGGAGTAGTTCAATTGTTGCTGCGCGAAGCTGCCTATAAAGCGGATTTCAGTCCTGTACTGGAAGAGCATCTTCTTCTTCTCACGCGTTCCTGGCCGGCCACGGCATGATCTTTTCAGCAACACCCTCTCGGCAGATTGATGTGGAGAAGTCATGGAGGGCTGCTCCGCGCCAAGCTCTGCGCTTGAGAAGCGTGCATGCCGGTAAGCTTGGCCGCAATCCTAAGCTGAAGCGGTTTGCGGGTTACACGGAAACCGCCAACAGCGCATCCGCGATCGCGGCCGCCTCAACCGCGGGCTGCACCGCATGGACCCGCAATACACTTGCCCCTCCCAGCACAGCCGCCGTGCAGGCGGCCAGCGTCGCGTGTTCACGCGCGTCCGGCGGTGCGTCCTCACCCCCGTGCAGCCGCCCCAGGGTCCGCCCCAGAAACGACTTGCGCGAAACACCGGCCACGAGCGGACGCCCGAGCTCCAGAAGCGAAGGCTGCCCGGCCAGCAGGGCATAGTTGGCATCGAAAGCCTTTCCGAAACCGTAGCCGGGGTCGAGGGCGATGCTTTCAAAACCGACACCGGCGGCCAACGCCACATGCAGCCGTCCGCGCAAACCCTCGAACACCAGCGGCACCACTTCGCCGGCAGCAAGCGCGGGCAGCGTCCGCCACTCGTGGGGTCGTCCGCGCGTGTGCATCAGCGCCACGCCGCACCGCGCGCGGGCGCAAACCTCGGCCAGGCCCTCATCCCACAAAAACCCGCTGACATCATTGATGATTTCCGCGCCGGACCCGAGCGCCGCAGCAGCCGTGGATGCCTTGTAGGTATCCACCGAAACAATGGCATCGGGCCGCTCGCGCAGGAGCGCCTCCAGGACCGGCAGGAGCCGGTCCTGCTCCTCCGCGGCTGAAATCGCAATTTCAGAACCCGCGCCCGACCCCGGACGGGTCGACTCGGCCCCTAGGTCCAGGATGTCCACTCCCTCGTCCACCATCGCCAACGCCCTTTGAACCGCCTCATCGCGCCCGCGCAGTCCGTCCCCTGAAAAGGAATCGGGCGTCAGGTTCAGAATGCCCATCACCAAGGTGCGCTCGCCGCACACAAGCGTGCGTGTGCGCAGCCGCCACGGCAAACAGGCGCGCTGAGTGAAAACCATACGGCTATCCTAGCGGGATTCGAGCACGGTATCGCACAGCAGTTCCGCGTAGGTGCCCCGCATCAGGCTCCGCCCGCAAAACACCCGAGCCTCACGGTACCCGTGCGCCTCAAAAAAGGGAATAAACCGGAATTGGTCGCCCCGCACAACGCCCGGAACAGTCGGGTTGGGGGCAAGCCAGTCGGCGGTGATCTCCGCGTCGGGACCGGCCTGCACTGTGCTGACAACAATCAGCGCGGGGTGAAGAGCGAGGGTCTGCCAAACCGATTGGTAGCCGCGGACGCTCGTGCTCCAAAGCCAGTACCGGTGCGGCGGCTGGTTGAGGTAGATGTTGCGGGAAAAGTACAGCAATGGAGCGGAGCTGAAATACAAGTAGCCGGCCGCGGTCGCCCCTTGCCCGACTCCCGCCGCCTGAAGAAACCGGGCCGTCATCCGGGCAGGCGCATACGGAGAGCGGCGTTCGGACAGTAGAGCGCGCGCCGTCCAACCGATCTGTTCGACCGCAATCAATGTAAGCAGAACCACGGCGGCCCGATTGATTCGCAGCAACCGCCGGTTGACCGCGAGCTGCTCCGGAGCGGGCCAAGTGAGCCAAGCCGTCACAAGAAAAGCAGTAAACAACGTGCCCGCATGGCGAGGCGCAAGGTACAGCGAGGTAAACACCAGCGCCATGCCTGCCCAGGGCAGGAGGCCAGGGGCGCGCCCCGCGGATACAGCTTGGGCGGTAACCGCCGCCGCAGCCAGCAGGGCGAGCACGCGCGACCGCGAAAGTGGAAAGGTAAGTACGCCGAGCATACGCTCCACACGGTTGATAAGGCTTTGCGCGCCCCGGCGCGTGTGTACCGGAACCGGCGCGGGTTCAAGCCCCGCATAGGAAAGCGCGG
The DNA here is from genome assembly GCA_964246845.1 of uncultured Acidobacteriaceae bacterium. Taxonomy (GTDB): domain Bacteria; phylum Acidobacteriota; class Terriglobia; order Terriglobales; family Acidobacteriaceae; genus EB88. The sequence continues at coordinate 22,060 of CAXTSB010000006.1, forward strand.
CCACCGAGGGAACAGGCTTGAGATGAATCCCGAGCGGACGCGCAATCTTAACGAGCGAGTTATGGAGGTTGCCGCCTGCCTGGAAGTCGATATCCGGGGCAGGAGCCATGGTCCAGGCAGCGAAAAGAAACAAGGGGGCTGCCGGCCACAACGCACCCAAGCCGCGGTTCGCAGCCGCTTTTCCCATTTTGGGAACAGCTGGAGAGGGTTTCGCTTTTTCTTCTTGCGGCTGGTTCCGGCCTGTGCGACCGTAAGCCATGCCGACCGCCAGCAAGCCCGCCCCCAGCAAAACCCCGTGCACGCTGAGGTTGGCAAGCAAGCCGGTCAGCACGCCCAAAATCTTCGGCCGCTTTGTTTGACCGCGGATGATGACCGCGGCCGAAAATGCGAGGACCGCAAAGAAACAATAAGAGCGCGCAATGACGCCGTCCTGAAAGAACAGAAAGAAGGTGAACGGGAGAAGCAGCCGGAGCAGCCGCGGGAATGGAGCATAGCGCAGAAGCACGGCAATCGCCGCCGCTTGCGCCGCGGCTGCGAAGCAGCGTGCGCCCGTGAATGACACATGCGCACCCGCGAGAAGTTTGAGCGCCGCATGCCAAAGGCCGCCCGTGCCTTCATAGTGCAGCGCGTGGACGAACAACGCACCCCAGGAGTTTTCCTGGGCAAGCATCCAGGCTTGCGACTCATCCGCCCACGGCACGTGCAAACAGACCGCATACACCGCAAGCCCGCACCAAAGGGCAAGGCAGGCAGACTCAGGCCAGGCACAGAGCGGTTTCCCTGAAGGGCTGTTGAAGTTCTTTGACAACCCAAGCATTCCGGAGCGGCCCGCTGTCCGCCAAGCTGCGCGAAGTACCCGCGAGAGACTTTCGCTCAACCCGCGCTACGTCTTCCTGAGCAGCATCACCAGCACCCGGCCGTCTGTCTGGAAGGAGCCGCCGGTCGCGGTTTTCGCATCGCTCACCGGGTCGGGCGGCGTCACGTACCCGGCGGCTGAAACAGCTCCCGCTGCGGCAAAGCTCTGCTCGATAAAGTCCCGCTCCGTATCGATATTGGGATCGATATGGTGCGTGACGCCATTGTTGCGCTGGTCGCGCTCGATCCCATTGTCATGCGTGGCGGAGCCCACCCAGAGCGGCTGTCCATCCACCGTCATGCCGGAGTTCCACACCCGGAGATGATGCCGCGTCAGTGCCACCGTGACCGGGTCCGCGCGGGCGTAGGAAAGGTCCTGCGGACGCTTGTACAAGTACAGCGTGCTCATCGGCAGCTCGGTATAGGCCTGCTTGGACAAGGTCGCAAGCAGCCCGTGGAGAACCGCATCGTTGTCGGAACGGTCCACCGCAACCCATCCGGCCGCGGTAAATGCTTTCTTCACGTCGGCTTCCGAGCCTACAATCGCATAGTTCACCACATCGCCCGGGTTGCCTTGCTGGTCGGCGACGCGCCGCGGTACGGAGTCGAGCAGGTTCGCCGGCAATATCGTTTGGAGGTCGACCGGCGCTGACGGCGTTTTCGCTTCCGCGGCCTTGGTCAGCTTCACAGTTGCTTTGTAGTCGCCCGAGGCGTTGAGTGCGGTTCCCGTATTTACCGCCAGAAACAGCTCGCCCCCGGCGGCGATATCCTGGTTCTGCTCTCCTCCAACAGCAAAGGGTACGGCTGCCTGGTCCGAGCCGATACGTGCGACCAAGGCTCCCGCATTTGCGTTCGCTGCCGGAAACGTACGCAAAAGATCCTTCCAGCCCTTCGCGACACCCTCCGGTCCGGTCGTGCGTCCGTCGGACAAAGTCAGGGTACCGGTTGCGGAAACAGATAGGTGGTCGCCCGGGGCCACCGCAAACCCGGCATCGGTCCACGCGCCCGAGCCCGGCACGGTCACGGTGTAGCTGCCCTTGCGGGAAGCCAGCGAAGCGCTCGTGGGCACCGAAAGGGGGATGGCGGTGAACTTGCCCGCTGCTGCCGGAGCAGTTTGGGGCCGGGCCGACGCAAGAGGAAAAAGCAGCGCAAATACAGCAAAGCGAAGCATTATGTGCAGTTAGGATGCAAGGCGTTCCGCCGATGCCGGTCAGTCAAGCCCTGTTTCGGAGCGATGCTTCTCTCCGCATCACACAAGCGGCAAAACACAGGCTTCTTGAAATGAGACGCAGAGGGCCGCATGAAGACGCTTCGCGGCCACATTGCGCGGAATGAAAGCTGCTCAGAATGCTTCAGATCTGCCGGGCGGCGTTGCGGGTGCGCTCTGCGCGCTCGACAATATCGAATGCGAACACCACAAAGAAAACGGAAGAAGCAAAAGGCGAAGCAGAATGTGCATGGAGCACCTCTCCACACGGATGAGGAAAGAGGGAACCTTGCACGATACGCTTGTCAAGCGAAAGTTCAGGAAGCAGCTTGTGGATGCTGTCTCCCATGCCTATCGCGGGCTGGGTCCAAAACAGGTCAGGGTTGACAGGAGATGCGGAGCAAAAGCGTCGCCGCCCTTACCCCGCGCTCGCGGCTAGGTGCCTTCCGACCAACCCGCCAGGTAGGCTTCCTGCTCCGGGGTTAGCACGTCGATGTCCACTTCCATCGAGGCCAGCTTCAACTTTGCAACCCGCTTATCCAGGTGATCCGGGACCGGGAACACGTCCTTCGGAAGATTCGCGTGCTCCTCGACCATGTACTGCGCGGCCATCGCCTGGTTCGCGAAGCTCATGTCCATCACGCTCGCCGGGTGGCCTTCCGCGGCAGCCAGGTTGATCAAGCGGCCCTCGCCTAGAATGCTGATCTTGCGACCGTCGGACAGCATATACTCCTCGACGAACGACCGCGGGACGCGCTTGTCCGTCGCCATCGCTTCAAGCGCCGGGATGTCGATCTCGACGTTGAAGTGGCCGGAGTTCGCGACCAGCGCGCCGGTCCGCATGGACTCGAAGTGCTCCTTGCGAATGACGGATTTGTTGCCGGTCAGGGTCACGAAGATGTCGCCCACCTTGGCCGCTTCCTCCATCGTCATCACCTGGAAGCCGTCCATCACTGCTTCCAGCGCCTTGGTCGGGTCGATCTCCGTCACGATCACATGCGCGCCCATGCCGCGGGCCCGCAGCGCCAAGCCGCGCCCGCACCAGCCGTAGCCGGCCACCACGAACCGCGAACCGGCGATCAGCGCGTTGGTGCAGCGGATGATGCCGTCGATCGTCGACTGGCCCGTGCCGTACCGGTTGTCGAACATGTGCTTGGTCAAGGCGTCATTGACCGCGACCACCGGGTAGCGCAGCACGCCTTCCTTGGCCATCGCGCGCAGCCGGATCACGCCCGTGGTCGTCTCCTCGGTGCCCGCGATCACCTCGGCAAGCACGTCCTGCCGCTTGGTATGGAGCAGCGTCACCAGATCGCAGCCGTCGTCCATGGTGAACTGCGGTTTGTGGTCGAGCGTGGCTTGGAGGTGCCGGTAGTAGCCCTCGTTGTCAATGCCCTTGATCGCGAAGGTCTTGATGCCGTACTCGGCGACGAGCGCGGCCGCGGTTTCGTCCTGCGTCGAAAGCGGGTTGGAAGCGCACAGCGCGATATCCGCGCCGCCGTCGCGCAGCGCCAGCATCAGGTTCGCGGTTTCGGTGGTGACATGGAGGCAGGCCGCGACACGCAAGCCCTTGAGCGGCTGCGTGCGGGCAAACTCCTCGCGGATTTGCGCGAGTACGGGCATGGACTGCGCCGCCCACTCGATGCGCTTGCGCCCTTCGGCGGCCAGCGCGAGGTCGCGTACATCATGGGGAATACTTGTGTGGTCTTGAACTTCGGTTTCGGTGGGAACTGGGGCTGTAATGGTCGCCATGTCGAAATGGGCGGCTCAGCCCCGGAAGGCGCGGGCCGGCCTGCTGTTCTCCTTTGGACTTAGGGTAGCATTGGAGGTTGTGATTACCCTAGCGAAGGTTTGTGACAGGATGGGACATCGCTTTCGGGCTGTCACCTGCTCAGATCTACCCAGCTAACGCTCCTAGCGCATAGGCTCGCGCACTATCATCGCAGCGACTCAGTGCTGCGCGCACATCATTGCTTCTATGCTGGACCGCCTGCGCCGATATAGAAGCCAACGCGAAAAATATCGAGCTTTCCTGAGCTACACTGTAGCTCAGAGGTGACCAATGCCTGCGAACGCAGTGGTCCGTGCCAGGATTGATTCTCACATTAAAGAAGAAGCCGCGGCGATCTACGCTGCTGCTGGCCTCACGCTCTCTGACGCCTTCCGCATGATGCTGATGCGCACCGTCGCCGAGCGGGCCTTGACCTTTGATGCCCTCGTCCCCAACGAAGAAACGGTTCAGGCTATGAAGGCCGCCCGCCGGGGCGATCTGGTCCAGGTAGGCACGGTCGAGAACCTGCTGGCCAATCTTCATGCGGACGATTAGCCGCACCACCCGGTTCAAGAAGGACTACAAACGCGAAAGCAAGGGGCAGCACCGCTCCACCCTTGACGCCGACCTCACAGCTGTCCTTGCGCTTCTTGTCTAGGTCACTCCGCTTCCGGAGCGGTTCCACGATCACCCGCTTGCCGGAGAGTGGAAGGACCATCGCGACTGCCACATCAAGCCGGACCTGGTGCTGATCTACCGACTGCCGGATGCGGAAAACCTGGAGCTGGTCCGGCTCGGCCATAGCGAACTCAGCTTGTAAGCTGCTCTGCCGCCGGAGCGGGGGGAGAGATAGTAGGCAGTGTTTAAACGGTTTCGATGCGGTCGAGATTTACCGTTCATCCATAAACCAGCAGCGGCGCAGCATTTCCAAGAAGCTATAGTAGTGTGGCAGTATATCTCGAACAATCCGGCTCGCTTCGGCGTACTATCGAGTTGGCGCACCCTCCTTTGCATACTTTTCTACCCAGCCCGGCGGATCAGGCTCTTTCCGGCCGTCGGCTTTGGCGTTCTTTTCCCATGACCAGCGATATCCCCACATAGGGCCGAAAGCCGTCACTTTCGTTTCCGGTATTGCATACACGGGATCCTCCAGCGCCTCAGCTAAAGTTATGAGACGGTACCCGCGCGCTTGGAAAAGTGCAATTACCTGCTCGATGGAAGCAGCATTCAAAGGGCTGTCGTGCAGAAGCATGATGTGAGGCGGCTCATAACCGAGAACCGCTTGTTGAGGCCTGTATAGTAATCAATTTTCAATGCGGTGTACTCGAGATAAGCATCTCGAATCTTTCTGGCCGTACGCTTGTCCTTGCGCGATGTCGCCAAAACATAAGAACGGTTGAACTCGTAATCCGTAGTGTCTATTGTGCAAGGTGCAAGCCGGTAATCGCGCGCCGTCATAAAAGCAGCAATCGTGTCGTGCTTTTCCCGCGTGTTGCCGGTATGATTGTAGGGAAAGCGCAGATAGCGGGGCTGGCGTGAAACGCGCGCAAGCAGCGGTGTAATGGTCGCCTCGCCCCGCGTGATCTCGGCCTCAGCTCCGTCAACGATAAATGGTCCACGTCACCGTGCGCGTAGAAGTGATTGCCCAAGTCAAAGCCGGGATCGGTCCACCGCTGAAGAACTCTGCTTGCTGCACTTAGCCCAAGCTCTTCATCTTGCTGTTCAATCACAAAACCGGTTGCAGGTATCTTATGACGGGCGAACACCCGCAGGATAGTTTTGTTGACCCGTTCTACTTCTTTCAAGTCACCCGGCGCTAATTGTCTTTCCATGCCGGAAGCAAGCGGCAGGTCATCGACGGTCATGGCAACGGTGTGCATCTGCCCAAATGCGGCGAGAGTAAGCAACAGCATAGGAATATAGGCGAGCCGAAACAGCTTACTTTGTCCTCTCATGATGCTCCCTTTCGGCCGCTAACAACCTTTCCTTCCTTTCCAACCCCCACCGATATCCCGTGAGCGCCCCCGATTTACCCACCACACGGTGGCACGGGACCGCGATTGCCAGCGGGTTTACCGCGCAGGCGCGCGCCACGGCCCGCGCGGCTCCGGGCCTGCCGAGCGCGGAGGCCAGCTCGGAATAGGTGCGGGTTTCCCCGCATGGGATCGCTCGCAGCGCTTCCCACACTTGCGCCTGGAAAGCAGTCGCGCGCAGGTCGAGCGCGAGCTCCGGCATGGGCCCTTCGAGGGCGGTGAAAACCCGGCCCACAATCCCGGCGAGTGCTGCGTCCTCATGCAGATCAGCCCGGCGGAACCGCTTCTGGAGCTCCGCCCGGAGCTCCAATGGATTGTTGCCGAGCAGCAGCGCGCACAGCCCGCGTTCGGTCGCAGCGGCCAGGGCAAAGCCGAGGCCCAAGGGGGCGGGTGCGACGGCAAAACCGACCCGCTCGCTGGGTGCGCCGGTTCTTACCCGCCCGCGCACTGGTTGAGTCATTGCCGCGACGGTTGCGGAAGCAAGGTCAGGCTCAAGGATCTCAGGCATGGAAGCACTCGAAAGTCATGCGGCTTTGTTCCAAAACGGGAAAATATCGGCAAGCTTTTTGGCAGTCGGCTCTGAACATTTTCTCCTGAACTGCCGATAGTACGGTTGTCGCGCGAGGTACCGGGGTAAACCAGCCCTAAGCGACAACCGACCTCCAGGCACGAGCGGAGCGGCCCTCAAAACAACCCGACCTGCTGGGCTTTGCGCGGCCCAGCGAGGCCGAAATGCTGGTACGCAAGCCGGGTCGCGACCCGGCCGCGCGGAGTGCGGTCCAGAAAACCGATCTGGATCAAAAACGGTTCGTAGATTTCTTCGAGGGCGTCCTCGTCCTCGGAAAGGGTGGCAGCCAAGGTATTCAGGCCGACAGGTCCCCCGTCGTATTTCTCGATGATGGTTTGCAGAATGCGCCGGTCCAGCTCGTCGAAGCCGTGCGCGTCCACCTCGAGCATTTCGAGGGCGTCGCAGGCCGCCTTGCGGTCGATTGCGCCGGTCCCGCGCACCTGGGCGAAATCACGCACGCGACGCAGCAAACGGTTGGCGATGCGCGGGGTACCCCGCGAGCGCATCGCGATCTCTGCCGCGCCATCTTGATCAACGGGGATGCCGAGCACTTCAGCGGAACGCTCGACCACAAAGCGGAGCTCGTCCTCTGTGTAGTAATCCAACCGAAGGAGGATGCCGAAGCGCGAGCGGAGCGGCGAAGACAGCAGACCGGGGCGGGTGGTGGCGGCGACAAAGGTGAACGGCTTGATGTCCATCACATGCGTCCGGGCGCCGGGGCCTTGGCCGATGATGATGTCGAGCTTGTAATCCTCAAGCGCGGTGTAGAGCTTCTCTTCGAGGACCGGCTGCAGCCGGTGGATCTCGTCGAGAAACAATACTTGGCGCTCCCGGATATTGGTCAGGATCGCGGTCAGGTCGCCTTGGATCTGAAGCGCGGGGCCGGATGTCTGCTGGAACTGCGCGTCCAGCTCGTTCGCGATAATGGATGCCAGCGTGGTCTTGCCCAGGCCGGGTGGCCCGGATAGCAATACGTGGTCAAGCGCCTCGCCCCGTGCGCGCGCCGCTTCGAGCGCAATCGCTAGCTGCTGCTTCGCCCGCCCTTGCCCGATAAACTCGCGCAGCAGGCGCGGCCGCAGCTTCAGCTCAAATGACCCCTCCTCGTCTGCGCGCGCAGCGGAAACAAGGCGGGCCGGGTTGTCGCCATAGGAAGGCATCTACCCTGAGTTTACTTGGCTGTGCTCGGTTGAGCTTCCTTCCCGATCACGATACGCAGCAGATGCGCCGGGGCTTCGTCGTGCCGCAAAACTGTCGCGTCCTCACCGGCGGCAAGCCATTGCACCTCACCCGTCCGCACGTTCTTCATCGCCGTTCCCAGCGGCTGGCCAGACGGGTAGTTGAGGAACAACATCGGGGTAAATGCCACCACCACTGAAGGCTTCGATGAGGCCCGCAGCAGGGGACACTGCGGCGAGGCACACACAACGCGCTCAATCTCCAAAGCGGGCGAGCGCACTGGAAAGCTGTCCTCCGTGACGGATAGGGTGCCCGGAGCCTCACCCCGAAACGGCTTCACCCCGCCGAGCGGAACCTGCTTCAACTCGACCCGTAAAAAATCCGAACTCGCATCCCCCAGATTCTCAACCGAGTGCCGCTCCCGCCGTCCGGGACTCACTCGAAATGCCCCCGCCTTAATCGGCGGGCGGGTCGCTGTAAACGGGGGTTGCTCGTCATGCGTAAACCGTACCGGCGGCGAGTCGCTCAGGTAAACATACATAGTCGGGTAAGCCGAATGGTCATGCACCCCGACCTTCTCATGCGGTCCGTAATGGACACGAATCACCGAGACGGCACTGTTTTCGAAGACGAGCTGGTAATTCTTCGGGTAAGCCTTCACGGCGTCTTGCGCGGCAGTAATGCGTACCGAAGCCGTAAGTACAGTCAAGACAACGAAGTATCGAAGCAACGGCCCGAATGAGTGCATAAGTCCACCTGTCTGATTCTGCAAGCTGTATTCCAGAACAAAAGAGTGTTGCCCCTCAACTGACTCTAGCGCGACGAAGGCAGCACATCGGCAGCCGCTGAGAACGTCTGCGATTGATGGTCAGGACCGGTTACGGTAACCCGATCGGCATACGTACCTTTTATATCCAGGATGTATGTATATTCATAGATAGAGCCGTCCGCGTACTGCTGTTGATGCAGGAAAGTACCATCGTACTCATTTTGAAGCAGGACACGCCCTTTCTCATCCGTGATGGATGTCATCCGGCCACCGTGGTATACATAGTGTCGCTCGTCACCTCCTGGATGCATCACCGCAGCCAACAAGCCTTGCTCGTTATAAAGGTAGCGCACCCAATCACCTTGATCATTGACAAGCCTGGTCACGCGTTCGGAGTTGTCATACGTAAATGCAAGCCAGTGCCCGCGGTCATCCGCAACCTGTTTGAGCGTGCGATTTTGGTTGCGCTCAAGCCTCAGCGGCCGCCCCGATCCTTCTCGCATCTCCACTGCCGCGCCCTGGGCAAGTGATGTGGCATTGTAGGACTCGGGAAAACGGATCACCGAACCGTCCCGGAGCAGGGTTGCCCAGCCGTCGCCGTCCCAGCCGGTAACTGCTCCATAGAAGCGCGTGAACGTCTCACTATGCCGGTACACGGCATCCGCAAAGCCTGTACCGGCCGAGATCCGTTTGAAGTAGACCGTCTGTCCATCCGCGAGCACCAGCACTTGGTCCAAATAAGGGTTGCGCGACCCGAGGGGAGCCAGGTCAAAGCTGTGGCTGCTGTGAACTCCGAAAGCTGCCGACCCATTCGTGCCGGGCCAGTAACCTGAGTTATAACCGCGAATCAGCGCGACGTCCGGTTCCGCGCTGAGCTGTAAATCGTTCTGCCGCAGCACAAACGTGCCGTAACGCAGGTCCGCTTCCACATGGTCTTCCAGGGCGGCGACGCTGAGTGGAAGCAAACAACGCCCGATGCGGGGAGGAACCTGCAAAGCAGCAAGGCTCGCAAAAACACACAAGTGACGCCCGTCACCGTCGGGCAGTGAAGCCGGGGCATATAGGTAACTGCGGAATTGCCGATCCCGAAACAGCTTCTGTTTTGCCTGCAAAGTGACAATCACGAAACAGGCGCAGATCACTCCGAAGAGGCACAATCTGCCGAGCTTTCTCCGTCGCTGCATTTCATCCAGCTTAGCCGCTGAAACTGCCTCAAAGAAAGGCATTCCTTGTCAACCTAGTAACTACTCTGATGACATAGATTCACCACTGGAGCAGGACGCCGTACTTACAGCATCCGCCCTCCCATCACGCGGTCGGTTCTACCCTTAACGACGGATATACCACGGAAGCATGGTCAAGCCGCGTGTTGATGGGGCTCATGCCCGCCACGGCCGTGCTGTTCCGGCTCGCCCATTATCCGCAGCATCTCCGGCCCGCCGGTGCGGAAGAAGCGCGCGATCAACGCGCCCGCGAGGAGGAGAAGCGCGATATTCAGAAAGGTCGTGTAATTCCAGTGCAGCCCGGGAGTCATCCCCAAGGGATTGCCGCCGCGAGGGTGCGCGGGCACAAGGTGCAGCACACGGAACAGCGCCTCAACACCCAAACCGGCCCCGGCCATGGCGGCATAGAATGTAATCAGTAAAAACGCTGTTACCCGCGGACCATAGTAGCGCCGATAGATATTCAAGATCGGCAGGATAATCAGGTCCGCGAATAAGAATGAAACCAGTCCGCCGAACGAAATGCCGCCGTGCCATAGCACGACCGCGAGCGGCACATTGCCGACCGAGCACACGAACGAGAGCACCGCGACAATGGGTCCGATGAGCGGCCCCAGCCAAAACGCGGCCGCGCCGTGGCCCGCGAGGAACAGCTTTTCCCAAGCGCCGTTGGGCACGAACGCCGCCAGCGCGCCCGAAATCAGCAACCCTGCCGCGATATCGACCCAAATCGAAGCCCAGTCCATCACAAAGAAATGGCTGATCGCGGTAAAGCCCTTTGACGAGAACGCCCGCTGCACCAGCGTTCCCTCATGAATCGACATATCCATCGCCGCGTGGCCCTCCATACGGCCTGCGACCCCGCGCTCTGCCTGCTCCTTGGCGGCCCGCACCAGCCCCGGCCGCAGAAATGCACGGAACAGCAGCGCCAGCAGTGCGATCATGAGCGGGCCGCCCGTGAACTCAGCCAGCGTAAACTGCCACCCGAGCAGAACGGCGAGCAGAATCCCAAGCTCCAAAACCAGGTTGGTCGAGGCGAACTGAAAGGCGATGGCGGCGGTGAAATCCGCGCCCTTGGCAAACATGGAGCGCGCCAGAGCTACCGCGGCGTAGGAGCAGGAAGAGCTTGCCGCGCCCAAGCCCGAAGCTTTCACGAGCGTTCGCGCGGAGCCGTCCGGCAGCAGCCGCGTCATCTCTCCTTTAGAAACAACAGCCTGCACCACGCCTGAAAGCGCAAAGCCCAGAATCAGTGCCCAAAGAATGTCCCAGGCCATGGTCCCGGCCAAGGCAAGGGCTTGGAGTATATGGTGCAACCGCATCCGAGCGGCTACACCCCGGCCCGGACGTTCTCGCGGTGCGCCGCCCACACGCCCCAAATGATGCAGATGGGGTGGAGCACGATCAACGCGAAACCGGCTGTGAGTATGCCGAGCACCAGGTAAAGTGCGCCCATGATGATGGCCCCGATGCCCGTGCTGTACAGCATGCCGAACGGCCCCAGCAAAAAGGTCAGGACCAAGGCCAGGATGGTGCTTTTGCGTTCCTTCATCGGTCAGCCCTCCACAAGCCGCAAGGGAGGAAGATGGCCGGACGGCGCGGCCGGTTGCCGGGCTTGGTAAACTGCGGATTCCGCCTATGACTCCGCTGAAAGCCGTCCGCGGCACGCGCGACCTGCTGCCGCCTGAAACCGAGCTGTGGAACCGCGTGGAAGCCGCGGCCCGGCATATCTTTGCCCGCTACAATTTCGGCGAAATCCGCACGCCTATCTTTGAAGATACGCAGCTGTTCGCGCGCGGCATCGGCGAGGAAACCGATGTGGTCTCGAAAGAAATGTACACATGGGAGGACCGCGCGCGCGCAGCAAGCGAGAAAGCGCAGTCGCTCACCCTGCGCCCTGAAAACACCGCCGGGGTGGTCCGCGCTTACATCGAGCACAAGCTCGGCGACGCCGGCCTGCTGCAAAAGCTCTACTACATCGGCCCGCAGTTCCGCCGCGAGCGCCCGCAGAAGGGCCGCTACCGGCAGTTCTGGCAGATCGGCGCGGAGGTCCTCGGACCGCCCTCGGCCGGTTCTGAGAGCGCCCTGCGCGATGCCGAGGTGCTGGAAATGCTCGCCTCGTTTCTCGACGAGGTCGGGATTCAAGGCTGGCGCTTGACGGTCAACTCGGTCGGCTCGGCCCAGGACCGCCCGCGCTACGTGGCCGCGCTGCGGGAGGCGCTCAAGCCGGTCGCCCCGAGCCTCTGCGAGAACTGCCGCCGCCGCGCCGAAACCAACCCCTTGCGCGTGCTCGACTGCAAAGTGCCCGAGGATCAAGACGCAATCAACGCCCTGCCGAAGATCGCAGATTACCTCGACGAGGCTTCAACCGCGCATTTCCAGGCGGTGCTCGCCGCTCTTGACGCGTGCCGCGTTCCGTACGAGGTGGACGTGCGCCTGGTCCGCGGCCTCGATTACTACACCCGCACCACGTTTGAGTTCACCCACTCGGCCGGCCTGGGCACGCAAAACGCGCTGCTCGGCGGCGGCCGCTACGACGGTCTTTCCGAGATGCTGGGCGGCCCGCGCGCGCCCGGCATCGGCTTCGCCATCGGGGCCGACCGGCTGATCTTGACCCTTCAATCACAGGCAGCGGAAGCAGCCCCCGCGAAAGCCGACTTCTATATCGCCCCCATCGGCGAAGCGCAAAACGCCGCGGCGCTCCAGCTGGCACGCGAGCTCCGCGCGGCCGGGCTGCGGATCGAGCTGGGCGACGGATCGTTCCGGGTGAAAAAGGCTTTTGAGACCGCCGACAAGCTCGCCCTCCGCATCGCCCTGCTGGGGGAGGACGAGGTGGCGCAAGGGATGGTGACGATGAAGGAGTTCGCCACGGGAGAGCAGAGGAAGGTGGGGCGGGGGGAGCTGGCCGCATTGCTTGAGAAACAAAGCAATATTAAATTGTCAGAGGTAGGCCTATCTTGAGTAAGTGTTTCAGGACATCAAAGCGCCCGATTCTGAAGCAATTTAAGAGTGGGCGCTTTACCACCCCTGCAATAGTGAACTCATAAATACTACACCAAGAAGAATCGCTACTACTCTTACACGTACATAGCGCCGAGAAAGCCTCCGCTGAATATCGGTTTTAGTGCGAAGAAAGCTTGTTGCCCAAGCCACAAAGAACAGGGAGGCAAAAGCTCCCCCTAGTACATCTACAGCAAAAGTCGTACTATTCATAGGTTTTAAGAAAAGAGTTGCGCCCAGGTAGTTAGCAAGACGACTGCCCAGGCGCAAACAGAAAGACCATCTTTCTCGCCTCGACTGACCGAGCGCAGAAACAAACTTGCCTGATTTGTTAAAGAGACCATGTTTAAAACTCCTAGCCCTAGCACGCGTCAAAAGCGCGGGCACCTAGAGAAGCAAGGCCGAATCCTGCCGCCGCCAAAGCTGCGACGGGTCCAAGTACAACCGCAGAGGCTCCATAGAAGATGGATAGCAGCTGTAGAACGTTTGCAATTTGCGCACAGGGATGGCAGTTTTGTACCGGTTATCCGCTTGCGTCGGCCTGAATGCGGTTATACATCGCATTCATAACCGCTGACAGGCCTACCGAGTTAGCGTAGGATACAGTACTAGACGCGTCGGAACTGCTCATCGTAAATGAAGCTGTAACTGCTGGAGCGCTTATTTGTAGACCGTACGAATTGTATAAACTGGCAAGGTTGGTAGCACACGCCGAACTTGGACTCGTTTGGGATGACGAGAGGGCACCGGCAAACTGCCTATCAAGTCCATTGGCCACGCAGTAGTTCCAATTGTCGATGTGGTGAAGAGATAGGTTGTTCGCCTGAGTTGCAGATTTTCCACTCACGAAAGTAGCCTGTGTTGCTCCAGCCATACCCGTATTATGCGTGTTGACTATTTTATTGCCAGTCGGATCAGGAGCATTGCACGACGGACAACTGAAATCTGGAGTTACCGCCCCCCCGATTAAGCTGTTGGGCAACAAGGCGACGACCTGCAAGGCCGATTGGAATGACGGAGAGGGCAGGAATTGTTTTCAAAAAAGCGCGACGTTCGCTCAACATAGCAGTTACACCTCAGCAACCAAATCAGATTAAGTTCCCGTGGCGATAACAGTGAGGCTTTACCGCTCTCATGTCAACAGAAATCCTTCTGTGGAAAAGTTCGGATTGCATGAGAGCGCTTTAACGCTGATCGCGTAATAGGCGGACTCAGCGGATAGTAGCTGCAAAGGTAGCTAACCCTCTTCGATCTGAGCCAAGAACTCCCCCAATTCTCCCGGCAGCTCCGCCTTAACCGCCAATAGCTCCTCCGTCCGAGGGTGCGCGAAGCTCAACTCCGCCGCGTGGAGAAAGTTCCTAGGCAGGCTGATTGTTTCGAGCGCGCGCCGCCGCGACTTCTTCATCACGCGCCCGCCGTCGTCCGCGCGGATCTCCGCGGGCGCGCCGTAGAGCGTGTCGCCCACCACGGGGTGGCCGATCGAGCTCAGGTGGACGCGGATCTGGTGGGTGCGCCCGGTCTCGATCCGTACCCGCAGCAGCGTAAACAGCCCCCAACGCGAGCGGATGCGCCGGGCTACCTGCCAGTGCGATACCGCCGAGCGCGCCTCGTCCACGCGCCGCGTCGTCATGCGCGTCCGGCGGACGGCATCGCGGCCGATCGGCGCATTTACCGTGCCGCGGTCGGGCTCGACCGTCCCATGGACCAGGGCAATGTAAGTCTTCGCGACCGCGCGCTCGGCAAACATCGCGCTCAGCCGCGCATGGGCTCGGTCGTTGCGCGCCACCACGATCAGCCCGCTCGTTTGCCGGTCCAGCCTGTGTACGATCCCTGGCCGCAGCGCGTCGCCGTTGCCGGACGAGAGCTCGCGATACCGGTGCAGCAGCGCATTCACCAGCGTGCCCCTATCGCGAACGTCAAACTCGTCCCCGTCCTCCGCTCGATGGCCCGCGCCGGCGTGCACCAGCATGCCCGCGGGTTTGTCGATCACGGACAGGTCGTCATCCTCATACACCACCGTGAGCGGAATCGCCTCCGGCACGGCGCGCAGGGGCGCAAGCACCGGCTCCCGCAGCACCTCCACATGCTCGCCGCCGACGAGCCGCAGCGAGGGCTTCGCGGGAGCGCCGTTCACCAGAACGCCGTTTTGCTCTAAAAGGAGCTGCACGCGCGACCGGCTCACGCCGTCCAGCTGCCCGGTAAGCCAGGCGTCCAGACGGGCATCGGCCGCCTCGATCGGAACAGTATGGGAAGAGCCGGGCATCCTTCCAACTTACATTCAGTGCGTGTGGCCCGGCCCGTCGATGCCCGCCGGCCAGTCCGGATCATTCGGCGCGGGGGGCGGCGGCGGGGGCGCATCGGGCGGCACCAGGTTGCGCCGCACCATCCAGGCCCGCAGCAGCAGCGGCCAGCCCGCAAGCTCCGGCGTGTCGCCGCACAAACCGCAGCCGTGGTTGGCGAAGTCGTACATGTGCAGCTCGGCAGGTACCCCCTTGGCTGCAAGCGCCGTGTACAGCAGCACGCTGTTGGCAGAGGGCACCACCGGATCGCCCGTTGTGGCCCAATCAAAGGTGGGCGGGGTCGCCGCGGTCACGGCATACTGCGGCGACAGCTGCCGGGCTAGCTCCGGTGAGGCGCTCGGTCCCAGCAGGCTCAAAAGGGAACCCGGGTGCGCGACGGGCGGCTCCATGGAGACCACCGGATACGCGAGGATCGCGAAATTCGGCAGGCAGTCGATCCCCGCAAGACCCGCGTTCGGCGCGTCCGCCAAGCGGCACTCCGCCGACAGGGTCGTGGCCAGATGGCCGCCGGCCGAAAAGCCCCACACACCGATTTTGTCCGGATCGATCCCGAACTCGGCGGCGCGCGAGCGCACCAGGCGCACAGCCTGCGCGCCGTCCTCGATCGGCACGGGATAGCGGTAGGGAGCGACGCGGTAGTCGACGACAAAGGCGGCAATGCCCTGCGCGTTGAGCCAGCGCGCGGGCTGAAAACCCTCCTTACCGAGCGCGACAAAGCTGTAGCCCCCGCCGGGAAAAATGACAACCGCCGTCTTGGACGAGCGTGCCGCGGGCAGAAAGGGATACAGTACAGGTCGGTCCGCGGGACTGTTGCCTTGGGCGCCGGGCACGGGTTTATCGCTGTAAAGGGGAATCGGCGCGGGCACGAGCTGCGCTTGCGCGCCGAGCGCGGCCAACAGGATGAGAAGCATCAGAAAACCGCGCGGGAACTTGAAGCGGGCACTCGTCATGCGTGAACAGATGCGGCACCGCCGGTCAAGGTGCTTTCTCGCGCGCACCGGTTTCCCGTAACGGTACTGCTCTTCCCAAAATGGGACGGGGGCGGTGAGATCCGAAACGATTTTTGCCGCATACTCAAGGGCGTCATGGTGCAATCACTGCATGGCAAGGGGAAAAGCCGCTGTGCGATTCGCGGGTTTACATCACAAGCGCTACACGCTCCAGTTCGCGCTGCACTTCCGCCGCGTCGCACTGTCCGCTCTCAATGCGCATTACGGCATCCTGCACAAGCCGTGCATCCACGCCATAGCCGCGGCCGTTCAAAAACGCCGCGAGCATCTCCGAGGCTTGGAAGGAGTCAATGTCCGTTTGCGTCAAAACAGTGCCCAACGCACGAAGGTCATAGGCGTCGAACTTTTCCACACGGCACTCCATTCTCATCGAACCCTCCCTCAACCGGCTTCCTAGGTTCACCTGTAGGAGCGGCAAAACCCTGCTTACGTTGCAAGGAAGATTAAGTTTCGCGAACCGAGGTTCCATGAGAGGAAACCGCCTGGTCAACAATCAACACCGGGATGCCGTCGCGGATCGGGTAAAGGCGTCCGCAGCCGCGGCAGGCGATTGCTTCCCTTCCCCGCTTCAACCCGCCATGGCAAGCCGGGCAAACAAGCAGCGCGAGTACGGTATGGCTCAAGGCCGGCATCCCGGCTGAGTATACCCGGGCGATGCTTTCTCGCCCCGCACGCACTACCATTGCGCCATGCTGCGCGTGGGGCTTACAGGAGGTTTGGGCAGCGGCAAATCGTCCGTGGCGCGTGTTTGGGCCGCTGAAGGCGTACCCGTGCTCGAAGCCGACGCGATCGGACGCACCCTCATGGCCGCCGGCACGCCGGTGCATGCCGCCATCGTCGAGGCTTTCGGTGCCGGCGTCGTGCTTGCCGACGGGCAGCTGGACCGCTCGGCCCTGGCGCGCGAGGCTTTCAGCGGGGGCCGCTTGGCGGAGCTGAACGGCATCGTGCATCCGGCCGTGCTTGCCGAGCAGGACCGGCAGCTGCGGCTGCTCGCTGAGGCGGGCTGCCCGTTGGCGGCCGTTGAGTCGGCGCTGGTCTTTGAAGTCGCGCAAGAAGGAAAGCCGTGGCGCGAGCGGTTCGACAAACTCGTCCTGGTGACCGCACCCGAGGGACAGCGGGCGGCCCGCTTCGCAATGCGGGCGGCTCCGAGCCAGCGCGCGGAGCTTGCCGCCGAGGCGCGCCGGCGCATGGCCGCGCAGATGCCGGACGAAGCCAAGCGGGCATTTTGCGACTTCGTCATCGAGAACACCCGGACGCTGGTTCTGCTGCGGCGCGAGGCGCTGAGGGTACTGCGCGCCTTGCAACAAACCGCCGCACCCTCAACCGCGCTCGGCTAGCTCCGGCTCCATGCGCCTACTAAACTGAAAAAGCCATCCCCAAGGAACGCCCTATGCGCCGCCTCGCCCTTGCCGCCCTGATCCTTGCCGCCATTTGGTACTACGCGGGCGGCCGAGGATTCTTGCCTGTTTTCGCGCCCGACCCGTCCACGCAAGCGCGCCTGAAAACCCCGCTTGTTTTGGAAGAAGTGAAGGCCGCGCCTGCCTTCGATGCTGAAGAGCTGACCAATATCAGCGTGTACAAGCGGCTGCTGCCCTCGGTCGTCAACGTCACGGCCACCACGGTCGAGGTCGATTTCTTCTACGGACCGGTCCCGCAGCAGGGCCAGGGTTCGGGCTTCATCCTCGACCGTCAAGGCCACATCGCGACCAACTTCCACGTGGTCGCCGACGCCCAAACCGTCGAGGTGCAGACCGCCGACAAACGCCGCTACAAGGCGCAAGTTATCGGCAAGGATCGCCGGCACGACATTGCCTTGCTGCAAATCGAAGGCGCGCAGAACCTGCAGCCGGTCACCCTCGCGCAGTCGCGCGACCTCGTTCCCGGGCAAAAGGTGTACGCCATCGGCAACCCCTTCGGCCTCAACGGCACCATGACTACCGGCATCATCTCCGCCATCCGCTCCATCCGCGGGCCGCTCGGGGGCGAGATTGAAAACGCCATACAAACCGATGCCGCCATCAATCCCGGCAACTCCGGCGGCCCGCTGCTCAACTCGCGCGGGGAGGTCATCGGCATCAACACGCTCATCGCCACCAACCCGAACCAAAGCGTGGACCAAAGCGCGGGCATCGGCTTCGCCATCCCCATCGACACCGCGCGCGCCGTGCTCGCGGACTTCCAGCGCTACGGCCACGCCCGCCGCCCCTCGCTCGGCGCGGTCACCTTGCCCATCGGCCCCGAGCTCGCCGACCAAATCGGCCTCGGCGCAAGCTCGGGCCTGCTGCTTGAACAGGTGATGCCCGGCGGCGCGGCGCAGCTGGCCGGCCTGCGCGGCGGCAGCGAGCGCGCCCTGCTCGGCTACACGCAAATCCTGCTCGGCGGCGACCTCCTCGTTGCCGTCGATGGTGAAACGATCAGCTCGCAGCAGGATCTGTCCGACATCATGGACCGCCACCAGGTCGGCGATGCCGTGCTCGTGACCTTTTTTCGCGGCAAGCGCAAAATGAGCGTCCGGGTCACGCTCGGCGAAGCAGGCGAACGCCAGCAGCAGGCGTGAATTCCTTATAAATAAGCTCCTCGAAACGATAGTTCCGGATAGCCTAAGCAGGAGCCAACTCCTCCTTGTAAAGGTGCGGTGATCGCTTCCACTGTGTCTCATCTCGCAGCCGCCCGGCCGATCGAAGCAGACTCCCTGGTCCTGCGGCATATGCCGTCGCTCGACTCCCTCCGGGGCGCGGCCATTCTGATGGTTGTTCTCTTCCATGGGTTCGGCAGTTACGGCTGGCAGGCGGACTTGGGCGTGTTTTGGGGCAGTTTGGCGGCTGCCGCGGTCGGCTGCGGCCGCTTCGGCGTCAACGTCTTCTTTGTGCTCTCGGGATTGCTCATCAGCACGCTTCTCTTTCAGGCGCGGGAACGGGACGACTACTACCGCAACTTCTATATCCGGCGCGCGCTGCGCATCCTGCCGATCTATCTGGCGGTGCTGGCGCTTGTGTGGGGACTGGGCATCATCAGCAATCGCTTTCTCCTCGCGGCCTTGCTGTTCATCGCCAACTTTTCGCAGCTGTTCGGCGCGCCCTTGCGCCAGTTCGGCTTGCTCTGGTCCTTGGCGGTGGAAGAGCACTTCTACCTGCTCTGGCCGACCTGCGTGCGGCGCTTGGGAGACCGCGCCCTGCTCACGATTCTCATCAGTATCCTGACCGCGGAACCGTTGCTGCGTCTGCTGGCCATCCATTTGCTGGCCCACATCGACATCCACTACAAAACGCCTTTCGTGCTGGACTATATCGCCTACGGGGCGCTCCTAGCCGTCCTTGTGCGGCAAGGGCGCATCCACGCCGGCAACGCGGCGCGCATCGGCCGCGCGCTGGTTCTCGTCGGCGCTCCTTCGGCGCTGCTGGTCATTTTCCTGACGGCTTTCCACCCAGGCAAGTCGCTCGACGCCCTTGAGGACCTGCCGTTCACCTGGACGGCCTGCGGCGTGCTGCTGCGCGGGCTGGCACGGGACCGCGCCCGGCTTCTCCGGACCGGGCAAACCGCCTCACGCGGCATCCTGGCTTTTTACGGCTACATCAGCTACGGCCTTTACCTGATCAATACACTGGTCTACGCCTCCCTGGGCGGCTGGATCATCCGCCGCCTCCCGCCGGTACAGCTCCAAAGCCTTGCCGTCTGGTCCGGCCAAGCGTTCGCCTGCATCGGCGCGGCCACGGCGATCGCCTACTTGTCCAGGCGATATTTCGAAGGTCCGATCCTAAGATTGAAAGATCGCCGGGCGGCATAAACATTGTCGGGCAGCGCACCGGCTCTGCCGATCCTTTTGCTGCATATGCTCGACAAACACAAACGGCATGGGCGATAGATATCTCATGTATCAACGGAGCGCCAGGTCCGGATTATGCCGGGTGAGGCGAGCGCCAGCAGCAGACATAAGGGTTGCCCTCAGATTTAGAAGTCCAGTCACCCTCGGCGAGGCAGGCGAGCGCCAGACGCAGGCGTGAGCACGCCAGCTTCAAACTTAAGCCTTTTAAGCCCCTATCACAGCATCTGACTGCCGAGCGAAGCGACCCGGTCAGCTAAGGAGTAAATCGCCCCTTGTTTCGCGGTCCGATCCGGCGCGTCAAGAAAAGACCGTATCAACCCAGCCAACTCCAGGTACTCCGGTTCCCTCGCCCGCAAGAGCCGCCAGAATGCATCACACCATAACCGGTTTAAGCGGCAGTAGGCCTCCACCATCCAAGTCAGGAAGGTTCCCAACCTGGCATCCAGAATGCATTCCCATACTTGTTCAGTTGCCGCGCGGACACGACACTTCTCTATAAACTGCATCGTCTGTACCGCGGCAACGACAAACAGTCGTACCTCCTCGCCGGCAGGTTTTGCCGGTCCCTGGGCAAATACAGACCGGGCATCGGCGACAAGCTCCGCCATCCTTTCCGCTCCCAGCAGCTGCTCCCCCGTTGCAAGAGCCCGCAACACCGGGTTGTTATTTTTAGGGTTGGAAAGGGAGCAGTGGGACAGTACCATGGCCTCACTGACATAGATCAAGTCGCAGGGCTTGCCGGCCAATGTAAGAAGCTGTTTGTGCAGACCGCCATCCCTGAGGACGACCAGCAAGTCCTGGTCGCTCAGCGCATCGGCGAGAGCCGTTCCGGCTGACCCGAAGCGCATTGCTCCTATAAAGCGGCTGCCCAAAGGCGCAACCTCTTCAAGCAAAGCTTGCCTGAAGCCGGTATCAATTCCCTTGTTCACACGGCTTCCGTTGCAAGATGAACAACTTACTCGGGTGTGGAAGCAGGCGTGGGAGCGGATGGAGTGAACGGCTTCAGCATGAGAGGCTTCTGATCGGCGAAGTTCCGGGCGTTTAAAAGCAGGGAGTTCCTTCCCAGAGCTTTCAATGCGAACAGAAGGTTGGCCGTCGCCCGCTCGCGGGCGTCATAGTAGAGGTCGTGAGCCGGGCTTCCATTGGAGGGTTCACGCTTGCTTGGATACGCTTCCAAGTAGTCTTGCAGGTCGGCATCCGACGGGTATTTGGCTGCTGCTTTCAATGCGGATATACCGGAATCGTGCCTTGCATTCCAATCCATTCTCGTACGCAAAGTGTTTCCAGACCTATCAGGACCCGCATACATTCCATCTGAGTAGATGACATCATCGACAGTGGAACTGACAGACTGTGCCGTTGCAGGTATCGCCTCAAGACCTGTTTCTTTGGGTGCCCTCAAAACCCCCGCTTTCATATCCTTCAGATCGGAAAGCGGTATGCGCCCCGTGGGGGTCACTAACGCAAAACTTTTCGGGTTGAGTGCGGTTCCCCCGGCCGGAACACTCAATGCCCCGAGCGCGCTGAAATCGGAAACGCTGGTGTATCTATGAGACTTCCTTCCTGAAGCATCTGTTACGGTCCAATCGATTGTGTAACCAACAATCGGCTTGGAGCCATTGTTCGTAAGCACGGCTGCGTATCGCAATATATCAGTTGAATTCTCAAGCGCCGGCGCATTTGTCATCAGGCTGTGCAAGAGCAGCCTTGCTTCCGCGCCTGAGGCGGGTAGAAGCGAAATGTCAGCATTGGGAATGCCGACAGTCTGCATGGCTTGTCCAAAGCTGGAGTGAGTTCCTACCAATGAGACGAATGCGAGAGCAGTGAGCTTGATTGACATGATTACCCCCTCAGTTTTTTACTAAACAGGACAAATCAGTTGATCCTCGAATCCGTAATAACAACCGGATCCATTTGTACCTATAGGTCCGCCGCCGCCGCCGTTTGATGCTGCTGGGGGTTGCCCGCAAACGCTTCGATAGAGCATGTCGGTGTTGACAGCGGCGGTGCTCCCGTCACAGGCCGCAACAGCTTGCACATTCCCGCGAAACATGCCGTTCGAAGAGTCAAGCGTGCTGCCGTAGGCTCCTATGGAGTTTGACGGAGCATTCTGATACTGCGTGTTCGCATAATTGACCACGGAGTCTTGCGGACAAGAAAGATTGGAGGTTGCACTTACCCTCAGCGCAAGTTCCGGCGCAGCTGCGGGACACGCCGCCGCGATCGTGCAAACAGCCGGTTGAGCGCCGCTGTACGTACCGGGAGTTGGAGGAGAGCTCACAATCTGATTGCATGGGTAGCCGATCACACCGGTCAACTGAGCACGCGCAGCCGGCTCAAGAATAAGCCCGAATGCACATACCGCAAATGACGTCAGTGTCGCGGCTTTGTATGTCGAGGGAGATTGTAGGAAGTAAAGAGATGGCAATGGAGTGACCCCTTATCCTCAGAACGTTACTAGCTCAATACGCCTGTCCATTGTTAATCTTTGATAAATAGTTGATGGCGAAAAAATATCCTCGCTCATCACTGGGTGGAGTTCATGAATTGCCTGCTTGCCTCCGTTGCTCATCGCCCGCACACCGGCCCCATGCAGGCGCTGGTGGCGCAATATTTGCTCCGCACCCGTCCTTACATGCCTGCGGGAGCACGAGTTTTCCGCAGCGAAGCGGTCCTCTTCGCCTCGCTCCTAAAAGAACGCGGTCGTACTTTCACGGTCCTGCTTGATCGGATTGGAAGCCAGGTCTCTTCGCAAGCATTTGCCGCTCTCATCAACCGGCACAAGGATGTTGGTACGCAGCTGCTTGTCTTCGCGGTCGGCCCCGCCGACGGCTGGAGCTCCGCCGCGCTCGCCTCCGCGAATACGCTCTCGCTCGGCCCCATGACCCTGCCGCACGAGCTCGCGCGCCTCGTGCTTGCCGAGCAGCTATACCGAGCCTGCACCATCCTCGCCGGGCACCCCTACCACTCGGGCCATTAAGCTGTGTTCATGGCAGATATATCGGCAGGCGAGCGTAAAGGTTTAGTCATCGTGTTCACCGGCGCGGGTAAGGGCAAAACCACCGCCGCGCTCGGCACCGGCTTCCGCGCGGCCGGCAACGGCATGCGTGTGCTCATGCTGCAGTTCATCAAGGGTTCGTGGCACTACGGCGAGCTGGATGCCGCCGAAATGATCGGTGAAAATTTCCAAATCCGCCCCATGGGCCGCGGCTTCATCAAGGTCGGCGGCGCCGAAACCGACCCCGAAGATGTTCGGCTCATCCAGGAGTGCTGGGCCGAGGCCGCCCGCGCCATCGCGTCGAACGAGTGGGACATGCTCATCCTCGACGAAATCCTGTACGCGGTCTCCTACGGCCTGCTCGACCCCGACGCGGTCGCCGCCGCGCTCGAAACGCGTCCGCCGCTGCTGCACGTCATCCTCACCGGCCGCAACGCCCACCCCCGCCTCGTCGCGCTCGCCGACACCGTCACTGAAATGGGCGAGCGCAAACACGCCTATCAGAAGGGCATCCTCGCCCAGCGCGGGATTGAGTACTGAAACAGCGTCTTTAGGCAGAGTAGCTTAGGCCCTGGGAAGCGCTCTCGGCTATGCCGCCAAGCATTCTCTTAGCCGCCTGAGCCCGCTCGCCTCGAAGCATGACCACCCCAAGCTCCACAAAGTGGGATCTAATTCTGTTCTGGGCCTATGCCGCTCAAACACCCATCAAGCCAGGCAGGGTAATTCGGCTGTATTCACATCCTCATAGCTATGGTTGCGGCTGGCGCAGTTTGCTTGTATGTGAAAAGTGATCGCAGGCCGATGGATGTTACTGCTTTCCCCACGATTGATGGGCCATCGACCCTCGAACCAGCTCAAACCTTCCGTGTGCCCTATCGATGACTACGGTAAACCTGCCGTCAAACAACATAACGCCGAAATATCTATCTGTTTTAACGGGATACTTGGCAAAGTCGAAGTTTTCTAATCCTGTGCTTTCAAATTTGATTGTCGGGCGCGAAACGCAAGCGCTGCCGACGCAAACATTTCCGGACGCGGGAGAGCCAATCATCACCGAATCCTTACCCCAGTTGGAACTTACCCAGCGTGAATTTCTTGGATCGCCAGGCTGGCGGCCCGTGAGGCGTTTCCATGTCGCAGGTGCAGTCACAAGTGTCGAGGAACTCGATCCGGTGTCAAAAAACATATCTTGTTCAAGCGCTCCATTCGCCTTGAGTGTCACATACAGTTTCCCGCCACGCACCCCTGCGGGGACACTCTGCGCTCGGCTCACCAATGAGGCTGGAAGCTCCACGCCCTTAGGCAGAATCGCGACTTCATTGCTGACAAGGTCCATGAAGAGGATCCGATCGCGAAAGAAGCCTAAACCAACTGTTCCCAGGTAAACCCGCCCATCCGCGGTCGAGGTGTCGCCCTGGTCGGCCAACACTTCGAACTTTTCATTGGCGAAGGGGCAACCCGCCATGGTTCCGCTTACCACTGCAAGCTTTTTACTTTGTATCGAAGGAATCACACGAGTTAGCGTTTTTCCATACAAACTGCTGATGTCTGTTCCTGTATCCAGCTCCATCAAAGCTGGCTGCGCCATGCCGTCTACATGAATTTCGATGAAAGGCGCAGCGTGTGCCACCTTTTTGCCGCCAATCGTCGCACTGTACCAGACAAGCTTTGACCAGTGAATTTCATCAGCCTTTACTGGTAGATCGTGATGGGAAACAGTGGCACTGGCCGTAGTTTGCGCCTTGACTTGAAAGCCGGACAGAAGCATAGACAACACTACACCGCGTAAAACTCCACCCATGTCGCACCTTTACCCAGGCCATTGGCCTGCAATGGCAATCACCGCAAAACGCAACGCTTGCTGTACGGTTCTGGCACCCAGTCTAAGCGTCCCGATGAGGCCAGGAGAAATTGTGTAGGAACTCGTTCAGGAGCGGGGCTTGAAAACTCTTGAATCAACGAGCGAAAGTATGTTGCGGTCACGCGCCTTAAAGTCGCGAGTAAATCTTTCTGGCCGTCCTGGAGCTGGAACCCTGCCATGCCGCAACGCGGGGCATATGGCGTGGAAAGTGCCGAGGCGTATCGCTTGTAGCAACAATCTGCCGAGGAATGACTTTTCAGCATCTGCGGCGCTACTCGCTTGTCACCCAAACCCTCTGGTCCGCTTGTGGATCTCGGCCTGATGCGCCAGAGCAGGCTCTGTTGGTAGGCAGCAAGCCCGATACGCTAGACGTATGCCTGCCGCAAGCTCTAGCAAGCGCGCGCCCTGGACTGCCTACATAGGCCTCGGGGCCAACCTCCCCGGGCCGGCGGGCCCGCCCGCGGCCGCCTTGCCCGCCGCCGCGCTCAGCCTGTCTGAGCTCGGTACGGTCACTGGCGCTTCCAGCCTCTGGCAATCCGCCCCGGTCGGGCCCGTCGAGGATCAGCCGCCGTTCGTGAACGCCGCCCTCCGCCTCAAGATTGAGCTGGCCCCGGCTGCCCTTTTGCACGCGCTCCTTGCCGTGGAGCGCCGCTTCCACCGCACCCGCGGTCCGGTCGCGAAAGGCCCCCGCACCCTCGACCTCGATTTGCTGCTTGTTGAGCAGCAATCCACGCCGGTAATTCTGAACACGCCCGCCCTGACTCTTCCGCACCCAGAGCTGCACCGCCGCCGCTTCGTGCTTGCTCCTTTGTGTGAGTTCGCGGCCGAGGTTCGTCACCCTCTCTCAGGTCGCACTCTAGGCCAGCTGCTGGAGCAGCTGCCGTGTCCTGAAGCAGCACAGCTCCTTCATCCGAGCCGTTCCGTGTACGCTGTTTCTAAAACGGGTGAAATTTGAGAATTGTTCTTACGGCCGTATTCGCGGCCGCGGCCGCTGTCGCGCCTGCACAGCAGCCTTCCGGCAACACGGCTCCGAAACCGAACGGCGCTGCCGCTCCCAACCTGCCTACGCCCAGTGCTGAATCCATTGAAGTCACCGGCTTCCGCACCCCCATTGCCGCGATCGAGAGCCCGGTTTCTACCCGCATCCTCACCGCCAAACAGCTCCAACAGACCGCGCCCGTCGGCCTCGACGGCAAGCTACGCACCGTTCCGGGCTTTGACCTGTTCCGCCGGTCCTCCTCGCTCGTCGCCAACCCCACCACGGAAGGCGTTTCGCTGCGCGGCCTCGGCTCCACCGCCGCGTCCCGCTCGCTCGTGCTGCTCGGCGATGTGCCAATCAATGACCCCTTCGGCGGCTGGATTCACTGGCTGGAGATCCCCGCGCTTGCCGTCGGCCGCGTCGAGGTGGTCCGCGGCGGCGTCAGCGACCTGTACGGCTCCAGTGCCGTCGGCGGGGTCGTCCAAATCTCGCCAACCCCGCTCGCCGACAAGCCCGCATTGGTGCTCGAGTCCGGCTTCGGCGCGCAAGGCTTAAACGACAACGAAGCGCTTCTGAGCGGCGGACGCGGACGCTGGGCCGGGCTCGCCTCCGCGGGCCTCATCGGCACCGACGGCTACACTCTGGTGGCTCCCAGCCTGCGCGGACCGGTCGACGTCCACTCCAACGTCCATGCTGAAAACGCACTTGTGTTCGGCGAGCGCCGGCTCGGCCCCGCCGGTTCCGGCCAGGGCTTCTTCCTGCGCGGCAATGTGCTTAACGAGGACCGCCACAACGGCACCCCGCTCACCACCAACGCCACCCGCCTGTGGCGCTACTCCGCGGGCTTGGACAAAGCCGGGCGCTGGGGCGACTGGCAGGGCCGCGCCTGGGGTTCCACTGTAGCCTTCCGTCAAAACTTCTCATCGGTCACACCCGGCCGCGTAAGCGAAACCCTGACCCGTTCCGCGTCCGACCCCGCTGACGAACTCGGCGGAGCCATTCGTTGGCGGCACGCATTCTTTCCCGAACTCGTCGCGCTCGCCGGGTCGGACGTTCGCGACATCCGCGCCGAAGATACCGAGCGGCCCACCGCCCGCACCGCTGTCCCGACCACCACCACCGCCCGCCAAACCGACGCCGGCGGCTACGGCGAACTCCTGTGGACGCCGGGACCATGGCTGTTTTCCGCGTCCGCCCGCGCCGACCGCTTCCTAAGCCGCGATGCCG
Source organism: uncultured Acidobacteriaceae bacterium (assembly GCA_964246845.1). GTDB lineage: Bacteria > Acidobacteriota > Terriglobia > Terriglobales > Acidobacteriaceae > EB88. Next base: position 48,854 of record CAXTSB010000006.1, read on the forward strand.
CCCAGTACGCCCTCACCACGGGCGCGCGCAAAACCCTGCCCTCCATCGACCAGGTCGTGGTCGACCCGCGCGCCGGCATCTCCCGCCGGCTCGGGAAGGCGCTTGCCCTCAGCGCGAGCGGCTTTCGCGCCTACCGCGCTCCCACGGAGAACGAACTTTACCGCAATGGGCAAGTGGGCCAGCAGAACACCCTGGCCAACGCAAACCTCCTGTCCGAACGCACCACGGGCTGGGAAACCGGCATCGCCGGCGAGACCCCTTCCCGCTGGGGCGCAAGCTGGCGCGGTTCCTACTTTTGGAACGAGGTCAACCGGCCCATCACGGCCCTCACCCTTTCCACCACCCCTACCGCCACCACGCTTCAGCGTGAAAATCTCGGGCAAATCCGCTCGCGCGGCATCTCGCTCGACGGCGCGATCCACCCGGCGGCTTGGCTCGAGCTCACCGGCGGCTATCAGTTCGCGCACGCCACCGTAACCCGCTACAACCCTTCGCCCGCGTTGAGCACGGTTGCGCCCAACCTCGTCGGGCGGTGGATTCCGCAGGTGCCCCGCAACACCGGCACCCTCCAGGTCGTCGCTTCCCAGCCCCGGCTGGGCTTGCTCAGCGTGCAAGCCCGGGTCAGCGGCCGCCAGTACGACGACGACCTGAACACCTTCATCCTCCACCCGTTCACCCGCTTCGACGTGTACGCCGCCCACAACTTCAGCCCCCGCTGGCAGCTGTTCACCTCGGTTGAGAATCTCTTCGACCGTTCCGTCGACGTCGGCCGCACCCCCATCCGCACCCTGGGCACGCCGCAGCTGGCCCGGTTCGGTGTGCGGCTCACCTTGGGCAGCGGCTCATAAGAGAACAGCCTTCCCGCAACAAGCTTTGGTGGTATTCTTTCGATATCGAGTTTGACCGCCCCCTAAAGCGCTCAGGGTAAAGCACTTTTCTCAGCGATAAAGCCACGGGAGAAGAGCGGCGATCTAGCGCGGACTAGGCTGGAACACGAAGTGGATCCTGATGCTTAGTTTCAGCATGCAGGGACTTCCTGGCAGTTGAGATGGGCCCCGGTTACGATCCGGGGCCTGTTGCTTTTGAGGGCAACGTCGGTCTCCGGTCTGCTTTCTCCGTCAAGCTGTATCTTCAGGACAACTGACCGCGCTGTGCCTACGCTACCAGCGCGGGGCAGTTCGAGGTATCCCCCGAAAGACCCACCCAAACGCCGGACGCACCACTTCTATGTCTATCTCAGCAAGTGTTTACGGAGAGCCTTCCAGCCTCGCCCTGACGCGCCGCGGCAGCTTCGCCCACACCAGCCCGTGTGCCTGCCTGAGCAGCGCTTCCACCTCCCGCCCCGGCAGCGCGTCCCATCGCTCCAGCGCCACCCAGTGCGCCCGGGCCAGGTAGGGTGCGGGCACCATGCCGTCCCGTTCCAGCAGCTCCGCATACCCCTCCGGTCC
>CAXTSB010000007.1:0-6121 GCA_964246845.1 uncultured Acidobacteriaceae bacterium
GCGCCGGAACGGGGCGGGGCGGGGCGGACTTTTTCGCCGCCGCTTCTTTCTCGGCCTGCAGCTTCTTGCCCGGTGCGAGAATCGCGTGCAGCGTGGTGCCTTCCATCCTCGGCATGAACTCGACGCTGCCGGTGTCGCCGATGTCCTGGATCAGCCGGTTGATGATGTTATAGCCGAGGTCGCGGTGCGCCATCTGCCGGCCGCGGAAGCGGAGGCTCGCCTTCACCTTATCGCCCTCGGTAAGAAAGCGCACGGCTTGATTTTTCTTGGTTTGGTAATCGTGCTCGTCGACAGTCACGGAAAACTTGACCTCCTTGACGACGATCACCTTTTGCTTCTTGCGTGCGGCGCGGTCGCTCTTGTCCTTTTCATACAGGAACTTGCCGTAATCCTGGATACGGCATACCGGCGGCACTGCATTCGGCGATACTTCCACCAGGTCCAGGCCGCGCTCCCGAGCAATCTTCAGTGCTTCAAACGGGGGTAGGATGCCCAGCTGCTCGCCTTTTTCGTCGATCACGCGCACTTCGCGCGCGCGGATGCGGTCGTTGATCCGTATAAAGCTTTTGGCGGAACGTTTATCGATGACGTATCTCCCTTTTCAGCTTCCGTCGCGGCTCGAAGGCGGGTGACGGTCGCTATACTGTACCACCCGCCGCAAGGGCGTGAAGCTGTTCTTCACAATACGATGCGGGCCGGACGCGCACGAGGCGGTTGGGCGGGGCCGGCGTTTGGAGCCGGATGGAAAGGTAGTTGGCTGAAAGTGCCGTGCCGTCGCGCAAGGTGACCGCGGACAGCTCCCGGCCGACGAAGCCGGACTCAAACCCCTGCTGCTTGCGGCCGGCAAGCGCCGCCATCTCGGCCATGCGCTCCCGGACCGCGCCCGAGGGAACGCGCGGCAGGTTGTATGCCCGCGTGCCCGGCCTCGGCGAGAACGGAAACAGGTGCAGGTAGGTAAGCGGCATCGCTTCCACGAACTCCAAGCTTTCACGGAATAGCGCCTCGGTCTCGCCGGGGAAGCCGACCATCACATCCGCGCCGAGCGCCGCGTCGGGCAGCATGGCCCGCAAAGTCCGGAGCTTTTCGGCGTAGTGCCAGGGCCGGTAGCGCCGGTGCATGGCGCGCAGGGTCGCGTCCGCGCCTGACTGCAAAGGCAGGTGCGCGTGCGGGGCGAGCCTCGGATTTCCGCCCGCCGCATGTTCGGCGAACACGGCGAGCAGCTCGGGCGTCCAATCCATGGGCTCGACGGACGAGACCCGGATGCGGGGTACGCCCGTGGCGAGCAAAGCGTGCAGCAGCTCCGGCAGGCTTTGCGCCGGGCGCAGGTCGCGGCCCCACCGGCCCAGGTTGATGCCCGAAACGACCAGCTCCTGCCCGCCCGCGTCCGCAAACGCCTTTGCCGCGGTGCAAGCCGCCGCAAGCGAAACAGACCGGCTGGGGCCGCGCGTCTCCGGGATCACGCAAAACGCGCACCGGTTGCCGCAGCCGTCCTGCACCTTGAGCACCGGGCGGGTGCGGCGTGTACCCGGCGGCAGAAGTGTGTGCTCGCCCGCGAACGGCGCGTCGTCAACCGCGCTGAACGGCCGGTGGCGGACCAGCGCTTCCGCGGGCAAGAGCATGGGCAAAGACCGCGCGGCATCCGCAATGGTGCTCGCGTGCGAGTTGCCGATAACGGCGTTTACGCCGGCGAGCCCGGCCAGCTCGCCCGGCGCGCGCTGCGCATAGCAGCCTGAAACAATAAGGCGCGACTTCGGGTTGCGACGGCGCGCGCGCCGTATCCACGCCCGCGCCGTTGCTTCCGCCTCTGCGGTCACCGCGCAGGTTTGCAGCAGGAGCAGGTCCGCGTTTTCTTGGCTCGCGGGCGCGAACCCGGCGCGCTCCAACGCAGCCGCCGCGGCGTCTCCGTCGGCTGCGCTCGCCCGGCAGCCCAGCGCGTGAACAAAATAACCCGGCACATTACGAGTGTACCCAGCCCGTGCCGCTTGCCGCTGCTAGAATCGGTTTCGCCGGAAGCCCGACGGGAGGAACACTGATGACCGCGAAACGCCGCATTCTGCTTGTTGATGACGAGCTCACTATCCTCCTTACCTTAAAGGCCGTGCTCGAGGTGTCCGGCTACGAAGTAGAAACCGCCGCCTCGGCCCGCGAAGCCCGTTCCAAGATCAAGACCCATGAGTACGAAATGGTCATCACCGACATGCGCATGGAGTCCGAGTCCTCGGGCCTGGAAGTAGTGCAGGCGGCCAAAACCGCCCCATACCGCCCGGCAGTCGCCATGCTGACCGCCTTCCCCCTGCCGGGGTCCGAGTGGGAAAACGATGCCTCCGCCGACAAAATGCTGGTGAAGCCGATGAACACCCACGACCTGCTGACCCAGCTGGAAGCCCTGCTCGCAAGCCATGAGGCAAAAAAGCGCCAGGCGACAGTGGGGGCGTAGGGCGGCCGATTTTCCGTTGGGCAAACGGCACCGCACGTATGTATGGGCCGGCTGGCAGCAAGTACACTCCGGCGTAGTTTTCTCCGCATTTTCATAATTAAAAGGCGAGATTTCACGCCGAAGCTGCCCCAAATAGGGGCACTTGGTACTAAAGTACCTAATTCAACACTTTGGCACTTCGCTTGCTAGATGGCTGCATACCATTCCGTACCTCGTCCCAGCGCCTGACCGCGCAGAGCGAGATCCAGGAGGACCATGCGCCCCAAGCCGTTCCGCCAGCCCACCCGAGCCCTTCTTCTGCACGCGGGCATCCTGCTCGCTGTTGCAGCTCCCGCTATCCTGGTTCCGTCAACGGCTCATGCGCAAACCAGCAAAGGAATCCTCTCAGGCATAGTTCGGGATTCGAGCGGAGCCGCTATCGCCGACGCTGTGTTAAGCGTTACTAACAAGGACACCGGAGAACAGCGTACGCTCCGCTCCGAGTCAACTGGCAGTTTTCGCGTTGACGGTATTAACCCAGGGCGCTACTCCATCCATGTAGAAAGTGCAGGCTTTCAGCAATTCGACATTCAGGACTTGGATGTCGTGCCGAGTCAGGTCACTTCCTATGACCCCGTGCTTTCTCCGGGACAAGTAAGCGAAACGGTTGAAATTAAAGGCGAGCAAGCCGTTCTGGATACCGAAAACGGTTCTCTTGCGAGTACTATCGGCGGCAATGAGTTAAATAAGTTACCTATTTTCTCACTTAATCCAATTGAGCTCGCCTTGAACGTACCCGGGGTTCAAGTCGTAAGCAACTCCGGATTCTCAAATGGACAGGGCATACAGGTCAGCGGCGCCCGTCCCCGCTCCAATAACTTCCTGATTGACGGCCAAGAGATAAATGACGCTACGATCGGTGGCCAAGCTTTGCAGCCGGTTATTCCATTCATCTATTCGGATGAGGTGGTTTATACGCACAATCCGCCTGCTGAGTTCGGACGCGCAAGCGGTGGGGTTGTCAACTTGATCAGCAGAAGCGGCACCAATCAGTTCCACGGAAGCGCGTACGAGTTGTATACGGGTTCAGGTTTGAACGCCCGGGATGGGCAGCTCCGGCAAACGACGCAGCCGATTACCCGCTACGACCAACACCAACTCGGATTTACTGCAGGTGGTCCCGCAATCAAGAATAAGCTCTTTGCTTTCGGAGCTGCACAATTTACAAGGTACTACGGCCAAGAACAAGCATCATTCGTCAATCTGCCTGATCAATCCGGCTTCCCACTGATCCAGCGGTTAGCAAGCAGCGGCAATGTCAACGCGCAAACCCTGCTGCCCTACCTTGTCAATGGAGATTACCTTAGTACATTTACTGTGCAAGGAACTCCTGTCACACGGGCTCCACTTGGCGCAGCTTGTCCGGCAACGCAGCCGGGATGTTCCGTGTCTATCTCGCGCTTCTTGCGGCCATCTGTTGCTGAGAGCAGCCCGGATACTCAATGGACTTACAAGGTTGATTTCATCCCTCGCTCAGCAGACACCTTTTCCGCCCGATATATCCATGATCGCGGTTCACTCAGTCCTGACTTCTTCAATAACGGAACTGCCCTGCCTGGCTTTGATACCGTTCAAGGTGGGCCTTCCGAGCTCGGTCAAGGAACCTGGACTCATGTTTTTTCGCCCACGCTGCTGAATGAATTCCGGGTAGCGGAGGCAAGATTGAGCTTCCTTTTCGATGCATCCGCGAGTGCGCGCGCCAACCCGATCTTTACAGCTCCAAATCTCACATTCAGCAGTCGTACCCTTATTTCAGAACTGGGGTTTGATCAGAACTTTCCGCAAGGGCGCTCGCAAGAGCAGTACCAATTCCAAGACACCGTTTCGTTGACTTTTGGGCGCAACACGATTCGGGTCGGTGCAGACGTCGGCCGCCGTATTGAAAGTGACATCGTCAGCCAAAATCTGAACGGTGGGTTGACCTTCGCCGACGGAGGCTCCGGGGTCAGCTCACTGGGCAATTTCCTGCTGAACCAGCTTGGACCTTCCGGCTCAGCAACAAGAACTTTTGGAAGCATCCGCTTCGATCCTCATACGTGGAGATCTGGAGTGTTCATCCAGGATGATCTGAAAGCTACACCGGATCTGACGTTGAATCTTGGTGCCCGCTATGACTACTTCACAAATCCCGAGAACATTCTTTCTTATCCGTCGATAAATGGGAACAATCCATTCGCTCCTCTGACCACAGTTCTCCGCATTCCCGGAGATACAAACAACATAGCTCCCAGGGTCGGCTTTTCCTACAACCCTCATGCCGGTTTGCTGTCGGACGGAAAGACGGTGATCCGAGGCGGCTTTGGCATATTTTACGATTCAGATTTCACCAACATAGCCTTGAACTCGCTGCAAAGCTCGCCCAACTCGATTTCGGGTACGCTCATCCAGACTTCAGGAAACGGCCTGCCCAACGCGTTGGGTCAAGTAGGTGCAATCACCCCGGTGCTCAATCCGCTCGCTTCCGTACAGAGCATCGTGCAGAACTTTGTCAGCCCTTACACGTATGAGTGGAATCTCGGCGTCGAGCGGGCGCTGCCGGGCGACTTCCAGCTGGCCGTCAATTATGTCGGCAACCGAGCTCTCAAACTCTATGCAAACCAGCAGTACAACTACTTCGACCCTGCGACGCAGGAGCGGCTGAACCCAGATCGGGGTCAAATCAACGCACGCGGCAATTTCGCGGATTCCAACTATCACGGCCTTGAGATCGGCGTCACGCACCGTTTCAGCAAGGGTTTGGAGGTGCAGGCCTCCTATGTGTACAGCAAGACGCTGGATGACGGCTCCGAGGTATTCACCCCGGACTCATCGGCAACGTCCTACTCGGCAAACCTGGCACCGGGCGGGCGCGGGCAGGATTACGGCCCTTCAGCCTATGACCACCGGCACTACGCTTCCTTTGCCTATGTATATTCGCCGGCGGGCTTCCACTCCTCAAGCACCGCTGCTGATAAACTCCTAAGTGCTTTCACCCGCCACTGGAGCTTTTCCGGTGAGGAAAGGCTGCAATCCGGCGCGTACAGCACTGTCAACTTTTCCGGCATCGATGCGAACGGAGACGGCAGCACCGCCAATGACCGCCCTATCTTGTCAAATCGCGCTGCTCCGTTCGATTCGGTCGGTATCGACGGCACCTATGTGGCCGACGCGGCCGGCAATGCCGGTGTTCCCGGTCAGTATTATGATTTGGCGGCCAACAACGCTACGGGAGCTCTTGTCGGCATCGATTCAAACCGCGCGCATTGGCTTATTTACAACGGTCCGCAGTTCCTAAGCCAGAGCACGGGACGCAACAGCTTCCAAAACCCAAGCTTGTTCATCCACAACATCGCGGCGGAAAAATCGATCCCTACGAGCTTTCTGCATTTTGAGCAGGGCGCACTAGTCCTGCGGGCGGAAGCGCAAGACTTTGTGAATTACAACAATGTAGGACTTCTTGATGTAAATCTGCTGGATGTGGGGACATCGAGCTTTTTGAACCGGTCTAATGCCCGCTATGACGTAAACAATCAAGCTTTGGGCGGTTCGCGAAACGTAAGGCTGTGGGCCAAGTTTACATTTTAGAGTACTTAGAGCTTTGAGAAGGGGCCGGGGGCCCGCCGCGGGTGGGCGGTGTAGGGGCGGGCTCCGAGTCTGGGTTGGGGG
>CAXTSB010000007.1:6131-49351 GCA_964246845.1 uncultured Acidobacteriaceae bacterium
CCTTACTTCGCGCTTGCACCCGCCCCGCCCCCCGCGGGGCCTTTCTCCGTTGAAGGAGCTTAATCCTGCTCTTTTCGGGCCTTTTTACGATTCCGCTTGCGCGCCAGCGCTTCTTTCACGCGGCGCTTTTCGCCGGGTTTCAGGTAGAAGCTGTGGCGCTTGACTTCCTTGATGATGTCCTCGGTTTGCACCTTGCGCTTGAAGCGCCGAAGTGCGTTTTCAAGCGGCTCGCCTTCCTGCACGCGAACCTCAGCCATGCGCGATACACCTCGCTCCCGCCGCGGCGTGCGGCTCCAATAGAAAGTATACGGTATGCTCCTGAAAGTGGAAGAGCGGATGCAGGACGGCGGTTGGGACGAACGGTTCAGCGCGCTCGCGCGCGAGGCGGAAGAGGAAGCGACGGGGGCTGAGGCGGAAGCCTTCCGGCTGCGCTGGCTGGGGCGCAAGCAGGGCCGCCTGAAGACGCTTGCCGAGGAGTGGCTCAAGGCTGCGCCGCCGGGGGAAAAGCGTGAGGTGGGGCAGCGCTTTAACGATCTGAAGGCTGCGGTGGAAAAGCTGCTGGAGGGTCTCGAAAGCCGGCCGCCCTCGCTTGCGGGCGAGGAGATCGACATCACCCTGCCCGGCATCGCGCCTGCGCGCGGGGCGGAGCATCCGCTGGTCCGCACCATGCTCGACATGATCGCGGTGTTCGAGCGCATGGGCTACTCGGTGCGCACGGGCCCCGAGGTCGAAACGGATTTTTACAACTTCGAGGCGCTCAACTTCCCGCCCGGGCACCCGGCGCGCGACACCCAGGACACCCTTCTGCTCGCGGGCCAGGGTGCGAAGCCCGCGCGCGACCGGCTGCTCTTGAGGACGCATACCTCGCCGGTGCAGATCCGTTCCATGGAGCAGGAGCCGCCGCCCCTGCGCATCGTGGTTCCGGGTAAAGTGCATCGCAACGACGAGTCGGACGCGACGCACTCGCCCGTGTTCCACCAGATCGAGGGGCTGTGCGTGGATGAAAACATCACCTTCGCCGACCTGAAAGGCACGCTCGACCACGCGATGCGCGAGTTCTTCGGGCCGTCCGTGAAAACCAGGTTCTTTCCCTCGTTTTTCCCGTTCACAGAACCGAGCGCGGACGTGCAGATCTCCTGCCCCTTCTGCGGCGGCAAGGGGTGCCGCAAGTGCAAGCATTCGGGCTGGATTGAGCTCCTGGGCTGCGGCATGGTGCACCCGGAGGTGTTCCGCGCGGTGCTCCCGAAGCAGCCCGCGTACGATCCCGCGCGGGTGTCGGGCTTCGCGTTTGGGATGGGGGTCGATCGGATCGCGATGATGAAGTACGGGATCTCGGATATCGGGTTGCTGTATGGCGGGGATGTGAGATTTTTAGAGCAGTTTGGATAGAGGTCGAAGAGCAGACAGGAACGGATAATTCATGAACTATAGAAGTTCATACCGAAAATTGCTGGGCAACGGTAGAGCCGCACTTCTTTCAGCTATTGAAATTTATAATAAGCCGCGCATAAATTATCGCGACGAGTGCTTTGTTATTTTACTGCTGAACGCATGGGAACTAACGATTAAGGCTCTTTTGTCAAAGAACAAACAAAGTATTTTTTACCCAAAACTCCGTGATCAGTCGTATCGCACCTTTTCCTTGTCAGATGCTTTGAGAAGAGCAGAACCCTACATACCAGAAGTGCTCACAAGAGATGCCCTCAGGAGAAACATCGAGCTTCTGAGCACGTATAGAGATAATTGCATTCATTTTTACAATACGCCCGGCTTTGCTTCGCTTATTTACGCTTTAGCGCAGACGAGCATAGTCAATTTAAAAGACCTGCTCAACCTAGCTTTTAAAATAAATTTGGCAGATGATATTAGCTGGCAACTTCTTCCACTCGGCATTCACAATCCTATTGACCCTATAGAGTACATATCAGGACATCCCTCTAAAATAAAACAAAGCGCCGCAGTAAAGCAGTTTATCGCAAGTATTAGCGAATCTACTAAATACTTGGCAGATAACAATCTCGACACTGGAAGACTTTTAACTGTTTTTAAACTCAAGCTCGAATCCACAAAGAAGATTGAGAACGCCGATGTCGTTGTCGGCATCCGGGGTGGCGGCAATTCATCAACAGGGCCTCTCGTGGTGGCAAAATCCGTCGACCCGAATATCAGCCATCCTTTACGGATGACAGAAGTCATATAGAAAATTGGAAACCTGCATGGACAAGTCTTCAACAGCCATACCTTTCAAGCAATCGCATGGAAGCACGGCATAAAATCTAAAGAGGGTCTCTGCTGGAAAAGCAGCAAAGGTAGACTCGTTACATATTCAAACGAGGTGGTTGCCTTTATTCGAAATCTGACATCCGGGGATGTTACTTTAGCTAAAACGGAATACGGGAATCGAAATAAGAGTAAGCCTATAGTCCCTGTGACTGCCATGCTTTTAACGGAAGCGAAATAGAATAAGCTTTGAAGATGACACGCCGCGTTTACAAACACATATGAAAATCCTCACCCAATGGCTCCGCGCCTACCTCCCCACCCTCCACGCCACCGACCACGAGCTTGCCGAAGCCCTGACCCTGCGCGGCATCGCGGTCGAGGGCGTTTTCCCGCTCGCGGAGGGGTCGCTGTTCGAGATGGACATCACCACCAACCGCGTGGATGCTATGAACCACTACGGCATTGCGCGGGAAGCCTCGGTAGTCTTCGGCGCGCCGCTGCTGCCGCTGGATTTGGCCCTCCCTTCAGACCTGCACCTGCCCGACCCTGAACCGGGCGCGGGCTTCCCTATCCGGGTGGAAGCGGATTCGGTAGCCCTTTGCGGGCGGTTCACTGCCCGTGTTCTGCGCGGCGTCACCATCGCCCCCAGCGAGGGCGAGGTCGCGCACCGGTTCGGGCTGCTGGAGCAGAAGCTGATCTCGAACGCGGTGGACGCGACCAACTATGTCACGCAAGCAATCGGCCAGCCGACCCACGCCTTTGACCTCGACAAACTCCACGGAGCGCTGGTTGTCCGCCGCGCGAAACCGGGGGAAAAGCTCAGGACGCTTGACGGTGTAGCCCGCGAGCTGCACCCCGAAGACCTGGTCATTGCGGACGAGCGCGAGGCGCACTCGCTCGCCGGGGTCATGGGCGGGGCGGCCTCGATGATCACGGCGGAAACCCGCAACATTCTGGTCGAGGCGGCCTGGTTCGACCCCGCCGCCATCCGGCGCACCGCGAAGCGCCACGGCATCCACACGGATGCTTCGCACCGCTTCGAGCGCGGGGCGGACTTCCAACCACCCCCGGCCGCCTCGGCGCTGGTCAGCCGGTAAATCCTGGCCGCTGGCGGTCACGCAAGCGGCCCGTTTACAGACATCCAGCAGCCCGAGGCCCGCGCCCGCACGGTCGAGCGTCCGCCGGTGCGGCTCCACATGCGCGAGGTCCACCGGATTCTTGGGCCCACCGACCACCCCGGCGGCTTGTCGGCGAGCGAAGCGACTACCATCCTGCTCGGCCTGGGCTGCGCGCTCGCAACTGACGAGCCGATCCCCACGCACGATCTTGCACACGGCACGGTGATCCAGATCGCATCGCCGATGCCCGGAGCGCCCGGAGTGAGCGAAGAGCTGCCCGCGCCCGCGGCTGCGGAACAACCTTCGCTCGGTGGAAGCAGCGAAGCCTCGCCGGGAAAAGATCCGTCGCGCGCGCACGAGCCGCCGCTCAATACAAACCCCGACCATCCGCATTTCGACATCACGCTCCCCTCCTGGCGGCTCGACCTCCAGCGTGAAATTGATTTGATCGAGGAGATCGCGCGCGTCCACGGCTACGACCGCTTCCGCTCAACGCTGCCCGCGTTCACGGGCATCGTACGCGAGGCCCCGTCGGCTCCGGCCGTCCGCGCGGTGCGCTCGACGCTGCTTGCCGGGGGTTGGACGGAGTCGATCGGCAGCACGTTCTGCTCGGAGGCGGACGCGCACCTGTTCGCGGCGCAGCCCGGCGCGGGCGCGCGGATTGAGAACCCGCTGAGTGAGGAAGCCGGTTTCCTGCGGCCCTCGCTGCTGCCCGGCCTGGTGGGGGCGCTCACGCGCAACGCGAACCGCGGCGTGGAGGACGCGGCGCTGTGGGAGCTGGGGACGGTCTTTACAGCGAACGGCAGCGGCGTCGACGAACGGCCTTCGCTCGCATTCGGCGCGGTCGGCCGGCTCGCGGGCTTCCCGCACGCCAAGGGCATCGTAGAGGCGCTGGCCGCCCGGTTTACTTCGCGGATGCTGTACTTTGACCGTTTTCCGCCCGAAACAGGCTTGATGCCCCTGTGGCTGCACCCCGGCCGGTCGGCGCGGCTGGTCATGGACGGCGCGGCGGTCGGCTTCTTCGGCGAGCTGCACCCGGACGAGGCCGCGCGCCGCAAGTTACGCGGCGGGGTCGTGCTGGGCGAGCTGCGCTTCGACCGCCTGCTCGCGCTGGGGTTGCGGCACCCGGTTCCGCGCGAGCTGTCGCGGCTCCAACCCGTTCGGCGGGATTTCTCGCTGCTCCTGCCCGCCGCGCGCACTTGGGGGCAGGTGGAGGAGGCAGTGCGGGCGCTCCGCATCCCGGAACTGACCACGCTTGTTCCTATTGAAGTCCTGCGCCCCGAGAATGCCCCTGAAGGGGAATACTCGCTTCTGCTTCGGACGACATTTCAGTCGCAAACCGAAACATTGCGCGAGGAGTAACTGCAAACCTGGCCGCGCGCGGTTACCGGCGCGGTGGCGGCGCTGGGGGGGCGGCTGCGAAGCTAGCCGCCCCTCAAGCTATGCGCGGACAGGTGTTTACCTTCCGTACCCCTTCGAGTATCCCTTTACAAATCCCTGCCGGTACTCGTTCTTGAATTGGTCGCCGCTGTAGCCGGAAGGGGTGTGCGGAATGTGCTTGTAGGCATCCACGTCCGTCGGGCGGAAGCTGTGGCCGTGCTCGCGGTCGCTTTGGCCCTGCTGGAAGCCGGCCTGCCAGCCTTGACGCGCGCCGATTTGCGGCCCGCCCTGCTCGGGGAAGGACTCCGTGTAGCCTTGCGGCCCATGCCCCCAGTGCTGGTTGTCGTACTGGCCCTGGTAGCCGTTTTGGGCAATAGCCACCGCGCCCCCAAGCGCCAAGGTGGCCGCGCCCAGCATGAGTTTCGTTCCGATATGTGTACGCATCTGCTTTCTCGTTTCCGCGGAGGCCCGCAGGTCCCGCATTTCATTCGGTCTTCTAGGATGGTCCAAGCACGGCCGCGGGGTGGCTTCCTGCTCGAAAACACCACACCCGGCCCGGGTTGGCGATTGCCTTGCCGCGCTTATACCAACCCGCATCCGCCGAGAAAGACGTGCGTTTGTGTGGGGCGGAAAACAAAGTTTAGGGCATCCCAGCTTGCAGGAGAAGCGGGCATGATCGAGAGCGAAGGGTTGGACCGCAGAACGCTGCTCAAGCGGGGCGGGCTGGGCATGGCAGGGGCGCTTCTGCAGGGGCAGGCAGTGCCGACGGTGGACCGCGGCACGGCCGAGGGGGCGAAGGTCGCTTTCCCAAGTGAGGACGCGGAAACCGAAGCGCCGGCGGGCAAGCCGGCAAACCCTGACCCGCCGGCGAAGCGGGTTGGGTTTGCGATTGTCGGCTTGGGGCGGCTTTCCGTCGAGCAAATCCTGCCCGCGTTCGGCTCGGCCAAGCACTGCCGGCCCACGGCTCTGGTCTCGGGCGATATCGAGAAGGCAAAAGCGCTGGCCGTGCAGTACGGCATCCCTAAGGTGCTCCCGTACGAGCAATTCGAGCAGCTGCGCGACGACCCGGAAACCCAAGCCGTGTACATCGTCCTGCCGAACGCGCTCCATCGCGAGTACACCGAGCGCGCCGCGAAGATCGGCAAGCATGTGCTCTCGGAAAAACCGATGACCGTAGCTGTAAGCGATGCCGAAGCCATGATCGCGGCCTGCGATGCGGCCAAGGTGCTGCTTATGGTCGCCTACCGCATCCAGTACGAGCCGTACAACCGGACGCTTGCGGAGATGGTGCGCGGAGGCAAGCTCGGGACGGTGCGGACCATCCAAGCCGTGAACACGCAGAACCTGGGCGACCCGAAGCAGTGGCGGTTCACCCGCAAGCTCGCGGGCGGCGGCTCGCTGCCCGACATCGGGCTGTATAACCTGAACACCATCCGCGCGCTGCTCGGCGAGGAGCCGGTTGAGATTACGGCGCAGACACACTCGCCCGAGAACGACCCGCGCTTCCGCGAGGTGGAGGACTTGGTCCAGTTCACGATGCGGTTTCCGTCGGGCGTGGTGGCCATGTGTGTTTCCAGCTACAGCGCGCACGAGCTGCGCCAGTATGAGGTGATGGGCACCGAGGCCTGGGCCCGCATGGACAATGCTTTCTCGTACCACGGACAGAAGCTGACCGTGCAGCGGCGCGAAGGCATGGGCACGGTCGCGGGCGAGTACACGCTGAGCCCTAAAGACCAGTTCGCGCTCGAAATGGACCACTTTGCCGAGTGCATCCGCACCGGCCGCAAGCCGCGCACGGGCGGCCCGGAAGGCTTGCAGGACCAAAAGCTGATGGCGGCGATTTACGAAGCGGCGCGGACGGGCAAGCCGGTGCAGCTGCCGCCGATGAGCGGCGTGGATGCAACGCGAGGGCCGGCGCTGGAGCCGCTGGGGAGCTGACGCGAGGCACCGGTTTTGCGGGAGCAGCTGGCGGTTCGCGCTCTAGGTGATTTGGTCGACCGCGATCGACAGCGCCTCGCCCAAGTGACGGAAGAGTTCGCCGTCGGCAACGGAGGCCTTGGCTCCTGCGAGCGCGTGCCACATATTTTGCGCTTGCCAGATGTTCGCCTCGAACGGAAGCAGGCTAAGTGCTTCGGCGACCGCGAGCGCTTTTTCAAGCGCGCCGCGGTTGCCGGGTTTGGCGGCGAACGCGCCCATGGCTTCGCCCATGCGGGCGTCCGCCGTGAAGCTCAACGTTTGCCGGTCGAGCTCAACATGATCCTGCGCGGCCAGCGCGAGCGCGCCGCGTACCTGCGCCGCATCGATAGGGTCGGCGGCCAGGGCGCGCTTGAGCAGGACGTTTACGGCGAAGTTCGCGGCCAGCGCGAGCGCGGGCGGGCGAGGCACCTCGGCCTGCGAAAGAAAATGGAGCAGCGAGGCGTGGTCGTCGTACAAGCGGATCAGGTTTTCCTCCGCGCGCGCGATTGTCCCGTTCAACAGGAGGTTGACCGCCCAGCGCTGCTCGTCCGTAAACAGCGAGCGAATGGTGTGGACGGGGTTGAACTCGCGGTCAAACAGGCGGATGACCGCGGGCAGGTCGGCGCGGAGCATGGCATCGCGGGCATCGGTCAGGAATTGCACGTGCGTGCTGCCCGCCGCGAGCCGCTGCACCCCGGCGGCGATATTTTGATCGCCGAAGTGGAGCACGGCGTAGAACACCCGTTCGCGTTCCCAAGTCAGCGTGGAGCGGACCTCCGCCTCGCCTGAAACTAAGCGCCCCCGGCCTGAGTTTTGCACCTGCTCCGCCATCTGCGCGACGGTGTAGGAGAACACGCGGGCGTGCTCGGGGTAGGTGCGGAAAACGGACGAGATGGCATAATGAGCGGCTACCTGTTCGAGTCCGACCTTCAAGGCTTCAGCGCGCTTCCGGTAGATCTCCGCGCCGGTTCCCTCGGCGGGGACATTGCTTTCGGCCTCCGCCAGCTTCGCGAGGAAAGGCGCTTCCAGCGCCGCGCCCTCCGCGCCGAACAGGTCGGCGGCAAGCTCCAGTGCGCGGGCGGCATAGGCGATGACCTGCGCGGTCTCGATGCCGGCGATGTCGTCGAAAAACCAGGCGCAGCTCGTGTATATGAGCTGCGCCTGGCGGACAAGCTCGCAGAGTTTCAGAGCTTGAACTTGCTCGACTTCCGTAAGCGGGCGCTCCTGCTCGGCCCGCAGGAAAGCCCCGGCGCGGGCGCGATCGAGGATGACCGCGATGTACCGGTCCCCGGCGCCGTTCCAATCCGTGAAAAGTTGCCCGCCAAGCTCGGCGCACAAAGGTGCGAGCGCATTGCGCAGGCCGTCGAGGGCTTCGCGCAGCGGCCCGCGCCATCGCTGGTTCCAACCGGGCTTGCCGCCGCTGCAACCGCAGTCTGCGCGCCATCGCTCCACCCCGTGCGCGCAGCTCCAGCTGGTCGCCTCATGAATTTGCGCTTCATACGTGGGCGGAAATTTATGGAGGAACTCGCCGTAGTTGGTCAGGCTCGCGAGCCCGCGCTGTTCGGTGACCTGGAGCGCGTACGACAATCCCATCTCGCCGAAGCGGTGATGGTGGCCGTAGCTTTCGCCGTCCGTGGCAACGTGGACCAGCTCAGGCTCTGTCGGGTGCCCGGACGAGAACCCGCCCGCCATGCGCAGCGCGTAGCCCTCGCCCGAGTTGAGCAAGCGCTCAAAGGCAATGGCGCGGGAGCGCGGGCCGTCGTAGAAAAACACCGCGATGTCGCGCCCGCTCGGCAGGCAAACAAGGTAGGGGCGGCGCGGGTCGACCCGGGCGTCCGGAGTCTCCTGCCAGGCAGGCCCCGTTTGCTTTGTTTTGGCGATGAGCGGGCGCACCCGGGCGCACTGCGCCGGCGCGAGTACCGTAAAGCGGATCCCGTTCTCGGCAAGAACTTCGAGCGACTCGGTATCCGCGGCGGTCTCCGCCAGCCACATGCCTTCCGGCTTGCGCAGGAACCGGCGCTCAAAGTCCGCGATGCCCCAGCGCACTTGCAGCTCCTTGTCGCGGCGCGAGGCGAGCGGCAGGATGACGTGGTTGTACACCTGCGCCATCGCCGAGCCGTGTCCGCCGAAGCGCTGCGTGCTCGCGCGATCCGCGTCCAGGATCGCCCGATAGGTCCCGGGCGCGTGCTCCTCCAGCCAGCTCAGCAGCGTCGGGCCGAAGTTGAAGCTCATCTGCGCGTAGTTGTTCACGATGCGCAGGATGCGGTTGCGCTCGTCCACCACGCGCGATGCGCCGTTGCGCGCGTAGCACTCGGCGGTAATGCGCTCGTTCCAGTCATGGTAGGGCGCGGCTGAATCTTGCGCCTCGACCGCCTCGAGCCAGGGGTTCTCGCGCGGAGGCTGGTAAAAGTGGCCGTGGATGCACAGATAACGGTTGTTCATGGGACGTCTCAGGCCGCAGGCGGCGGGGTCAGGGGCTGAGCGAGCAAGTCGTTGGCAAGGAGGTCGCAGGCGCGCCACAGATACCAGCTCGCAACCGAGCGCCAGGGCCGCCAACGCTCACCGCGCCGAAGCATCGCTTTGGGGTCGCCGAGCATAGTTTGGTCAAACGGCTTGGTCTTCGGCAGGCGCTTAAAGGTGAGTGCGAACCCCTTGCGGATGCCGTAGTCGGTGACGGGCAGCACGTCCGTCCGGCCTAGGCGAAAGATCAGCATCATCTCCACCGTCCACGGCCCCACGCCCCGCACCGCCGTCAGCCTGCGCACAATCTCCTCATCGGCCATTTTGCGGATCGCGTTAAGGGTAGGCACCGTGCCGTCGAGGGTTTTGCGGGCGAGGTCCTGCAGGGCAAGCATCTTGTTGCGCGACAGTCCCGCCGCGCGCAGTTCCTCCTCGGGATGCGCCAGCAGAAGCTCCGGCGTGGGGTGGATGTCGCCGAACAACTTGAGCAGCTTGTGCAAGATCGCGCGGGCCGCCGCGCCGTGCAGCTGCTGCGACAGGACGGCCTCGAGCAATGTTTCAAACGGCGAGTGCTGCGATTTGAGCTTCAGTGTGTACGGGCCGGCGCGCTCGATTAATGCGCCCAGCTTCGGGTCGGCGGCGGCCAAGACGCGGCAGGCTTCGGCGGCGTCATAGCTCGGGATGCGGCGGCCGTCGGGCATGGAGGTAGTGTAGCGGTCGGCGCGCCCGCCGAAACACCCGTTTTGAGAACTGGTATCCGAGTTTCCCATTTTGAGCGCGAGTGCTGGCGGCGTTCCGTTTTGGGAAGAGCGGTGAGGGCTTTACGAATTTTTACAGCCCGAGCGCCCAGGCTGTGCGAGGCTTCCTGTGTGCTCAACAACAGCCTCACCGTGCTTGGTTAGCATCAAGGATGTCGGGGGGCGCGCATGGGCGAAAGCACAAAGAAAGCAGCGGCAAAGACGGCGGGGGCGAAACGGGCGGCGGCCAAGAGCCCGGGAGTGAGCAAAGCGGCGAAACCGACAACCCCGGCGGGGCCGCGTGTGTGGCACGAAGCCCCGCAAACCAATCCCATGCCGGACGCGCTCCAGCGCATTGCGAGCGATGCCCGTGTGGTGGTCCGCCGCGCAGGGGAGCCCGCGCGCGACGCGAAATGCGTCATCTACTGGATGCAGCGGGCGGAGCGCGGCATTGATAACCCGGCGCTCGACAAGGCGATTGAGCTCGGCAACGAGCTCGGGCTGCCTGTGGTGGCGTTCTTTTCGGCGATCAGCAACTTTCCGCACGCGAACTGGCGGCACTATCATTTCCTGGGTCAGGGCTTGGTCGACGCCGAGCAGGATTTACTCGCGCGCAATGTGAGCTTCATTGTGCGCCGGCCGCCGGACAACGCGCTTGATAAGTTGGTGGTCGAGTTGGGCGCGGCGGCCGTGGTCGCCGATGAAAACCCCATGCGCGAGCCGGAGCGCTGGCGGCAGGTGTTCGCGCATCGGATTGAGGTACCTTTCTGGACGGTGGACGCGGACAACATTGTCCCGATGAACACTTTCACCAAGCACTACTATGCCGCGGTGCACTTTCGGCCGGGCTTCTTCCGGGAGATGCCGAAATACATGAATTACCAAGACGCGGGTTCGGCTCGACATGAATGGGAGCGTCCGCGCGGCTTCGAAAGCTTCAAGGTCGGGGATGAACTTACCGAAGGCTGGGGTCCGCCGTTTGACCGCTCGCTGGGGCCTGTGGATACGTTCACCGGCGGCACGCATACCGGGCTGAAGCTGTTGAGCGACTTTGTCAGGCATAAGTTGGCTGATTACGACACTGCCCGCAACCATCCGGAAAAGGACGGCACCAGCCGCATCTCGCCTTATCTGCATTACGGCCATATCTGCCCAATTACGATCACCAAGGCAATCGAGAAAGCCGTGGCTGAAGGCAGCTGCACCCCGGAGGCGCGCGATGCTTACTATGGCGAGGTGCTGGCCTGGCGCGAGCTTTGCGTGAACTTCGTCCGGTTCGTGCCGGAGTACGACAACATAGGCTGCGCGCCGGAGTGGACCAAGGAAACCCTCAAAAAGCACGCCCGCGACCCTCGCCCAAATCTGTACACCCGCGAGCAGATGGAGCGCGCTGAAACCCATGACGACCTATGGAACGCGGCGCAGCACCAAGCCGCGAAAGCCGGATGGATGCACAATCAACTTAGGATGTACTGGGGTAAGAAAATATTGGAGTGGAGCCGCACGCCTGCCGAGGCGTTCGATAACTGCGTGTATTTGAACGACAAATACTTCCTAGACGGCCGCGACCCGAACGGCTACGCCAACATTGCTTGGGCGATCTGCGGCGTCCACGACCGTCCGTGGGGCGAGCGGCCGATCTTCGGCAAGGTCCGCTACATGTCGCGCGAGTCGAGCGGCAGGAAGCTGAACGCGCCCCGATACATTGCAAACATCGAAGCGGGAAGGGTGCTGGGGGAGTGAGGTGCTGCCATGACTAAGGCCGGTAACCAAGTACAAAGGTCGGATAGCTTGCTTCGCTTCCGCTGTCATTGACGAATGCTTGATACCGCTCCGGATTCTAACTTATGTTTATTTCCACTCCCCCAAACTCGCCCCCGGCGCGACCGTCAGCATCTGCTTACCCGCGTTCAGCTTCGGCGCCGTCCCCAGCAGCGTCTTACTCTGCGTACACCCGGTAAGCGCCGTGTTTTCCGTGTCGAACATCACCGTTTCCGGCTTATCGCCTTTGTTGACCGCGACCAGGATGCGCCCTTTGCCCGGCACGCAGCCGCGGTCGAGCGCGAGCCCGCGTGCGTAGACCAGCGTGTCGCCGTCGGCGTACAGCACCTGTTCGCCGCCCGCTTGCAGCTCCGGGTAGTCCGCGCGCCAGTGCAGGAGCTGCTGTACCCAGTCGTGCACCTCGCGCTGCACGGCGGTACGCCCGGCGTCAGTAAACGCGGACGCGCCG
Source organism: uncultured Acidobacteriaceae bacterium (assembly GCA_964246845.1). Lineage (GTDB taxonomy): Bacteria > Acidobacteriota > Terriglobia > Terriglobales > Acidobacteriaceae > EB88. The sequence continues at coordinate 18,236 of CAXTSB010000007.1, forward strand.
CCGAAACCGCCGGGGAAGTCGCGGCGATTGTCCGGGTCCTTGCCGCCTTCCATGCCGATCTCGTCGCCCGCGTAAAGCTGCGGGATGCCGCGTGTGGTCAGCTCGATCGCATACGCCAGCTTCAACTTCGCAACCGTCGCGCCGGGCTCGGACAGGAACCGCGGCGTGTCATGGTTGTCGAGCAGGGTGACCAGAAGCTCGGGATGCGGGTAGAGTGAGTCCTCCCGCAGCACGTCGGCATACAGGCTCATCGACTTCTCTTCAAGCAGGATGCGGCCAAGCGCGATGAAAGAGGGGAAGTCAAAGGCGGTGGTCAGTCCGGTATCGACCTGACCGTTCAGGTCGCCGCGCGCGACGCCGCCGACGAACGAGGAGATGATCTCGGGCTTCGAGTTGAACACCTCGCCTACACTCGTAAATCCGGGGTAGAGCGCGTGCAGCTGGGCATGGAAGTCATGCCAGAAAGGCCGCCCCACATAAGGAAAAGTATCGATGCGCAGCCCGTCCGCGCCGGACTCCTCCACCCACCAGACCGCGTTTTGAATCAGGTAGCGCCGCACGTCCGGGTTTTCCTGGTTCATATCGGGCAACTGGTCCACGAACCAGCCTTGAAGGATGTCGCGCTGGTCGCGCCAAGGCGCGTGCGGGTCAACGAGGGCCGCGAACTCACCGACGGCTTCCCGGTGATCCTCCTCCGTGCCGTGGAACCAATCGGGTTCGGGCTCGTCCTCCACCCAAGGGTGTTTGGGTCCGATATGGTTGGGGACGGTGTCGAGAATCAGCTTCATGCCCCGTTGGTGGACGGCGCGCACCAGATCTTGCAGGTCCGCCAGCGTCCCGTAGTGCTCATCGACCGCATACAGGTCGGTTGCGTGATAGCCGTGGTAGGCCTCGGGACTGTGATTCTGGTAGACGGGCGTACACCACACCGTGGTCACGCCAAGCGACTGCAAGTAGTCCAGGTGCTGTTCCACGCCGCGCAGATCGCCGCCGTGCCAGCCGCGCACGAGCTTCGCTTGCGCGGCATGGTCAGGCCCGTCGTTGGCCGGGTCGCCGTCGGCGAATCGGTCCGTCATGAGCAGGTACATCACATCTTTTGCATTGAAACCCTGCGGTTGATCCGAACGCCGCTGCGCGAACTGGAAGCGGACCTGCACCGTTCCGGCGGGGGCCGCCGCCGTGATTTCGACTGTTTCGGGCTTGGCCGGCGCTTGCTCCATCTGCACAGTGGCCCAGTGCCCGTTCGCGGACACGTTCTGTGCCTCAACGTGCAAGGCAGGATCGCTGACCGTGAAGCGCGCACCGGACAGGTGTTCGCCTTGGATCAGCAGCATGGGCGCGGGCAGCGCGGCGAACCAGTTCGGCGGGTCGATCTTGGTGATGGTGGGCGCTTGCGCAAGAGCAAACACCGGCAGCAAAAGGAGAAGAAGCAGGCGCATGGCGTTGGAGCAGAACCACGACTGCCATTCCCAGCGGAAATATCCTCCATGGGGCCGTTCCGTAAAGAACGGCCCCGCGCAGCTTGTCTTCATCGGACACACCTATCGTGGTTCTGCTTTGCCCAGTATGAACAAAAAAGAGCCGCGCGGTATAGTCCGCGCGGCTCAAGGTTATCAGCGCGGTTTAGAACGTAAACCGCACCGCGACTTGGATCTGCCGCTCGGAGGCCAAGCGGGTTGAGGTGATATGCCCGAAGTTGCTCGACGGCCCGATGGTGTACACGCCGTTGGTATTGACCGCGTCCGCCAGGTTCGTGTCCGGCCCGGTGAACTGCGGCGTGTTGGTGATGTTGAAGATTTCGCCGCGCAGCTCCGTGCCGACGCGCTCGACGAAGTGCAAATTTTTGAACACGGACAGGTCGCCTTCCGCCAAGCCCGGGCCGTAGAAAGCATTGCGCGCAACGTTGCCCGGCGTTCCCGCGGGCGGCAGAGTGAAGCTGCCGGTGAAGTACTGGTTGTGCACGTCGCGCGTGATCACGATCGGCCCCGCCGCGTTCGGCCGCGGGCTGAAGCTTTGCCCGAAAACGTTGTTTTCGATCGTGAACGGTGTGCCGCCCTCAACCTGCACGATTGTGTTCACCTGCCAGCCGCCCAAGGCCATATCCAGTCCGCGGCCCCAGCTGCTGCCGATTGCCTGCCCATGCCCGAACGGCAGGTCATACAACGCGCTCGCGACAAACACATTTCTTTGGTCGAGCGAGGAGTTGCCGTGGTTCGCGCGCGTGTTGTAAGCGTCCAACGGGCTGACCGCGAAGAAGCCGAGATAGCCGTCTGTGTTGTCGAGGTTGTGCGAGAAGGTATACGAACTGGTGAAGGTGAAGCCCTGGCGCACCTTATAGTTGAGCTGCGCTTGGAGGCTGTTGTAATTGGAAACGCCGCTCGTGTTGTTTAGGATTACCTGACCGAGAGTAGGGAAGCTGACCGCGCCGCTGGTCGCGCCCAGCGGGTTGGTATTGTAGTTAAACCCGGTGGACAGGTGCGTGCTCTTGTTGCCGACATACCCCACCGTGATGACGGTTTTCTCGCCGAACTGCTGCTGCAGCTGGAGGTCGTACTGCTGTACATTCGGGGTTTTCTCGTTGCGGTTGACGGCAATGATGTTGATGCCCGCCGGCGGCACGTTCGGGTTGAAGTTGGGCCCATAACCGGGCTGCGGCAGGGCGTTCACCGCGCCGGCGTTGCTGTTGTCGGCCCGGTTGGTTTGGCCGGTCAGCGTGACGCGGTTTCCGGCCGCGGCGGAGTAGCTGACGCTGCCGCCGAACGGCACCTGCTGGCCGAGCTGATTGTCGATGCCGCCGCGGTCCAGAAAGTAGAAGATGCCGTAGCCGCCGCGCACCACCGTGCGGCCGCTGCCGTATAGGTCGTAGGCAAAGCCGACGCGCGGACCCCAGTTATTGAAATTGTTGTTGATGATGGACTGCGGCACGCCGTTCACCCCGGCTAGGTCGATCGCGCCGGTCGTCGGGTTGAGCGCGGCTTGCCGGTTCTCCACCTCAAACGGAAAGGTCAGCAAATCCCAACGGATGCCCAGATTGAGCGTCAGCCGCTGCGTCGCTTTCCAATCGTCCTGCGTAAATGCGCCAATCTCGTAATTGCGGGTGTCGAACAGCCCGTCTTGCGCACCGATGGCGTAATTATCGGCAAAGCCGACGAGCAACTCGGAAGAGTCGAATCCGGTGAAGTCGCCGTTATTCAGCTGGAAGTAGCCTTTACCCGCGATCGGGCGGAAAAAAGCCACGTCGCGCCGGATGCCGTTGCCGCCGAACTTAAAGGAGTGCCGGCCGCGCAGGATCGTCACCGCGTCGTTGAACTGATAGGTGTTCTCAGGGACGACATAGGTGCCGTAGTCGCCCGTGTACTCAAGCTGCGTGCCGTTGCCGCCGATCAGCGCGCCGCCGCCCAGGTTGCTGTTGCGGTTCGCGTTCACGATGCCCAGCTGTTGCGCGATCGGTGTGCCTGAAAAGACCGGGACATTGGCGATGGTGTAGCGGTTGTAGGCCGCGCGGAACTCATTGATGACGTTCGGCGAGAAGGTGTGGGTCTCGCCCAGCGCATAGCCGCGCGCGTGGACAAAATTCGAGCCCGAAGCGAAACCGGCGGGGAGGTTCGGGAACTCCGAGGTGCGGGTGAAATTTGAGTTGTCGTAAGTGAAACGAAAGAACGCGCGGTCGCTCTGGGTCAGGTCGGCATCGGCCCGCGCGTCGAAGGTGTTGTTTTGGTCGATGTTCTGCCGGATGGTGCGGTAGTTGAGCTCGGGACCGGCATTGGGCAGGTTCGGCAATGGATAAGCATTCAGGTAGTTCACTGCCGCCGGATTCAACCGGTTTGTCGGAATGCGGTTGCCCGGGAACGGCAGGCCGGTAGTCGGGTCGTAGATCGCACCGTTCACCGCTGTCGTCCCCGCGGCGGGGCCCAGAATTGGGGCTGAGGTCAACCCGGTTCCAAGCAGGGCCGAAAAGTCGCCGGTGCGGAAAGCCGCTGTCGGCACGGTCAGAATCTGCGGGTTCAGCGGGAAGCTGTCGCGCAGGCCTTGGTAATCGCCGAACAGGAACAGCTTGTTCTTGAAGATGGGAAAACCGACCGAGCCGCCGAAGGTGTTGCGCTTGAACGGCAAGGCCGGCGTCGGCGGCGCGCCCAGGAAGGTGTAGTTCGGGCTCGCGTCAAACAGGCTCGACCGGGCAAACTCAAACGCCGAACCGTGGATGCTGTTGGTGCCGGACTTGATGGAAGACTGCACCACCGAGCCGCCCGCGCGGCCGAACTCCGCCGGAGCGGTCGAGGTGTTGACCTTGAACTCTTCCGTACCGTCGATGTTCGGGAAGAACTCCAGCGTGTTTACGAGCGCCTCGTTATTGTCCACGCCGTCGAGCAGGAAGTTGTCCGCCTGCGGGCGCAGGCCGTTTGAGCTGAGCGAGCCGCCGCCGGACTGATTGTTCCGAAAAGTTTCCACGTTGCCGCCGACGCCCGAAGCGCCGTTCCCGTAGTTGCCGCGCGTGACTCCAGGTGTGAGCAGGGCGAGCGAGGTGAAGTTGCGCCCGTTCAGCGGCAGCTCCGTCACCTGCCGGCCCGCGATATCCTCGCCGATGGTTGAGTCGGCAAGGTCGATAATCGGCGCGGCGTCGGTGACCTGAATCTGCGTCGCTTCCGTGCCCGGGGCGAGCTTGAGCTCAAGCGCCTGCACCTGCGAAACATTCAACGTAAACTGCTGCGAAACGGTCGCGAACCCTTCATGGCTCGCCTCAACCTTGTAGTTGCCGCGCGGCTGCGCCGGGAAGTTGAAATTGCCCGCCGCATCCGAGGTGGCTGTCTTGACCGCGCCGCTGTCCTGATTGGTTAGGGTGACCTGCGAGCCGGGCACAACCGCCCCGGTTGCGTCTTCCACGGTGCCGTTCACGGTGCCGTTGTCGCTTTGCGCGAGCGCCGCGGAGCCGGCGAGCGCCGCGAACAGAACATAGCTCGCCCAACGCTTGAGGGGGGATTGCAATTGCATAAACTGCCTCCAAAAAGTGAAACAAGCGAAATGCGTCCGTGGGACGCGTCCGCGGTGCTTGCGTTACGAAAAGAGAGCCGTCCGACTGCCACTTCCGTAACTATTTTTTAACACAAGCGAGGTGTCGAAAGTAGTGCCCACAAGGGTACAGACAAGCAGTTTTTACTTGCTTTATGGTGCGATTGTAAGAAGTACAAGCGCGGAAGCCGTTTCTTTTATGGTTTGAGGATGACCTTGACGTAACCCTCTTCGCGCGCGTCGAACTTGGCAAAGGCATCCGGCGCTTCCCCGAGCGGAAGCCGATGGCTCACGACCAAGCTGGGCTTGGCCGCCCCGGTAATGATCATGTCCCGCAGCTTGCCGTTCCAACGCTCGTCATCATCGCGGCCCATGGTGATGCGGACATTCTTGCCGAACAGCTTGTCCCAGGGCACCAGCAGCTTGCCTTCGCGGAGCGAGGCTTCCGGGCCGCTCGGGTCCTTAGGCGGCCACAGGCCCACAATGCCGATGCGCCCGGCCGGGTTGATGATCTCGGCGATGGCTTCGGTGACCCAGTGCGGCTCTTCCTTACTGAAATCACTCTTCGACCGCGCTTGGAAGCCGATCGCGTCGATGGCGCAGGTCACCCCGAGCAGCGGCTTCTCGTTGCGGAACGCGCCGCCCGCGCGCCACTTTCCCTGCTCGGCTTTGATCTGCTCCACCGGGTCGCCGTGGAGAAAGTCGATGGGGACGCAGCCGAGCTCGCCCGCCTTTTCCAGGCGCTCCTTCACTGCATCGACGACATACACCCGCGCCGCCCCGCGCAGCTTGGCTGAGTACGCCGCGAGCAGCCCAACCGAGCCCGCGCCGAAAATCGCGACCGAGTCACCCGGGCCCACATCGCAGACGGCAGCAGCGTGATAGCCGGTCGTCCACGCATCGGCCAGGAGTACAAAGTCGTCCTCCCAGCGGTCGCCCGGCTCGCCGGGCAGCTTAAGGCAGTTCGCGTCGGCGAAAGGCACGCGGAGGAACTCCGCTTGCGCGCCTTGGTAGCCGCCTTTATTCGGATAGCCGTACGCGCCGCCTGCCGCGCCTGGGTTCGTGGTGAGGCAGGCCGAGGAGTGGCCTTCAACGCACATCGCGCAAAAGCCGCAGCAGATATGGGTCGGCACCGTCACTCGATCGCCTTTTCGGATGCTCGCGACCGCCGAGCCGACCTGTTCCACTATCCCAAGCGGCTCGTGGCCGATGACTCCGCCCTCAATGCCGCGCATCCGGCCTTCATAAAAATGAAGGTCGGTGCCGCAGATTGCCGTTGAGGTAACGCGTAGGAGGATATCGGTTTGCGCTTTCATCTCGGCGTCTGGAACGGTTTTCACGGCGATCTTGCGGGTTTCTTCAAGGACGACGGCTTGCATGATTTGGCGGCGGCTCCTGTTCCGTTTTGGATGCCGGTGCCGGCGCGGGCCGGTTTCAGAACCGAGGGGAATGTTCGGGCACTAAAGTACCGTGAACGGATCGCGTTGAAAGGCCGATAACGGGGCTATCATCCCGCTGTTTGCCGCCGATTTCCGCGCTTTGCCGGCGCGCCAGCCCTTGCACGGGCTCGCGGCGACGGCCCGCGTTGGGAGCGGCGCGCGTAAGCGGGCTGGGCAAAGGTTTTCGATGCGCTTCCGCCGTTCGCGATGTGTATTTTGGCTCGTGCTGCTGCTCGCGGGCAGCATGGGGACGCGCGCGCAAAATACAGCACGGCAAAAAGCAGCGGACCAACGCTTTGTACTGAGCCGGGGCGTGGCGGTGCCGCGAGCGCGGACGGGATCTCAGGCGCAAGTTCCACTGCGGAGCCGCGCTCGGGCTCTGGCGCAAACCTCAGCCCAGCCGAACCTGAGCACAAATCAGCAGCAGTGGCAGCCGCTCGGGCCGATGCAGGTATCGACTCCCGCCTACGGACTCGTGACCGGACGTGTGAGTTCACTGGCCGTGGACGCGAGTGATCCGACGGGCAGCACTGTATATGTGGGTGCCACCGGCGGGGGCGTATGGAAGAGCAGCGCGGACCCGAACACGGGCCGCCCGGTATTCCGTCCGCTGACCGACAACCTGCCCGCGTTTCAGAGCGCCCAGTACTATCCGCCGGTTCCGGCGATCTCCGTGGGCGCGCTGAGCCTGAACCCGAACAACAACGCAATCGTGCTCGCCGGTACCGGCGACCCGAACAACGCGCTCGATTCCTACTACGGCGCGGGAATCCTTCGGTCCACCGACGGCGGCGGCAGTTGGTCGCAGATTTATCAAAGCAGCGATACGAACCAGCAGTACTCCTTTCTCGGCGCGGGCTTCGCCGGATTTGCCTGGAGCACGGCCACGGCGAACCTGGTGGTTGCCGCGGTTTCGCAGTCGCGCGAAGGCCAAATCGCCGGGGTGCAAGCGGCTCAGCAGCCTACCGCCGGGTTGTACTACTCCACCGACGCCGGGCAGACCTGGCATCTGGCTTCCCTCAGCAACGGAGCGAACAGCCCTGTTCCGGTCGGCGTGCCGGCGACCTCTGTTGTGTGGAACCGCCAGCGCGGGATGTTTCTGGCTGCCGTACGGTCGTTCGGGTATTACGCGAGCCCGGACGGCAAAACATGGACGCGGCTTGCGCACCAGCCGGGAACCGGATTTACGGCGACCTGCGGCTCAACAGGAAGCTGCCCCATCCAACGCGGCGTGCTGGCGGTACAGCCCGCGACCGGCGACACATTCGCCCTCACGGTCGACACGAACAACCTGGACCAAGGACTATTTCAGGATGTGTGCTCCTCCAGCGGGCTCGCCGTGAACCAGTGCAATACGAACGCGGCGCTCCTTTGGGGGACGCAGCGCAACACGACGGCGCTTGAAGACGGAACCGGAGTCATCGCACAAGCGGACTACAACTTGGCGCTCGCGGCGGTACCGTCAGGGCAGGACACGCTGCTGTTCGCGGGTACCGAAGACATTTTCCGCTGCTCGCTCGCGAACAGCTGCACCTGGCGCAACACCACCAACACAACCACCTGCAACTCCGGGCAGGTCGCGCCTTCGGTGCACGCGATTGACGGCGCACTCGCGGCAAATGGCTTGCTGTATTTCGGAACCGACGGCGGCGTTTGGCGTACCCCGGATGCCCTCGCGCAAACAGGGCCTGTGTGCGCCGCGAACGATGCCGCGCATTTCGATAACCTGAACGGCGGCCTGGGTTCGCTTGCGGAAGTGAGTCACCTCGCCGTAACGCCGAGTAACGGCTCGCTGGTGCTGGGCGGCTTGGGCGCGCTCGGCGTGGCGAGCAGCGCAAGCGGAACAGGCATATGGCAGCAGCTGCTGACCGGCGAGGGCAGCTATGTCGCGATCGACCCGAACACGCCGGGCAACTGGTTCGCGGACGCCTTTCCCGGAGTGGGCATCTATGGCTGCCCGAATGGGGTCAATTGCACTACGGCCGGTTTCGGTTCAGCTCCGGCCATCGGCCGCGCGCAGGTCGAGAATGATACGGACTACTTCCTGAACCCGGCGCCATGGATCCTTGACCCCGGCAATCCGACCAGCATCCTGCTCGGAACCTGCCGCATGTGGCTCGGACCTACCGGCGGCAATTGGACCAGCTCGAACCTGCTCAGCGTGCCATTGGACGGCGAAGGCGGCAGCTTTTGCGACGGCAATGCCGTGATCAGTTCTGTCGGCGCGGGAGGCAGCTACAACACGGGCGGCGAGCGGATGTACGCGGGCATGGCCGCGCTCGCTGCCGGCGGCTCCAATGTACATGGCCATGTTTTCGGAGCGACTGTTCCGCAGGGCGGCGGCGTTGCTTCCTGGACGGACCTGTGGCGCAATCCGGTAACCAATGAACGCACCGGCAGGCAGCAGTTCAATAATGGCGGCGGTGCGATCTCCTCGATTGCCGTCGACCCGAACGACACGACAGGCAACACGGTGTATGTCGGCATCGGCAGCTTTCCCTCGGGATACGACGGTGTGCTGTACCGTTCGGTGGACGGCGGCGCAACCTGGGCCAACCTGACAAATACCCTGATCGCGGCCCCGATTAATAAGGTCGTTGTCGACCCGAATAATCCTAACTTTGTTTATGTGGCCGCCGACTACGGTGTCTACGCGACCAATAACATCGCGAACTGCGTGCCTACGTTCACGGGCTTCCAGAACTGCTGGTCGCAGCTTGGCGCGAGCCTGCCGAATGCGCCCATCACCGACCTGCAGGTGGTCAACAACGGCGGAACGAATGTCTTGGTGGCAAGCACCTACGGGCGCGGCATTTGGACGCTCGGGCTGACAACATCTTCCATTCCGGCGCAAGCCGCGCTATTGCCCGGCAGCGCTAGTTTCGACCCTTCCGGAATGGGAACGCCGAGCGATGCAACACGCGCGTTCACGCTCACAAACACCGGGTCGAACCAGCTGGTGATCACCCAGATCACAGCTTCGCCCGCCACGGATTATACGCAGGCTAACAACTGCGGCTCGACCCTCGCTCCGAACGCCGCCTGCACCATCACCGTTACGTTTACGCCCAGCGCCGTCGGGGATAGACGCGGCAGCTTATCCATTTATGCAAACACTCAGTCCGGCCGGCTGACGGCGTCACTCGACGGAACAGGACTTAAGCCGGGCATGCTCTCGGTTTCACCGCAATCACTGACTTTTCCAACTACCGCCACGGGCGATACCTCGGCGAGCATGGCCGTATCCGTCCAAAACACGGGGGCGCGACGGTCCAGCTTAGCCCGCGCACCATCACCGGCGCAAACGCAAGTGAGTTCGCGCTCGCACCGGGCAGCACCTGCGGCAGCTCGCTCGCTGCGGGCGCGACCTGCACGGTACCTGTCATTTTTCAACCGACAAACACCGGCACGCGTACCGCAACGCTGAACATCAACAGCTCGGTCAACAACCCGTCAGTAAGCCTGAGCGGAAATGCCGTGCTGCCGCCGCACCTCGTCGTGAACCCGACCGCGCTGTCATTTGAGGACACCGGAACCGGCAATCGCTCCAACCCGAAAATCATCACCCTCACGAACACGGGCGGCGCGACGGCGCAGCTGGGCACGGCGACCGCCTCAACGGATTACCAGATCACGGCGAACAGCTGCGGCTCCGGTTTGGCGGGGAATCAGAGCTGCGCAATACCGTCGTCTTCTCCCCGACGCAAACCGGGGCGCGTCCAGGCCTGTTCACCCAGCCGGCGTCCAATATTCCCGCAGGTCAGGTCACCGCGACTCTCAACGGTACAGGTTTGCCGCCCCCTATCGTCACGCTTTCGCCCAACCCGCTCGATTTCGGCTCGCAGCAGCAGGGCACCTCATCGGTCAGGCAGGTTGCCGTTGCAAACAGCGGGAACAGCGCGGCGCAGTTCACCACGCCGAGCATCTCCGGCGACAGCGCATTCACGATTGTTAGCAACAACTGCGGCAGCTCCCTCGGCCCCGGCGCGAGCTGCTCCATCGGGATTCAGTTCACCGCATCGGCGAACCAGCAGCCCAGGGCGCAGCTCACGGTGCCGTTCGGCAGCAACGGGCCGCAGACGGATGCTCTGACCGGTACGGTAACGCAGCCGGCGAACATCGTTCCGTCCCCAAATCCGCTGGTTTTCCCGACGACGGCGAAAAGCACAACCTCGCCCGCGCAGGTGCTGACCGTACAAACAACGGACAAAACCCCGCGACTCTCAGTTCTCCGACCGTCACAGGACCATTCACCCTTGCCGGCACGACGTGCCCGCTCGCGCCTCAGACCTTTGCCGCCGGCGGACAGTGCACCATCAGCATCACCTTTACGCCTCCGGATGTGAATGCCTACGCCGGGCAGATCACCTTTACCGGCAATTTCGGCAACACGGGCGTTTCCGCCGCATTGCAGGGGCAGGGTGCTTCGCCGCCGGGCGGCACGATCACTCCATCGTCCGTGACATTTCCCGACACAACGGACAGTTCTATTTCACCATCGCAGCAGTTCACGATCACCAGCACCGGCGGGGTTGCGCTGACGCTCGGACAACCCTCGGTGACCACGACAGACTTTGTGATCAACGGCAGTGATTGCCCCGGCGCGCTTGCACCCGGTGCGGTCTGTCATGTGCAGGTCGCATTTCACCCGGGCATGGACGGCCCGCAATCCGCATCGCTGCTTATTCCGACAAATGCGCCCGGCGGCAACCTCACCGCGAGCCTGAGCGGCAGGGGCACGCATGCCAGCCTCCAAATATCGCCGAACGCCATGCAGTTCGGGTCCTATGTTCTCGGCGCGTCCGCCCCGCCGCAGACCGCCATCATCAGCAACAACGGCACTGTGGGTATTGCGCTTGGGACCATCAGCGCCGTTTCCAGCAAAGGTGGAAGCGATTACGTGATCCAAAATAGCTGCCCCGGAACGCTCGCGCCCGGCGCTTCCTGCCAGATCGCCGTGATGTTCACTCCTTCGGCGAGCGGAGACCGACCCGGCACGCTTACAGTTCCCGGCGACGGCGCCGAAGCCGCGGTCGTCACTACCCTGGACGGCACAGGCCTCAACCCGGGCAGCCTCGTCTTCTCGCCGCAATCGCTTGCCTTCGGAAAGGTCGCCACAGACGCAAGCGCGCAGTTGCCCGTAACCGTAACCAACACCGGGGAAGTCGCTGTGCATCTGGCCGCCATCGGAGCAGGGGGTGATTTCACCGTCACCGGCGGTTCCTGCGCTCCGGGTGCAACCCTTGCACCGAGCGCGAGTTGCACAGTGCAAATCACTTTCCAACCCATGGTCCAAGGAGTAAGCAGCGGGGTCGTCACGATTGCAAATGACGGCACTCCTTCATCTGCCAGAGCTTCCTTGAACGGAGTCGGCTCCGCGCCGGGCAATCTTGTGGTGATGCCCGCCAGCCTGGATTTCGGGTCTGTTGCAACCGGAACCATCTCCTCTGCCCAAACCGTCCGGCTGACAAATAATGGCGACTCACCCATTTCGCTTCTTGATATGTCGATCTCAGGCAGCAGCTACAACCTCGTAAATGGCTGCCCGTCGTCTCTCGCCGCAGGTGCGAGCGCGAGTTGCACTTTGCAGGTCACTTTCCATCCTCAGCAGCGCGGACCGGCTTCCGGCACGTTGAATGTTCCTTGGCAGGGGGGCAGCCGCAGCCAGCCGCAAACAGTGCAGGTAGCAATTTCCGGCAATGGCGTCAACCCCGGCGCACTTGTGTTTGCGCCGTCTCCGGTGCGGTTCGGCTTGGTTGTGATCGGGGGCACGGCATCGCAAACCGTTGCCGTCAGCAACACGGGCGACCTGAGCATTGCATTGAATCCCGCATTCACCTCAAATGGGTACAGCGTCGCGAACGGCTGCGGCAACACGCTGCCCGCCGGGGCTTCCTGCAATCTGCAGGTTTCTTTCAGCCCGTCCGTGCGCGGCGAGCAGGATGGGCTCCTCACGATCGGCTCCGCAGACGGAAGCGGCACCTGGACCGATGCGCTGGAAGGCGCGGGAGCCGTGGCGGGCTCGCTCGTTCCCTCGCCGACGAGCTTGGCATCCCGGCGACAGTGATCGGCAATGCTTCCAATCCGGAAACAGTCACCTTCACCAACCCCGGCGACATCGCGGTCGCTCTCAGGCCGCCGCAAAGCTCGTCCGCGGAGTTCGTGATCCTCGAAGCAGGGTCCACGTGCGGGGCGAGCCTCCCTCCGAACGGCGGTACTTGCGCGATAACCCTGGCTTTCGCCCCTTCGGCGCGCGGGGACCGATCCGGCGTGCTCACCCTCGCGGCAAACAACAGCGGCGGCCCGGTGGCGCGCGTTCCGCTCGACAGTACGGGCCTTGCGCCTGCGCAGCTCAGCTTCTCTCCGGCCTCGCTCGATTTCGGTTCGCAATTCGAACAAACCCGAACCAAGAATCCGCGGAATCTCACCCTGCAAAATACGGGCGACGCCCCCACGCAGATCGGGCTGCCTGTACTTACCGGCCAGTACGTGCTTGCGAGCAATGACGGCTGCGTGGATACCAACACTGGCCTTGGCGTGACGCTCGGGGGCGGAGCTTCCTGCACGCTCGGCGTCCAATTCCAGCCAACCTCGCGCGGAACCCTGACCGGCTCCGTAGCCATCGCGGATGTGTCCGGGAATCCAAGCGCTACAGCAAACCTCAGCGGAAAAGGCCTCGCGCTGACCCTAAATCCGGCAACCCTGACCTTCGACAAGCCGCTGCTCCTAGGTCAGAGCTACACGTCGCCGAACCTGATCAGCGTCACGAACCTGGACCGCACGCAATCCATCGCGCTCCAGCCGTTTTCCATCACCGGCGACTTCGCTATGCAGCAAAGCTCCTGCGGGTCGACGCTCGCGCCGGATACGGCGTGCTCGCTCTATATCTCGTTCGCACCCACAGGCGACGGCCGGCGCACCGGCACTTTTACCATCGCGCTCGCGGACGGCACAGAAACACAAACAACCCAACTGGTGGGCATCGGCTTGACGCCCGCGACCGATACGCTGAGCGCGACTTCGCTGGCCTTTCCGGCAACGGCTATAGGCTTGAGTTCTCCCGTGCAGACCGTGACCGTCACCAACTCGGGTGATGCGGCGCTCACGCTTATCACCGCCGTGACCACGGCCAACAATCGTCCGTTCAGCGTCGCCGATAATTGCGGACCCTCGCTGCCGGGCCATAGCTCCTGCTCACTCGCTGTTCAATTCATTCCGCAGTCCGTGGGCACCGTCGGCGGCACGCTTACCCTCACCGACGCCCTCGGGACGCAAGTGGTCACGCTCAGCGGCCAGGGCACGCTGCCGGCATTGAGTGCGCAAGCCACGCCGCCCTTGGTCTACTTCGCGAACTCCGATTTGAGCGACTTCGGCCCGTATGCGATCCAGGTCGCCACTCAACCGCATATCGTCACTGTCACAAACCCAAACCGCACGCGGATGACCGCCCTCAGCCTGTCGACGGACGATCCGGAGTATGCCATCACTTCGTCCGCCTGCGGCAGTTCGCTTGACCCCGGGGCTTCTTGTCAGGCCGGCATCATCTTTACACCCGCTTCGGCGGGCGCGCACACGGCGGCTCTCCACGTCAACGGCATGGTGGATGTATATCAGGAGAGCACCTCCATATCGCTGAACGGCTCGGGCGAGGACTTCGCCCTAACCCTCACGAACGCGAAAGCGAACACCAATAACCAACAAACAGGTACGGTCGTCATTACGCAAGGCCAGGAAGCCGACTTCACCATTGCAGTGACCGCAGTTGGAGATCCGGCAGCCTACACAAGCCCGAGCACGATCACCATCACCTGTTCAGGTGCGCCGCAGAACTCGACCTGCAATGCTCCGGCAACCATCACCGTTCCGCCGAACGGCGTCACCGGCACCGCCGTTCTCAGCATCCTGACCAACGGAACAGCAAGCTCAGGCGCGCATCCGGCGAGCCGCTGGTGGCCCGAGGGCGCGGCCCTTGCACTGCTCTGCCCCGCGCTTCTCCTCCGCAGCGGCGAAGCGCGGCGGCGCTTTCTCATCGCGGTCATCGCACTCGCGCTCATCACCGCGCCCATGGGCTGCGGGGTCCACGCTTCCGGCGTAAAAACGAATGCCGCGGCGCAAGGGTCGCAAACTCCCACAGGCACCTACACCCTTACCGTGACCGGAAGCTTCCCAGGCGCGCAGCGGACCGCGACCGTGCAGTTGGTTGTGCAATAACCGACTGCGGGCCTCTGCCCTATACTCACTCTGATGGAGAATGCTCCCGCAGCAGACGTTTCAAAGCAGGCCGCGCTTACCCGCAAGGACGTGGAGCATGTTGCCGCATTGGCTTCGCTCGCGCTCAGTGAGGACGAACTGGACCGCATGGGCCGCGACCTTGGAAGCATCCTGGGCTACATCGCCGAACTCCAAGAGCTCGATACAACAAGCGTTGTTCCCCTAACGCACATCTCGGACCTGTGGAGCGAGCGCTCCGCGCCCCCTGCGTTGCGCGGTGATGAACCCGCGCCCTCCCTGGCGCGCTCTCGCGTCATGGACGCCGCCCCCGCGACCGACGGCGTTTTCTTCAAGGTTCCCAAGGTGATTGAGCGTTAGAGCAAATTTGCATATATCTGAAGCGGCCAAAAACGCCGGCGTGGTTTTCCGTCGTGAGCAGCGCAGCATTCAGTTTGCCCTCGACCTTTATAGGAGAACAGCTTCGGCTGTTCGACCCGTTCTCAGCGCCCACCCTCAAAGGAGGACTGCCTTGAGCCGAACTGAATCCGCAGCGCACACCGGCATCCCGGGCCCGAACGCGCCTGACAATACGCTTACCGTCCCCCACGTCCGCGACGCCCTCGCGACCCGCACCGCCTCGGCGCGGGCGATCACAGAGCAGTGCTTTCACACCATCGAGCAGCGCGATGGCGAGATCCACGCGTTTCTCTCGCTCGCACGCGAGCGCGCATTCGCCCAAGCCGCGCGGATCGATGCGTCTGCCAGCGAACTGCCCCCGCTCGGCGGCGTGCCGGTCGGGATCAAGGATGCGCTCACCGTGGAAGGCCTGCCCGCTACGGCCGGATCGCGCATCCTCGAAGACTTTATCGCTCCGTATACAGCAACAGCGGTTGCGCGCATGGAAGCGGCCGGTGCGGTCACGCTCGGCAAGCTCAACTGCGATGAGTTCGCGATGGGCTCGTCCAACGAAAACTCCGCGTACGGCCCCACGCGCAACCCGCACAATCTCGAGTACGTTCCAGGCGGTTCATCCGGCGGTTCGGCGGCCTCCGTTGCCGCGGGCATGGCCGTGGCGGCGCTCGGCACGGATACCGGCGGTTCCATCCGCCAGCCGGCAAGCTTTTGCGGCGTGGTCGGCTTGCTGCCCACCTATAGCCGCGTCTCGCGCTACGGCCTGATCGCGTTTGCTTCCTCGCTCGACCGCATCGGCCCATTCACTAACTCCGTGCGCGATGCGGCCACGGTGCTTGGGGTGATTGCCGGCCGCGATCCGCTCGATGCAACCTCCTCGGAGCGCCCGGTGCCGGACTACACCGCCGACTTGAAGCGCGGCGTCCGCGGCCTGCGCATCGGCGTGCCGCGGGAGTACTTCGGCGAGGGACTCGACCCCGAGGTGCGTCAAGCGGTCGAGAAGAGCATCGACGGGCTGCGGGCGCAAGGGGCTGAGGTCAAGGAGATTTCACTCCCGCATACCCGCTACGCCGTTCCCGCGTACTACCTCATCGCCACCGCCGAGGCCAGCTCCAACCTAGCCCGGTTTGACGGCGTACGCTACGGCTTCCGCGCGCAGGGGGCGACTTCGCTTGCCGGGATGTACCGCGAAACACGCGACGGCGGCTTCGGGGCCGAAGTCAAACGGCGCATCCTGCTCGGGACGTATGCGCTTTCGGCCGGCTACTACGACGCGTTCTATAAGAAAGCGCAGCAGGTCCGGCGCCTCCTGGCTGAGGATTTCCTACGCGCCTTCGAGGAGTGCGACGCGCTCATCACCCCCGTCGCGCCCACCCCGGCCTTCCGCCTCGGCGAGAAAACCGACGACCCCCTAAGCATGTACCTGGCCGACATCTACACCGTCACCGCCTCGCTCGCCGGCATCTGCGGCCTGTCCGTCCCGGCAGGCTGCTCCGCCGCCGGACTGCCCATCGGCGTCCAGATCCTCGCCCCGCACTTCGGGGAAGAAGTGCTGTTCCGGGTGGGAGAGGGCGTGGAGCGGGGGTAGGAGTAAATAGCTCCAGCGTGTTTAGCCAGTTTAGGATAGCTCGCTAAAACGAGAAATGATTTCTTGTATAGCCGCTTTCCACTCAGGCGCTTTAAGCGCTTCTCGTACGGAGCTGCATTCTTGCAGCAGATGCCGGACGCGAGCACTCCTAGTATCTTGTTTCGAAAAGAGCGAACGGAAGAACTGGAGGAATTTTGATAGAGGTATAGGTACTATATTCAACTGCAACTCGTTGTCTAAGTTGTCGTACCAACTGCCGCGTCTGAACGTTTCTGCCGTGTTCGAGTCTACTTTATTTGCTAAAAAGAGCCCGTAAACATGCTTACTGGTATCTTGGTGTTTGATCAGCAAGTCGGCTACGTGCCTGCGCACTGGCTCACCTTCAGCTGCCTCCTGACGGGAACTCTCAGTCAAAGTTACTTCGACGGCAAGAACGTAGTCAGCAAACTCTAGAACGAGATCTGGGCCATTTCCCGGTGCGGTCGATATTGGTAAGAAGTCTTGGTCCACCTTGAAACGGCGCGCCAGGTAAGGTGGGACAGTCAGACCGTCAATCGCGAGGAATGCTCGCCACAACACCCATTCGAAGTATGCAGGTTTCTCAGATTGGGGGATGCTGATGTCGTCACCGGTGGCGAGTCGCTTCTTCTGTATGCCGCCGCTCAAAATCTTCATATAAGCGGCTATCTCTTCCCACTCCGCAGCTTGTCGATCAGCAAACCTTTCTTCATTGTTTCGAAACAGGAGCTCCTCGGCTTCGTGTCGTAAAACAGCAATATCGCTCGCACTTGTAATCGGACGTGTTCCGAATGAGAACGCAACTTGGCGGTCCTGTAACTGCTTCGCGAGATCCCGGAGCACCAGCAATCCTTGATCTCTGTCATCAGTCGGCAATGGTGCCCCACTACACAGGCGTTTGTAGTACTCGAATGGGGCACCAGGAGTCATTCGATCATTTAACAAATGGGCGCTCAGCAGTTTCTTTTCAGGAACAAGGGTAATTCCTCTACCCTTGTTCTGAACTAATCCCGTGACCTTGAGGTATCTAAAATTTGTGTCAGCATAATCTTTAAACGTGCCAGACTCATATCTGTATTCCTTTGCGGCCACTTCATATTTGGCAGCGACCCAGCGGCGCTTAGCCAGCGCTGCTCTTTTTTCTTCACGAAAGCGTAGAATCCGATCAATTACTGAGTTCAGTCCGTGCTCGGGCGCGCTCAGTTGAACTATCAATGCCATTTCATCAAAGCCTACAAAAGGCGACTCTCCCCGGCGCTCGAGTTCAAACATCAACTCAAGCGTGTAGCGGAGTGGAGAGAAAGGCTGGAAATTGTAATCGTCTTCCGTCAGTGAAGGGATAAAGTATGCCGCCAGCGCTCGAAGAAAACACTCCTGCATTCCTGAAACATTTTCAGTGCTGACAAGCCTCCGCCCGTTCTCGGTTATATAGTCGGGCTGCCCTAGATTAAGTTGTAGAGACGAAGCCTTCCCACGGAGCTCTGGGATGAGCAGGCCTAACTTGCCCAACGCCGAGCGCCATTTACGACCAATGCTGTTCGTTTGATCGTTCCCGAGGGTGACGATACCAGCTTTGCCCAAAAGATCACGAAAAGCTCTGTCAGATTGTGCGCCACCGCGCAGATTACCTTCAAGAGAAGATGAGCTTAGAGCAATCAGTCCCTCCCGAAGCCGGAAGGGACTGCGAACAGTCGTATTGCCGAGGAGCCAGGGTCGCATCAGTACCCGACGAAGAGGTATTCCTGAACAGCATTTTTATTGTTATGGATACGATGTCCTTGATTACCAAACGAGTACCGGTGATTTACTGGCACTACCTCTACATGGGATTTATGCTTGGCTAGTATCGTAAGCATTTCTTCCTTTGTCGGCTGGCTGTTTGAAGAGTACGAAACCAAAAGAATGCTGCCACGAAAACGTCGGAAGAGATGGTCAAAAGCTTCGGATGCTCCCTTGCGCGAGGAGAAGGGAGTCGGATAGGACTTAAACTTCTTGGTTGCCGTGTGCTGTTGAATTTCGACTCCCCGCCAACTCCGAGCAATGCCTTCCACAAAATGATAGCGACGGACGTACTCATTGTCTGAAAATGGCGAATAGTAAGGTGGGTCAATGTAAACCAGGCCTTGTTCTTTAGTTCGTATGCTGATCGCATCCATATTTGTTGCCTTGTTTTTTCGGCCATTGCTGAATACAGACCCATTGATATTTTCGACGGCCGCAACGAACTGATCCCTAAAGGAGAGCTGAAGATCCTTTCGACCGTCATCATAGCGTTGACCAACATAGGTGAAAATGCCTCGAGCCCGCTTTTTGAAGCACGCCCGTATGAGAGCAGACATTGCGATTGCCTTCTTATGACGGCCCCGAAGAATGGCGATGTTTGCCCGCAGGGAATCTATCAATCTGTTCTCCTCATCGGAGAAGTATAAACCTGCAAATGTACTTTGAACAAAACGGTCGCTCTTCCGTGCGGGCTCTAGCAGTCGTGCGACCTCATTTGTGGAGAGTACCGATTCGTTGTTCTCCACCATGGCCGTAGCAAACGTCGAAGACATGCTCATGTAGTCATTAGCGAAAACCTGCTTCCCATTTGCCTTGAACATATAGCTAACGATTCCTGAGCCGGAAAAGAGGTCAATTACATTATCGTAGTCGAACTGAGATGCAACATTCCAGATGTCGGCTAAGAGCTTATTTTTGGAACCCATGTACCGCGTTGGCGGATATTTGGATACCTGCTCGGGCAAACTAGGCGGCACCAAGCATAGCTGCAGTTTCTGCCGAGGTGGTACTTCAACGATTACGTCTTCGCCCCGCCGCCCTCCGGGCTTGCAGGAAATATGTCGTCTCGTGCTCAGAACTTCTAGAGGAAACAAGCTGTACTGCTCATGAACTATCGGATGATTGGAGTTCGTGAGAATGACATGGCAGCCGAGTTCGTGAAGACGTTGAACCTCGACTGAGAGTTGCAGGTGGTCTTCCTCATAGAACTGTTCTTTCGTATAACGCTTGAAGTCTGCATATATGCCAACAGGCAAATATGGCGGGTCTAGGAACACTAGATCACCCGGCCTCGCGTACTCGCGAAGAACTTCCTGATAATCGCCACAGGCGATTATCGCCTTCTGGAGCAGCCTCGAAGCTGCCAACAACGCATTAACGTCAACGATCTTGGGATTTTTGTATTTGCCGTAAGGAACGTTGAATTGACCCTGGCGATTAACTCGATAAAGCCCATTGAAGCACGTACGATTCAGGAAGATTGTTCGTGCAGCTGCTTCTGCGGGCGACAGTTGCGACCACTCCCGTTCGCGAACTTGGTAGAAGTGCTCTTTTGTATTTTCTAAAAGAGACAGTTGCCGAATCACCGATAGGGCATCGTCTGCGACGGTCCGGTAGACGTTGATCAACTCGGGGTTGCTGTCGGCGATAACACCTTGATCTGGGTGCAACGCGAAAAAGAGAGCTCCTCCGCCAAAAAAGGGTTCTATGTAGCGGTTATAGCGTTTCGGAATCTTAGGGAGTAGCGCCGAGAGAAGCTGACCTTTGCCCCCTGCCCACTTCAATAGCGGTTTAGCAGTGTAGGCAGATGATGGTAGCGCGACAGCACTGTTAATCTCTTGTGCCTCAGCCATAGCTACAGCATAGCTGATCGAGTTCTGGACTTCTTATCCACTGTTTCTATTTAGGTCAGCATCAGCTCGGCAGCATAAACCCCAGCGCACGCCCCAGCCATGCCTTCAGCTCCCCCCGCGGCACCACCGCGTCCAGCATGCCGTGCTCCAGGAGGAACTCGGCGCGCTGGAAACCTTCCGGGAGGCGCTGGCGGATGGTTTGCTCGATGACGCGCGGGCCGGCGAAGCCGATCAGGGCGCCGGGTTCGGCGATGTTCAGGTCGCCCAGCATGGCGAAGGAGGCGGTGACGCCGCCGAAGGTCGGGTCGGTGAGCACCGACAGGTAAGGGAGGCGCGCCGCATCCAGCCGAGCGAGTGCCGCTGAGATTTTCGCGAGCTGCATGAGGGAGGCGATCCCTTCCTGCATGCGCGCACCGCCCGAAGCCGACACGATAACCAGCGCCGAGCGGTCCCGGAGGGCGTGCTCGACCGCGCGCGTGATGGTTTCGCCGACCACCGCGCCCATCGAGCCGCCGATGAAGCCGTACTCCATGGCGGCCAGGACGACCGGGCACCCGTTGAGGCTTCCTCGGGCGGACATAACCGCATCGGGCAGAGCCGTATCCCGCTCGGCTTTCGCGAGGCGGGCCGCGTAGGGCTTTACATCGCTGAACTGAAGCGGGTCGGTGGAGCGCAGGCCGCCGTCGATGTACTCGTAGCCGGGATCGAGAAGGAGCCCGATGCGCTCGCGCGCGCCCATGCGGTGGTGGTGGTTGCACTTGGGGCAAACCTGGAGGTTGGCCTCGATGTCGGCTTTCCAAACCGTGGCGGCGCAGCCGGGGCATTTCGTCCACAGCCCTTCGGTGCGGACGGTTTTTTCACCATTTGTTTCAATGCCGGGCTTGTCGCGTTTAAACCAGCTCATGGGCGGGGTTTACGGGCTTTCCGGGGCGCGTCAGGAACGCGGCCCCGTCCAAGTGTACCCGGTCCCGCTATTTTTCACCCTTTTCGGCGGACTTCTTCGCGGGCGGCGCGATCGCGTCCTTGGCAGCCTTGGCAATGCGGAACTTAACCACTGTTTTGGCCTTGATCTTGATGGCTTCGCCGGTTTGCGGATTGCGTCCCGTGCGCGCTTTGCGTTCGGCCTTTACAAGCCGGCCAAGCCCCGGGATGACGAACACGCCGTTTTTCTTGGTTTCCTTGACGGCCGTATCGGACAGGAGATCAAAGAAAGCGACAGCCTGCTTGCTGGTGAGCTCGAGCTTTTCCGCCATTTGGCGGACAAGAGCGGTTTTCGTGAGTGCGGTGGCCATGGGTGCTTGCGAGTCCTTTCGGGAGGGAGAAGGTGGATGGGCGCTCTGCGCGGTTCCTGCCAGTGTTGGTGCGGGTTTCACGCGCTGCTTACGGGTTTTACCTTCGCGAACCCCGGGCGCAGTGTCAAGCGAAAAGCAGTGTTGACGCGGGTTCCCGTAGATGTTTGTGGGAAATCGGCATCGTCGGCATCCATGCGCGCCGCTGAAGCCGGGCCGCGCACGTCGCCGGCAAACACGGCAGACGCGGGCGGGCAGCCATGGCGGATGTGCAAAGAAGGCCGTGGATGCTTCTAAACAAGGTAGAAGATGCGCCTTCCAAAACTTGTAGACCGCTGCGTGTGTGCATTTTCTGCACGGTAATCCGATAAACGATTACCACAGAGCTGTGACTTTTCTGATTTCCCAAAATGAAAAAACGATATGTATTGGGAGCGAAATGGGAACGGAGTTCCTCTGAAGCAGGAAAAAAGGAACGGGGCCTCATGGAAGCACGGTAGGTTGCCGATAGAGCAATTGAACCGGAAGTGCGGGATCTCCCTTTCGGGGACGAACGAGAGGAATGCGATCGATGACGAGGACGAAAAAGGCTTTGGTTGTTGGAGCGCACCCGGACGATTGCGCACTGGGGGCCGCGGGCTTTTCCGTGCTGCTGCGCCGTGCGGGTTGGCATGTGACGTTTTTGACGATGACTGACGGAGAGTTGGGCGGCCAGCCGACCGTGCGTTTGGACGAAGAACGCGCCAGCGCCAAGATCCTGGACGTGCAGCTGGACTTTGCGCACTTGCCCGACGGCTCCATGAGCGGCCGCGAAACCGTGGAAGTTTTGGAAGAAAAGCTGAGCACGCATCAGCCGGACCTGCTGCTGACGCACGCACCCACGGATTCGCATTCGGACCATCGTGTGCTGAGCGACTCGCTGGTTTCGGCGGCCCGGCGGTACGCGAGCG
This sequence comes from uncultured Acidobacteriaceae bacterium, assembly GCA_964246845.1. Lineage (GTDB taxonomy): Bacteria > Acidobacteriota > Terriglobia > Terriglobales > Acidobacteriaceae > EB88. Next base: position 40,784 of record CAXTSB010000007.1, read on the forward strand.
TTTTGTTCTTTGAAGGGCCTTCGACGCTGCAGTTCTCGGCCGCGCTCAAGATCGACATCGCGCACACTTGGGACCTTAAAGTGAAAAGCCTGCTGGCCCACGCGTCGCAGCGGGAGCGGGTGCGCACTGTGGAGTGGGCCGAATCTGCCGGACGGCACCGGGCTTGGCCGCACTACCGCAACGGGGTATGCGAAGCTTTCACGCCGGTGCGGATGGATTTGGATTTGATGGTGGGCATTGCGGCGCAAGCAGGACTGCCGCTGCCCGCGGTGGGGCATGTACGAATGAGCGGGACAACAGAAGCCCGGAACTGGAGTGTGGTGTAGTGCGCGACGTAAACATGCTGATTGTAGGCGCGGGGCCTTGCGGCCTGGGCGCGGCTTTGGAGATGCTGGAGTCCGGGCCGGGCGGCGCGAACGACTTCTTGATCGTGGATTCCGGCAAACAGGCTGGAGGCTGGGCGACCTCCGTGTGCACCGGCGAGGGCTTCACCTTCGATTTCGGCGGGCATGTGCTTTTCCCGCATAAGCACTACGCGCGTTTCGCCGAGCTGCTGGATGGGCTCGGGTTGGAGTGGGCGCGTTCACGGCCTGAGCGCGGCGTGCAGTCCGAAGATCGGTTCCTGCCCTATCCGGCGCAGCGCAACCTGCACCGGCTGCCTTTGCGCAAGCTGCTCGCGGCACTTGCGAGCGTTAAGCTGCACCGCCGGCGTGTACGGGACGTGAAAGCCATGGAAGGCGGCGATATGGGCAGCTATCTTCATGCCCACTTCGGTCCGTACGTGACGGCGCTGCTCATGGCGCCGCTCAACCGCAAACAGTGGGCGCATGCGCCCGAAGCGCTGACCAACGTATGGGCCCGTCACCGGTCCGGCTCCTCGACGCGCAACGTCGCCGACATGAACTTGAAAAAGACCGTGCGCAACTTCCTGCTGGGCAGGGACGATCCGGGTTGGCAGCCGGACACGCGGGTGTCCTACCCGGAGCGGGGCGGTTCGGGGGCAATCTGGGCCGCGGTGGCCGAAGCTGTTCCGGCGGAAAAGATGCTGCTCGGAGTGCGCGTCGAGTCGGTTTCGCTCGCCGCGAAGACCGCCCGGCTGAGCAATGGGGAAACGGTACGGTGGAAGCAGATGGTATCCACCATGCCCTTGGACATACTGCTCGGGTCCATCGAGGGCCGTCCGGAGCTCCAAGCGCAGGCCAAGCGGTTTATAAAGGCGCGGTCGCGGCTGTATGGGTTCGGCATCGAGGGCGAGATGCCCGCGCGCTACCGTGGCCTTCACTCCTGCCAGGTGACGGATGCCGATGTGCCGTTCTGGCGCATGAACTTTCCGATGACGGTCAGCAAAGGCAACGGCCCTGACGGCTGCTACTCCGTGCTGTGCGAGATGAGCGAGCCGGGCGGGGAGCCCGCGGGCGAGGACGCGGCGGTGCGCGCTTCCGTCGAGTCCAGCCTTCGCCGCATGGGCCTGATCGGGAAGCCGGAGCAGAAGATCGTTTCGCGCTGGGAGTATCGGATCGAGCACGGCTACCCGGTGCCGTTTCTTGAGCGCGATGCGCTGCTTGCCGAAGTGCAACCCGTTCTGGAAGCCGCGGGGGTGTACAGCCGAGGCCGCTTCGGGGCTTGGCGCTACGAGATTTCAAACCAGGATCATGCCTTCATGCAGGGCGTGGAGGTGGTCCGGCGCATTTTGTTCCGCGTTCCCGAGGAGACCTGGGGCAATTCAGTTCAGGTCAACGAGGCCGCGCCTACCGCGCCCGCTGCCCACCAGGAGTTCGTGCTGGAGCCGGTGGCGGCGGGTTAGCGCCTCACCCAAGTTTGCTTGCGGGCGTCGCTGAGGGAGCGGCGCCCTTTTTTTCTTCAAAAGTGCGTAGATTCCGGAATTTCAATTCATCCATCGCCGATCGTTCGGATCGCGCGGTCCTTTGCCGACCGGTCGATCCGCGTCCGGGTCCATGTAACGGCCTTCCGAGTCGAAGCGCACATCCCGGTTCTGCTTGCGCATGTACACCTCGAATTTCTTCGCGGCGTTGCGGCGCTTCCAGCGGTAGTAATCGTTGCGCAGATCCAGGTAGCGCCGGCCCGTCGCGCCGGTAAGCCCAAGGCGCGGAGCCAAGCGGATATACAAGTACCCGGCGAGCGCGCCCCCGAGCTGCGCCAGGGCATACACCCGGCTTTCCCCAAACAGCTGCGCCACCGCAATCAGCATGTAGATGGCGACCAGGTACTTGGCCCGGATCATGACCGGGATGGGAAACAAAGTGAACTGCATATCGCCGTACAACACCCCAAAGGCGATCAGCAGCCCGAAGATGCCGCCGAATGCACCCTTCAGCTCCTGGTTTAGGATCAGCCCGCCGCTGGAAGCAGTTGCATAGGCCAGGCCGATGGCGGCCAGTGCCGCGCCCAGGACCGATAGAAAGAACAGCTCACCCACCCAGCGCGACCCGTGGTTCGCCTCCAAGAACGAACCTAGGAACCAAAGTGAAAGCAGTTCAAGCGCGGTTCCCAGCAAGCCGAGGTGGAGAAACGCATAGGTGATGACCTGCCAAACAAACCCATGGGTCGTCAGGTCCGGGGTCAGGGCGAAAACGTGCAGCAGCTGCAGCCGCAGCAGGGGTGCCGCCAACGAAAGCAGAAGGAGCGCGAAATAGCACCCGAGGTTCCAAAGAACAAGCGTGCGCGTAAACCCGCGGAACTCGGGAAACTGCAGCATCCCGGCAGTGCGATAAGGCGGCATAGCAGACCCCGATCCGTTGCGGAACGACCGTTCCTGGCCGGGCCCGCCACCCCTTCATTGTATGTCCCCGGTCGGTTTGCGGCGCGACGCAGGCCGCGAACGTCCTCAGAGCAGCAGAAGCTCCGCCTACCGCTTGCGCTCCCAACGCTCCTCGTGCCGGTCGTCGCGTACGACCACTCCTCGAACCTGTCCGTTTTCCAGGTCTTTGGTGAAGATCAACCGGGTTGTTGATCCGCTCGGGAAAAAGAAGGTGTTCGCGTTTTCAGGCAGCAGCTCCGTGACTTCGCCGATGCGGTTGCGTTGGAACAGCTGGTCGCCGACCCGGTACATCGTGGCTTGCACGACCCCGGCGTCCTCGTACTCGCCAACATAGGCGTCATACAGGGCTGGGTTCACCTTGGCCGGCACCGGATGGAGCGGCACCAGCACATGTTCCGCGAACGGAGCCGCCGCCACGTCAGAGGCGAGCGTGTGCTGGAGCAGCCAACGCGGCAGCGCCGGGTCGGCATAGGCTTTTTCCCATACGCTGTGCTTCACGCCTGCGTACTCCCAGTAGCGCACATCGCCGTTTTCCTGCTTCAGCGCGTCGAACATCAGCGCGCTTTGCCGCGGGCTCACCACCGGGTCGTCCGCGCCGTGGAACTCCCACACGGGCACGTGCCGGAGCGCCCGGGCGTATTCCCCGGGCAGGGTGGCCTGCTCGCTCCAGCGCCCGGGGGCATAAGACCAGAACACACCGCCGCACACCGGCGCGACCGCGGCAAAGGTGCGCGGGTACTCGCGCGCCAGCTCCCAGGTGCCGTAGCCGCCGAGCGAGAGCCCGGTGAGGTAGGTCCGGTTCGGGTCGCCGCTGAACTCCGATTCTTCGGCGTGGAGCGCCGCCATGGCGACCTCCATCATGTCCGGGTCGGTCCAGTGGTGGTGCGAAAACGGCACCTGCGGCATCACTACCACAAACGGCCAGCGTTCCGGGTGGACGCGGATCGCAGCGGGAAGCCCGATTTGCGTTTCATCTAGGCCCTCCGAGCCCCGCTCGCCCGAGCCGTGAAGGAACAGGATCATGGGCCATTTGCGGTCCGGGGTCCACTCCTCCGGCAGGTAGACGACGTACTTGCGCGCGATCCCGCGCACGGTGACGGTACGGTTCAGGAAGCCTGTGTCCTGCTCCCGGCGCTCGGCTTGGAGCATGGGGGCGGGCAGGAGCGAAAGTAGGACAACCGCTGCCGGCCATGCGCGTCGGAGCATGGCGCAAGCATAGCAAGCTCCGGTCACGAGGCGAGGGATGCGCCGCGCGTCCGGATGATCTCGCGGTACACCTGCACGGAGTCCTTGACCGTACGCTTCTGCGTGGCGTGGTCGACATACACGAGTCCGAACTGCTCGGTGAAGCCGGAGGTGAACTCCCAGTTGTCGAGCAGCGACCAGTGAAAGTAGCCGCCGAGCGGCACGCCTTCCGCGCTCGCCCGCAAGTAGTTGCGGAGATAGTCGCGGAGGAACCGCGCCCGCTCGGGGTCGTGTATCCGGCCCGCGGCGTCGGGCTTGTCGGCCCAGCTCATGCCGTTTTCGGTCACCACGATGGGCAGGCTGTAGCGCTCGTGGAGAAAGCGCGGCGACCAGTACATCAGCTCCGGGACGACAGCCCAATGGCTGTGCGTCCTGGGCGTCGTAGGCGGGTCGGGCACCACCTCCGGTATGCCGCCCGCACTGGCCCGCACATGCGGCCCGAAATACAGGTTCACCGCGCACAGATCGAGCGGTTGGCGGATTTGGGCCATGCTCGCCGGGGTGGCCAATTTTTCAAGCGAGGGCGCAAGCTCAAAGCAGCGCGGGTCATACTTGCCCTTGTAGATTGGGTCGAGCCACCAGCCGTTGCCGACGAACAGCAGCGGCGGCGCGCCCGGCAGGATGGGCGTGGGCGCCACGGCAAAGGACGCCGCCCGCGCCGCGGCGATATCGGCCGCAGTTTCCGTCGCGGGCAGCGAAAACATCCCGGCAAACGGCAGCCCGACCTGCACCGGCTTTCGCGCGCCGGCGCGCAACGCTTGGACCGAATGTCCGTGCGCGAGGAGAATATTGTGCGCGCCGCGCGCGAGATCCTCGCGGGACAGCTTTGCAAAAGGCGGCATGGTGCCGGCTTCGCTTGAAAAGCTCCAAAAGATATTCGGCTCATTGATAGTGAGCCAATGGCTGACCCGATCGCCATAGCGCGCGGCGAGCAGGTGCGCGTAATCGGCCAGCCAGGCGGGTGAGTCCAGATGGAGCCAACCGCCCTGCTTTTCAAGGGCCTCCGGATAATCGAAATGGTGCACCGTCACCCAGGGCGTGATCCCGGCCTTCAGCAGCCCGTCGAGCAGACGGTCGTAGTAGTCCAGCCCTTTCGCGTTCGGCGCGCCGCGCCCCCGGGCAGCACCCGCGGCCAGCCGATCGAAAGCCGATAGCTGTTCAGGCCCATCTCGCGCATCAGCGGGATATCGCCGGCCCAGCGGTGGTACGCGTCGTCCGTGACCAGGATGCTGCTGCCGTCCTTCACCTTGGCCGGTTGGTTATCGAGCGCGCTCCAGACGGAGCGCCCCCCACCGTCCTCGTAGGGGTAGCCTTCCACCTGCATCGCCGAGGTGGAAGCGCCCCAAGCGAAGTGCGCCGGGAATAGGGGAGGGGGCGCAAGGGCACGGGTAGGACGGGCCGCAACGGTCACCATGGCGGCCTTGCCGGTTTCGGAGAGAAAGGCACGACGGCTTAGATTGGGCGGAAGATGCACACTACCTCGCTTGGGAGCAATCGCAGCACTCTAGCAAGCGCGGGAAACGCCTAGCAAGCCAGGTGCGTGCGGGTCTAGTGCGACAGCGCATCTTGGAGCGCCGCGAGGGTCCGCTCCAGATCCTTGTCCGTGCGCTTTTGCTCCTCGATCTTCGCGATCGAGTGCATGACGGTGGTGTGGTGCTTGTTGCCGAACTGCCGGCCGATCTCGGGCAGGCTCGCTTCCGTCATGTGCTTGGCCAGGTACATCGCGATCTGCCGCGGCACGACGACCTTGCGCGAGTTGTCCTTGGCCTTGAGCTCGGTGACGCGCATGGCGAACTGCTCGGCCACCGCGCGCTGAATCGCCTCGATCGTGATCTTGCGCACCTGCGTGTCGATGAACTGGCGGAGGCACAGCTGCGCGACGGGCAGGCTCATTTCAACGCCATGGAGGCGCGTCCAGGCGAACAACCGGGTCAAGGAACCTTCAAGCTCGCGCACGTTCGTTCGCACGTTCGCAGCCACGAACAGCGCCACTTCGTTCGGCAGACCGATGCCCTCGATCTCCGCCTTTTTTTGAAGGATCGCGACCCGGGTTTCCAGGTCCGGCGGCTGAATGTCGGCGACCAAGCCCCACTCGAACCGCGACCGGAGCCGGTCCTCGATGTCCGCGGTGTCCTTGCGGACGAAGTCCTTGGGCGGCCGGTCGCTCGCGATCACGATCTGCTTGCCGCTTTCGTGGAGAGCGTTGAAGGTGTGGAAGAACTCCTCCTGCGTCCGCTCCTTGCCCGACAAGAACTGGATGTCGTCGATGAGCAGCAGGTCGACCGAGCGGTACCGGTCGCGGAAGGTGGTCATCTTATCGTAGCGCAGCGAGTTGATCATCTCGTTGGTGAACTTTTCGCTCGATACATACGAGATCATCGCTTCCGGGCGGCGGCGCTTCACCTCGTGGCCAATGGCCTGCATGAGGTGCGTTTTGCCCATGCCGACCCCGCCGTACAGAAACAGCGGATTGTAGGCCCGCGCCGGGGACTCGGCGACCGCGGCCGCCGCGGCGCGCGCGAACTGGTTGCCCGCGCCCGCGACAAACGCGTCAAAGGTGTAACGCGGGTTCAGCTGCGCGGCCGAGTTCCAATCGAACCGGCCCTGCTGCGGCGGAGCGCCTTGCGCTTGCGCGTAGCTCTGGGCCGCCGCGGCCGGCGAAACCGTATCCTGCAAGGAAACAGTCTCAGTAAGGGCGTGCGCCGCGCCGTTGCGTCCGCGCCCATGCGAAGGCGCGGGCGGGATGCGCACCTCCGGGCCGGCCGGTTCTTCCCCGCGCTCTGGAAGCACGAACTCCACACGCTCGTACGGGACCCGCCGGGGTTCTTTGCCTTCACTGATCACGGCCGCGCCGCGCTCGCCGATGCCCTCGAACTTGAGCGTCGGCACCCGGACCACCAAGACGCTGCCCTCGGCGTGGCTGTACAGGGTGGGCTTAAACCAGGTCTCGTAGGCCTGCCGGTTCACCTTTTTCTGCAGCGCCCCCAGGATGCGGACCCAAGGGTTGAGGGGTGCGGCGGGTGGGGCGGGCGCAACGGGGTAAAAGCTCATGGGCAGCAAGTCCTTACCGGCAGCGTTCCCTCCACGATCGCGCTTCCATCGCCCTTGCCCCGCGCCAAAAGAGAAGAGGCGCGGACTCCTGGAGTGGAGCGGGTGCCGGCTCAGTCAAGGCGAACGGGTTTCACAAAGGAACGAAAGAAGATGGTGCTGGGCGCAGCATGGGAGCGGGGTGCCTACAGCAGCCACGAATCGTTCAAGGTGAGACCCAGGCTAGCACAACTGCCCGGCCGCGCCAGCCTTGTTTTCCACGCTGTTCTGTGCTCCTGCACAGCTTGCACAACTGGTGGTGAAGCTCTGAATTTTCGCGGCGAAACCGACCCGATTTCATGCAAAAAAGCTTGGCAGAACAGGGAGGCGGGTATACCATCGGGCGGTTTTGGAGCGCGGCACTCCGGCTTGCGCATCTGCGGTATACTTCAGGTTCGCCCCGCCGCGCGCCGCGACGGACCGGGGCTTGAAAAAAGGATTGCGACCACCATGCCCAAGCGCACATTTCAGCCCAACCGGCGCCACCGCTCCAAGACCCACGGCTTTCGTACCCGCATGAAGACCAATGCCGGCGCCGCGGTTTTATCGCGCCGCCGCGCCAAGGGGCGGCACAAGATCGCCGTTTCCGCGGGCTTCCGCGACTAGCCCGCTCCTGCCGCGCATGGTGCCCGCCGCAAAAAGCCCCCCATTCCGGGAGGTGCGCCTCCGCAAACACGCCGACTACGGCTTGGTATACGGCGCGAGCCGCAAGCACCGCAGCCCCACGCTGGCTTACTTTTATCGCGAGCGACCGGAGGCCGCGGCGTCCCGGTTCGGCATCACCACGCCGCGCGCGCTCGGCCCCGCGGTGCTCCGCAATCGTATTAAGCGGCGCTTGCGTGCTGTGTGCCGCCCCGCGCTCGGGTTGCTGCCCGCCGGGGTGGACGTTGTTCTGCACCCCCGGGCCGAGTTGGCGACCCTGCCGTTTCCGGTGCTGGAGGCCGAGATCGCCGCCGTGTTCCAAACGGTGGCCCGCCGCGTGGCCGCCGGAGCCGACAACACGCCGCAGCCGCGCGGCCCGCGCAAGCGTAAATGAAGCGCAAGCTGCTGAACGCGGCCTTTGCCATGTACAAGGGCGTCCTCGGCCCCATGCTGCGCGCGGGCTACCCCGGCGCTTGCCCGTTTCAACCCACCTGCTCTGAATATGCGACGCTTGCCTGTGCCGAGCATGGCTTCCTGCGCGGCGGGGCGATGGCGGCTTGGCGCATCCTGCGCTGCAACCCGCTTTCACGCGGCGGATGGGATCCCGTGCCCGCGCGCAAGCCCGTCCATTTACCATAGAGCTGCATCGCTTTTCAAAGGAAACCCGACCTTGCCCGAATACCGCAACCCCAACCAGCAGGCCGCGGGAGGCCCCGGTGCCGGACCCAGCGGTCCGTCCTCGCTCCTGTTGTATTTTTCGCTGTTTCTGCTGGTGTTTGTCGGTTTGCAGTACTTCCGCAAACCCGCTCCGGCCC
>CAXTSB010000008.1:0-14996 GCA_964246845.1 uncultured Acidobacteriaceae bacterium
CTCCTTTGCATAGAAGTCTTCCAGCTGCGCTTCGTTGCGTATGTTTCCGCTGCCCCAAAGCACTTCCTCGCCGCCCGCGGGAACAAGCCGCCATCCGCGTGCCCCGAAGTACTTGTCCACGGCTGCGCGGACCATGGGTTCCGCCTCCATCACATCCATGTGGAGTCCGCCCCAGGAGTAGGTGCGGGCCACTGCCGGCGCGCCCCGGTCGTGCTCCGTGGTGACCTTAGGTTTTAAAAACGGCAGCGCCCATGCGTGCGCTCCGAAGACACAGCAGATGCTCCAGAGCGCCAAGTGCCGGCTGCATGTTTTTGCTCGCACACTCACCGCGAGTAGGAGGCGGATGGGGTCAAGAAGGATGGTTGCCCCAAAATAGGCCGCCGCGGCTACTCATCCTGTCCGATCGCATAGTAGCCTTTGCGCGCCTGCACCTTCAGCCCGTCGCCCTTGCACTGGATGTTCACGGTCCGGAACTTGCCGTCGAAGTCCGTATTCAGCGGCACATAGCTGGCCACATACTGCGTCCGCAGCTCATCCTCAATCTGCTGGAAAGCCGCTTCCAGCTTCTTGCCGTTGTTGCCTACGTCGATCACGCGGCCGCCGGTCTCGTTGGTCATCCGGCGCATGTCCGCGTCGCCCGAGTAGCCAAGCGAGAACCCGCCGTAAAAGCCCCGGTCGGCGATCAAGATTACATACAAGATCGCGTTCGCCTTTTGCGCCGCTTCGATCGCGTCCTGGATGCGGTACTTCGAGCCCTGGTCTCCGCCGTCGGTCAGCAGGATCATCGCCTTGCGCCCGGTCTCCTGGCGCAACTTGTCGCCGGAAGCCAAATATACCGCGTCGTACAGCAGGGTTCCCTTGGGCGCGCCCGCGGTCGGTACCGTGCCCTGGCCCACGCCTACCCCGCCCGCCGAGCCGTTGCCGCCCGCCGTGTTGATCTCCGCCTTGTTCATGGCGCGGCTCAGGCGGCCGGCATCGTTCGTGTAGTCCTCCAACAGGTTGACGTCCACGTCAAACGAGATCAGAAATGCTTCGTCCTTTTCCCGTAGCACGCGGCGCAGGAATGCCGAACCTGACTGCTGCTCGAGCGGCAGCACATTCTGCTGCGAGCCCGACGTGTCGAGCAGGATGCCGAGCGTCAAAGGCTGGTTCGCCCGCGCCTCGAACGTCTTGAGCTTTTGCAGCTTCTTGTCCTCGTATACCTCGCAGTCGTCCTTCCCGAGGTTCGGGATCAGCGCCCCGCGCTTGTCGTGCACCGTGAAGTACAGCGAGACGAGGTTGGAGTTCACGCGCAGGGTCGTCACCGGCGCGGCCTGCTGGTCCTCCTCTTGGGCAGGCGCGGAGCTGACCGGCGGGGCGTCCGGCGAAGGAGCCGACTGGGCGTAAAGCATGGGGGCAAACAAGGAAGCGAGCAGAAACAGGGAAGCGCGGCGCATGGTGCGGGTTTAGACGCGGTTCCGTGGCGAAAGCTGCGGTTTCACGCCCGCAACGACTTCATATACCGCGCATCCACCGCGAGCGCCTGCTCCCAAGCGAGGTCGGGGTAGCTTTCCTGCTCGACAAAGACGTGCTCGATCGCGCCCGGCTTCACGGCCCCGAACACTGCCTTGTAGTTGGAAGTGCCGCGTCCCAGCTCGGCGGCCGGCGGCGGGTCCGCGATGGTGCTCTTGCCCGGCGCGCTTGCGAAATCTTTCACGTGCAGCATCTTGATCCGGTCCGCATAGGTACGCAGATAATGCTCGGGGGAGCCGCCGCCCACTTCCACCCAGCCGCAGTCGAGCTCCAGCACAACCAACTCCGGGTCGGTCTGCTTGGCCAGCATGTCGAACGGCACCGTCCCGTTCTGCGCCCGAAACTCCATGGTGTGGTTGTGGTACCCGAACTGGAAGCCCTGGTCCTTGACCACGCGGCCCCAGGTGTTGAACTGCTGCGCGTTCCACTTCCAGACGTCGAGGGTAAAGGCGTCCAACTGCTGGTGGTGCGGCAGACTCGCGGCCTTGCTGCCCGGCGGGAAGCCTGGGAACGAGCAGATGATGTAGCGCGCCGTGCCCAGCTGCTTATGGAAGTCCAGGATTTCGAGCAGGTGATCATTGATTGTCGATGCCGAGTAATGCGCGGAAACGCAGCGGAGCTTCGCCGCGTCGAGCGCCGCCCGCACCTGCGCGGGAGGCATGTTGAAGAACCCAGCTGCTTCCACCTCGCGGTAGCCCAGGCTTGCCACGGTCTTCAGGGTACCGGGATAATCCTGCTTTAACTGGTCGCGCACGGAATAAAGCTGCAACCCGAGCGGCAGCCCCAGCGGGTTGGCAAGGGCGGGCACGGCGGCGGCTGCGGCGGCGAGCGAGGCTTGGGCGAGAAAGTCACGGCGGTTCATGCGAGCACCATGCCACGCCCTGCGTGCGCGTGTCTACCCTTTCGGCTCCCCCAGGCAAGAGCTCTGGTAGCCTAAGCACGCGCGCGGCGTCGAAGCAGAAGCCCGCTTGCGGGCATCTATAAGGAAATACGCTCCGGCGCGCGAGGGAGAATCACTTTGAAGCACACAGCATGGTTGGGGGTTCTGCTTTTCGGCGCGGTCGGCGCGGCCCAGGCGCAAAGCGGCAGCGCGATTCCGGACGCGCCTACGCCGCAGGCCGGCGCGGGCGTGAATCTGAAGCAAGGCGTCACGCCCGGCGCGGGCACCACCGCCGCCCCGCAGCCCGCGAACCAAGCCGCGCCGTCGCCGGGTTCCTCGTCCTCCACGCCTGATGGGAGCACGGCTCCGCCGGGACCGACGCCGAACCAGGAAGAATCGATCGACGTGCCGCCGCCCGGCCAGGGGCCGGTTGCCACAATCGTGATCCCGGTGAACGAAGTCATTGTTCCGGTTACGGTGCGCGACAAAAAAGGACAACCTGTTCATACTCTCGATTCGCGCCAATTCCGCGTATTTGAGGACGGTGTGCGGCAGCGGATCGTGTTCTTCACAAGCGACCCGTTCCCGCTTTCAACTGCCTTCGTCGTCGACCAAAGCCTGCCCGCCGACACGATGAGCAAGGTCAACGAAAGCCTGGCCGTCGCGCAAAGCGCGTTTACCCCGGCGGACTCGCTCGCCGTCTTCGGCTATAACACGTCCACAAATGAAATCACCAGCTTCAGCGGCGCGCAGGGTGCGCGTGTGCAGGTTGCGCTCTCGCAGGCAAAGGCTCCGGGACGAGATTTAGGTGTTCCTGATACCGGCGGTCCATTTCTCGGAGGACCTAGGATCAACGACAAGATCATCGATCCTAATCTTGCACCGGGCCACTCAGCTTCAGGCTTGGTGACTCCTTTAACGCCGAAAGAGCAGCACCCGCTCAACGACGCAATCCTGGCCGCCGCCATCGAGCTTGCCAAGCAGCCCAAAGGCCGCCGCCGTGTTCTTTACATCATCTCCGACGGCAAAGAAGAAGGCTCTCACGCCTCCTATAAGGAGGTTGTCCGCTTTCTACTGGGGAACCAAATCTCCGTATACGGCACGCTGGTCGGTGACTCCGCCGTATGGGGCCTCGGCTATCTCGACAAGTTCCACCTGCCGCTCGTGCCTACCCAGCGCGACAACATCCTGCCCAAATACGCCCTCGCCACCGGCGGCTCCCTCGACTCGCAGGTCTCCGAGCGCGGCATCCAGACCTCCTTCGCCAAGATCACCCAAGGCATCCGCAACCAGTACACCTTGGGCTATCTGAGCAAATCGAGCACCCTCGCGAGCCAGTTCCACACCATCGAGGTGCGGGTGGAAGGCCTGCCGAACCTGGAAATTATCGCGCCCGACGGCTACTACCCTTCAGCGCGCGGCAATAGTAACACCACCGCATCGCGGTAGGCAGGCATTGAAGAAGGTGTCATCCTGGACAAGTGAAGGATCTGCTGTTTGCTCGTGCTGCGAAGAAAGCAAATCCTTTACTTTGTTCAGGATGACATCACTTTAGAGGCTGCAGTTTCGCACACACGCACTGCGAAGCGACCCAAGCATTGACCCTGATCCCCAACGCCGTCACCCTCGGCCTAGCCGCCGCAGCAACCTGGGGCGCGGCCGACTTCGCCGGGGGCCTCGCGACCCGCCGAGCGCCGCCCGCCCGCGTCGTGCTCCTCGCTCATAGCGCAAGCCTCATGCTGCTGGCGGCGTTTTCCTGGGTTTTTCCGGCGCGACTTCTCCCGCGCGCCGTCGCGGAAGCGTTGTTCTCGGGCGTCGCCGGCGGGGCCGCGCTCATGGTGTTCTACCGCGCGCTCGCCATGGGTGCCATGGGCCTGTCCGCCGCGCTCGCCGGCCTGCTCACGGCGGTGTTGCCGGTGGCGCTCGCCATCCGCACGGAGGGCCTGCCCGCCCCCGCGCAGCTTTGGGGCTTTGCCGCGGCCGCCGGGGCCATCGCGTTGATCGCGTACGCGCCCGGTTCCGGAAGCCGCCGGGCGCTGCTGTGGAGCGCCCTCGCCGGCCTCGGCTTCGGCCTCCAACTCATCTGGCTTCACAGCTCTGCCGGCAGCGGAGCCGCGAGCGCCGGGGGCGCGCTCACCCTTAATCGCGCCGGCGAGGGCACCGCCGCGCTTGCCCCGGTTCTGCGCGCGCTCACGCTTTCCCGTCTGGGCGGCGCGACTGTCGCGCTCGCGGCATTTCTCTTCCTCCAACAGCCGAGCCCGCCGCAAAGCAAGCCGGCCCGCCTACCCCTGCCCGTCATCGCCATCCTCGCCGGCCTGCTCGACACGGCAGGCAACGGCTTCTACATGCTGTCCTCCCTTTCGGGCAGGCTTGACGTCGCCGCCGTCCTGTCCTCCCTCTACCCCGGCGGCACTATCTTGCTGGCCGCGCTGCTCCTGCGCGAACGCGCCACGCGCGCGCAAGCACTCGGCATGGCATTGGCGCTGGTCGCCGTCGCGCTGATCGCTGCATAGAAAAAGGCCGCGCCCCGGAGAGCACGGCCCTAGCCGCAGCCTTATAAAAGTTAGAAGTTGTAATGCGCCGCGAACTGAATCGTCCTCGGCCCGTTTCTGGTTGAAGTGATCTGCCCGAAGTTCGAGCTGTTCACGCTGTTGTTCGGGTTGCCGTAGCTGGCGAAGTTGGCTACGTTGAAGGCATCCGCGCGGAAGCCGACCGACTGCGACTCCGTGATATGGAAGTCCTTAAACAAGGTCGAGTCGATTTGCTCATACCCCGGCGCGCGCTGCGTGCCGACCCGCGCCGTCCCGAAAGTATTTGCAAGCTGCGGTCCGTATGCGCAAATGCCGTTGTCCGGCCCTGTACACGGCGTCGCGGACGGGTCCGTGCCGAACCAGTTTTGGGTGGTTTGATTCACGATACGGAGCCGACGGTACTGGTTTGCGCGGCTGCCCTGTCCATAGGACCCAGTATTGCTGTTGTTATTCGATGTAATCGTAATCGGCAAGCCGGAAAATACAATCGCCGTCGAAGAAAGCGTCCACCCGCCCGCAAGCAGGTCGACGTACCGGTTTACGTTCCTGCCGATCGCCTGACCGCGCCCGAACGGAAGCAGGTAAGAGCCGTTGGCGGACAAGTTATGGCGGACATCGAGCTCCGACGGGCCGTAATCGCCATGGATGTTATAGCCGTCCTGAATCCCGTTCGGCCCCGCTGAGGCCGAAGCGCCGAAATTGCCGTTTGTGTCAGTGAGCGACTTAGCCCACGTGTAGTTCACCGCATACTCAAACCCCTTGCTGGCCCGCTGCCGCACGGTAATTTGCAATGCGTTGTAGGTCGCCACGCCTTCGGTGTCGAATGTCTCGACGGTATTTGCTTGCCCAGCCAGATTCGCAAGCGGCGATTGCAGCCCGGCGGGAATGCTGGTCAGAGGCGACGAGTTTGTCAGCCCCAAGGCGTTCAAACCCTGCGCCTGCGCCGCAGTCAGCTGGTTGCCGTTGCGGTAGTCGATGAGCCGCTGCGAAAGCTCGCCCACATACCCGAACTGCGCGGAAGTTGTGTTGCTGAGCTGCACCTGAGTGTTGAAGTTGAACTCCTGCACAATGGACGGCCGGTAGTTCTGGTTGAAGGCTGTAAAGCTCGCATTGCTTGTGCCGCCCGCCGCGCCTACTTGGAAGCCGTTGCGCGGGTCGAAGAAGCTGCCGGCGCTGGTTGCGCTCGGAGCGGTGGAGGTCAAAGAAAACGCAGTGATAAAGGGCGCATTCGCGGCCAGGCTGCTGTTGCCCTCGAGAAACTGCGACTGCCCATAGCCGCCGCGGAACACAATGCGCGGGTTCGCCTGGTACGCGAAGCCGATGCGGGGCTGGAAGCCGTTGTAGTGCGGCTGAAAGCAGGCGGCATTGGAGCATACGAACGACCCTGCCGGCGCGCCCGTCGGCACCCGCTTCGCGTACTCAACTAAGCCCTGCTGCGGCCCGGAAAGAATCACGTTCGCGATCTGGTTGTTGACCTCGGTGTATGGCGAGTAATACTCGTAACGCACCCCAAGATTCAGGGTCAACTTAGGTGTGATCTTCCAGTCATCCTGGACATATCCGGCGACGCGGGCCTGGCGCTCCCCGAAGAAGCCGTTTGATAGGCTGATCGCTTGAGTTTGCGACCTTCCAAGCAGGAAATCAACCGGGCCATACTGGAGCGATGAGTTGACCGGCGAGCTGAACTGGCCGTTGTAGTTATAGGTGCCTAACTGGCCGCCGTTGCCATATTGCGTAAAGTCCTGCTGGTAGCGCAGCAGCAGGCCGCCGAGTGTGAAAAGATGCTTCCCGCGCTGGACAGTCAGGTCGTCGAACACGCTGTACGTGTTGTCGCGCAGCTGCTGCGGCGAGGCCGGGTCGCCGATGCCCGTGATCTCGCTGTTGCCCTGATAGCTGAAGCCGACAAACTGCTGCGGCGCGGGCGTCGGCAGCCCGACAACATTGTCCCCGTTCAGTCCGAACGCGCCGGTCTGGTCGGTGGGGATGTTTGAATCCCAGCGGATGCGCGTGAAGCCGAACCGGACCTCGTTCACCACCGCGGGCGAAAAGGTGTGCACCCAGGTGCCGCCGCCCAGCTTGTCCGGATAGCGGTTTGAGATAGGAAAGGTAAGTGCGAGCGCGGCGGTGCTGCCGCCGGTGGCGATGCCCTGCGTGTAAAAGGCGGTGAACTTATCCTGCGGACGCCAGTCATATTCAATCTTCACGTCGCCCTGGTCATTGGTCACGAAGGAGTTCGCGGCACCGATGTAGTTATTCTGGTCCAACCCGTCTGTCGCGGTATGGTTCGGCAGCGGGTAGAACTGCGGATGCGCGATGACATATTGCGCGACCGGGTTGTTGATCGGCACGATGCCGTTGGGGAATGGCTGGAAGTTATTGAACGGGTCGACGATTTGGTAGCCGAGTCCCGCGGCTGTCGAAAAATTGCCTTGCCGCTCCGCGGCGGAAAGCACGCTGGCCGCGCCGTTGCCGCCCGCATGGTTGCGCGTTCCCTCGTAATCGACGAAGAAGAACAACTTATCCTTCAGGATCGGCCCGCCGAGCGTACCGCCGAAGGTGGACTGCGTAAAGGGGTTGATCGTCGTAATGCCCGAGAACTTATTCGAAAAGGTGTTCGCGGTCAGGTTCTGGTTTTCGAGGTATTCAAACGCGCTGCCGTGGAAGTGGTTGGTGCCGCTCCGCAGCACGGAAACAACATCGCCGCCGCCCACGTTCCCGTACTGTGCGGGCGCATTCGCCGAGATGACGCGGAACTCCTGCAAGGCGTCCGGCGACGGCGCATACCCAATCAGGTTGTTCTGTGTTTCATCAATGCTGATGCCTTCCAGCAGGTACGTATTGTCCTGCGCGCGGTTGCCGTTGACGGTAACCACCCCGGAGTTGAAGGTGTTGCGCTGGATGGCGTTGTTGCTGGTCAACCCGGTTTGATCCGGGTCCACAGCACCGGGCGTGAACAGGGTCAACGATGAAAAATTGCGCCCGTTCAGCGGGATCGTGTTGATTTCCTTATCGTCCAGCGACAGCCCGAGCGTCGCATCGGTGGAGTCTAGAATCGGCGCGAGGTTCCCTTCAACCTTTACCTCCGTGCTCGCTCCCACCTGCAGCTTCGCGTCCAGCTTGGCTGTTTGGTTGATTTCGAGCGCGAACTGCTGGACGGTCGTCTTGTTGAAGCCCTGCGCCGACACCTCCAGCGTGTACGGGCCGATCGGTAAAAAGCGGATCGTATACGTGCCGGCCCCGTTGGTGGTTGCCGGCGTCCGTACACCGGTGGCGCCGTTCACGGCCGTCACCTGCGCGTTCGGGATCACCGCCCCGGACGGGTCGGTGACGGTGCCGGTCACCGACCCGGTGACGGTTTGGGCAAGGCTGGCGGTTGCGGCGGCAAGCAGAAGGGCGTGGCCGATGCCGGCCGCGCGTGACATGGATCGAGAAAGCATGGGGAACCTCGAGCGCATACGCGGCCCGGGAACGTTCACAGCCGGAAGCGCGCAGCTCCACACAGAATTTAAGCGTTCACCGACAAGCGTAACTCAAAAGAGACGGGTGTGCTTTCCGCGAGGTGTAGAAATCGTCAACCCTGCCGGCAGCTGTTCCGAACGCAGCAACGCCCGGGCTCGAGAGGCGAGCGCCGGGCGTTGGCGGGGGTGTGGAGGGCTTACTTGATTTCTGGAGCGGTCGTGCCGGTTGTGGAGGCCGTGGTTGTTTCCGGCTTCGCGGCTTCCTGCTTGACGGTCGTCGATTCAGGCTCGCCCTTGATGCCCTTCGTGAAGCCGCGCAGGCCTTCGCCAAGACCTTTGCCGAGCTCGGGAAGCTTGCGGGGGCCGAAAACCAGGAGCGCGATCGCGAGGACGAAAAGAAGGTGCGTGGGTGTGAACAGGTTGTCCAGCATAGTCGACTGCCCGCGGCAATGCGGGTCTTTCCCCCATCTGGTCCGATTCTCTCACAAGCCGCGTTCGCCCGCGCTCAAGCGCCCGGCAAGCATTGCGTGAAACCGAGGCAACCCTTCCGCTTCGCCGAGCGTGAGCCTCCGATGCACTTTCATGGTCGGGTACACCCGCGAGCCGCCCGGCAGTTCCAAGGTCGGCACCACGAACTCCCCTCCCGGGTAAATCGTCATCGTCCACTCGCCGCCATGAAGCGCGCGCAGGCATTCCCCAAACCATGCTCCCCACAGCAGGGTCCACCATTCGCCGTCCTCGGGCGCGAGCGGCGCGGGGTCGGCGCAAATCCGGCTCAGGATGCCTTCCAGCCGCTTGATCCCATCCCGCGCGAGATCTTCGCCGAACTCGCCCGACGCGACCACGGCAGCTTCGCGGGCATATGCTTCCATCATCGGTGCCAGGTCGTCCCACTTTGTACCCGCTAAGCGCTTCCGCGCCGCCCTGCTCACTGCTTCGCCTCGTGCCATGACCTTCAGGCTAGCTGAATGCCGGCGGCGGGGTTGTAAAGTGGACGTAGCTTCTGGAGGTTTGCTTCTTGCCGATACGCTTTGCCCGCCGCGCCCTGGCGCTCGCTTTTCTTCCTTCCTTGTCCGTCTTGGCGCAGGCTCCGCAGTTCCATCCGCCCGTGGTCGCTCCCAACAGCACGCTTTCCGGCGTGACTTATAACAATCGCTATGAGGTGTACGGCGGGGCGGCCTACGCGCATTTCGACGCGGGGCCCAATATTCTGCAAGGGGCCAACCTCGGAGGCTTCGACGCGCAGGCCGCGCGCTTTTTCACCCGCAAGTGGGCGGCCGCGGGCAATGTGCGCGGCTATTTCGGCACAAGCGGTGCCGTGCCCAATGCTTTCAATATCCGCGGTCCGTTCGTGGATGAAATCTTCTTTCTCGGCGGACCGGAATACCGAGCGGCGTCCAATCAGCACGCTTCCA
Organism: uncultured Acidobacteriaceae bacterium; assembly: GCA_964246845.1. Lineage (GTDB taxonomy): Bacteria > Acidobacteriota > Terriglobia > Terriglobales > Acidobacteriaceae > EB88. The sequence continues at coordinate 9,797 of CAXTSB010000008.1, forward strand.
TTACGCTGCACGCGTTGTTCGGCGGCGTGCACGGCAGTTTCGACTCGGCCCTGAATGACGAGGCCGGCAATCGGGTCGATCCTAGCGTTGTCGGGTTTTTCAATAACCAAACCACGTTCGGTGCCGCCATCGGCGGTTCCATCGACCTGAACCGTTCGCCGCGGCTGGCATTCCGCATCTCGCCCGATGCGACCTTGACCGATTTCTCGACACGCGGCCAGGGCGGCATCGTGCAGCAGTTCGCGATCTCCGTCGGCGTTGTGTACCGGCTGGGCAAGCATATTGAGCCGGAGCGCCCCGGGGCGCCTCACAGCCCAACCAAATAGCTATTCACCTTCGGCGGGCGGCTCCCCCGTCGGCACCATCCGGTACAGGATCAGGTCGTCCCGGTCCTCGTCGTCGAAAGCGTGCCAGTGTGCGACGGCTTGGAGGCGGTAGCCCGCTTCGTGGATGTCGTCCAGTGTGCCCGGGTCGAGCTCGTTCCACTGCGCGTACCAGCCGGGCCGGTATTGCCGGATTTTTCCGGCAAGGTCGCTGGTGCCAAAATCGTCGCAAATGGCCGGGGTGTGCGTGAACAGCGTGATCTCATCGCCGGAAATGGACAGCAGCAGGCGGTCGGCTCCGAAGGAGTGGCCGTCGATGTAGCGCGTCAGCTCGTCGGCAGCGTGAAGAAAATCGTAGGACGGGTGGGCGAGCCAAAGCGCGGTCTGCCGGACGTCCCGCGCGAGCACGACCGCGAACATGGCGCACACCGGCACGAGCCATGCCCGGCTCCGGCGCGCGAGCGCTTCCCCCGCCAGGACGGCCCCGAACACAACCGGGTAGAGCACGATCATGTAGTACCGGGGTTGCGCGCTGTTGTGCCAGCCTGTAAAGCCGAGATAGCCCGCCGCCGCCAGTAGGGACGCGTGGAGCAGCGGCGCTTGACGGAACGGGCGGGAAGCAGCCGCGAGCCCGAGCGCGGCGAGCACCGCGCACACGAACCATGGGCCTACCCACAGCGTCCCGTGCGCCGCCCACCAGTACGCCAGCAGGTTGTCGCGTAGGCCTACGGGGTGTACCCAGTAATTCGCCGTGAAAAAGTAGTGGTAGTCGACGGAGTAGCGCCGCGCCGCGGTCGCATAGTAAGCGAGCCAAGGGATGCCGCCGCCGGCTGCGGCCAGTGTGAAATCCGAAGCCATGCGCCTCGGACGCCAACCGCCGGAGCCGGCCAGCACGGCCGCGGTTGCCGGAAAAAGAAACAGGGCCGTGGTCTTGGTCAGCACCGCCAGCGCCAGCACGAAGCCCAGCCCCAGCAAAGCACCGGTGCGCTTCCTGCCCGACCAAGGCTGAAGCCGCAAGGCGAGCAGCCAGGCCGCCAGCGTCCAAAACGTGAGCAGCGGCTCCAGGATCGCCAACCGGCTGAATGCCCAAAGGTAGGAGTTGGCCGCGAGCAGAAGCACGCCGCCCGCGGCCCACACCCGCGCCGCGCCGGAAGCCCGCAGCAGCACGTACACCAGCACGAGATCCCCGCCGAATACCGCGAGCGCGAGCGCCCGCGCGGCGAGCACCGTGACGCCGAACAGCTTAAATACCGCCCAAAGCAGCGCCGGCCATACCGGCAGCGCCACCGCCGTGTTGAAGTCGCCGGGAACGCGCCATGTCCGGCTTCCGTGCAGCACTGCCTGGATCGCGGCTTTGCCGTACCAGCCTTCGTCGGTGTACTTGGCCCAATCCAAGTAGGGGGTGTTATTTGGGAAATCCGCCAGGAGGTGAACCCAGTGCAGCCCGTACAGGAATGAAGCTGCCGAAAGAAATGTGAGAGTGATCCGCGACCGCGCGTCCACCGGCTCTACTCGTAAGCCAGCGCGTCGATCGGGTCCTTGCCGGCCGCTTTGAGGGCTGGATAGAGCGCGCCGAGGATCGCGCCCACAAAGGCGATCAGCAGCCCGCGTACGCGCCAGGGCCAACTGATGATGAATGGGAGCGTCGGAAACCGGTAGGCGATGCCGAGCTTTGTCGCTTCGGTCAGCAGCACGCCGAGCACGATGCCCGCCACGGTCACCAATGCTGTTTCACGCAGGATCGCGCGCACGACGTATCCCTTTGAAGCTCCCAGGGATTTGAGGATGCCGATCTCGCGCGTCCGCTCCGTCACTGCCGTGTACATGGATTGAAAGACGACCAGGAAGCCCACAACGGTGGCAATGCCGATTACGGAATTGATTGCGATGGAAAGAGCGGGTATTTTGTCTGGGATCATCTGCGAGAGCCACTGGTCCAGGGTTTGCACTTGATACTGCGCCAAACCGGGAGTCGCGTGAATTTCTGCTTCGATCAGACCTTGATTCCGCACGTTGTCGCTCTTTATATAAAACAGCGAGGCATTGTTCGGACTGCCGAGAAGTCCGCCAAGGGTGCGTATTTGCACAAGCTTGCGTCCGCCCTTGCCATGCTCGACGATGCCCGAGATGCGGAAGGGACTGCCTTTGATCTGTATGACCTCGCCGACGTGGTGTCCGTGGTCGGCGCGCGCGAAATAGTCGTCCACGATTGCGTCGTCGGCCTTTTGGAAAGGTCCGCCGGCGAGGAAAACAAACGGCCGCAGCGCGTTGTAGCTCGCGTAGTCGATGCCCCAGATTGTCTCGATCGAACCGACCGTGCTCAGGTCCGTAATCACGGGCGAAGCCACGGCGACGTGGGGCAGCTTGCCGAGCACGTCGGCGATCCTGGCGGGTACCGGAGCGCCCCCGACGCCGAGAAATAAGCTGCTGTTCGGCGGGCGCACAGTAAGGTCCGCGCCGATGCCGGTTTGCCGGTCGCGCGAGCTCGAAAGCTGGCCCAGCAGGATGCCGACGACGCACAGGATCATCACCACTTCGATCGCGACCGCGAGCATGGTCACAACCGTGCGCACGGGCCGGTGCAGCAGGTTGCCGAGAATCAGCCGGTTCATGGGGCCTCCGCGCCATCCCGAGTCTAGCAAAGCGCCTGCCTGCTCCGCCGGGGAGGGACCCGGCAGCGGCAGTCTGTTCAGTACCTTAGGAATTGACTGAGGTACACAAGCCAGTTCCATAAGTTTGACAGCTCCTGCCCGACACTGTGCACCGATGCCGTTGTCGCCAAAGCGACAAGCCCGATCACCAATCCATACTCGACCATGCTGTTTCCGCAATCTTCGTGCTTCAGCCTGCCCAGTGTTCCGTTCATGCCCGCTCTCCGCTTCCTTCTTTGTATCGACAGCGCGGTGCTTTTGGTTAACGCGGCCGCCGGCAAAAAACAAATTCGTGTCGAAACGGGACTTTCCTGATGCCGCGTTCCGTATTGGGAACAAGGGAGAGTCTTACCACAAATTATCCGGCGCACCCGACCGGTTCTCGGTAGGCTGGAGTCATGCCGCACCTCCAACACTGGTACGGAGCCGTCGTGTGTGCATCAACACTCGCCGGCTTTTTCCTCACCGCCGCAGCCCTGCTGCGTGCCCGCCATGCCCGCAATCCCGCGCTTCTTTACGCCTGCGCGGCGTACATGGTGCTGCTGCACACGGTGTGGATTGCCGGTCTGCTCGCGCGGGATTCGTTCGCCTCCGAGTTCGCGCTGCTCAACCTGCTCACCTTTCCGTGGAGCGCCTCGGTCTCCACCAACATGACTCTGGCCGGTTTCGATACATTTAGGCACATCGCGCTCAACTACACGCGCTTTGTGCTCGGCTTCGGCGGATTGCAGTGTTTGCTGCTTATTTTGCTGGTTTGGGAGCTCCGGCCGAAGCCGCGGGAAGTTTCCGTCCGCGCGCCCGACAACCGAAAACGCCCTGCCCTCTGAGGAGCATCTTTTGCCCGCGCCTCGACGGTCCAGTACGATAAGGCCTGCGAGCGCACCGGGCCGGCCTCCTGCACCGATGCCGCCGACCCAACCGAGCTTCCGAGGCCCCACGTTCCCCGGGGCAGAGCCGGGCGCGCCCGCACACCACGGAGGAAACACCTTTGCCGCAACGCGACAAGTTCCTGTTCACCTCGGAGTCGGTCACCGAGGGCCACCCCGACAAGATCGCCGATCAAATCTCTGACGCCATCCTGGACGCCTGCCTGGAGCAGGATCCGTATTCGCGCGTTGCTTGCGAAACCTTGACAGCCACCGGCTTGGTCGTGGTCGCGGGCGAGATCACCACCAAAGCCTATGTCGACTTTCAAACGCTGGTCCGCGGCGTGGTGAACGAAATCGGCTACAACGACGCGGGATACGGCTTCGACTGCCACACCTGCGCGGTTATTTCCTCCATCAACAAGCAGTCCGGCGACATCGCCATGGGCGTGGACACGGGCGGCGCGGGCGACCAAGGCATGATGTTCGGCTTTGCCACGAACGAGACCGAGGAACTGATGCCGCTGCCCATCTCACTCGCGCACAAGCTCACCCGCCGCTTGAGCGAGGTCCGCAAGTCCGGGCAGCTCCCGTACCTGCGCCCCGACGGCAAAAGCCAGGTCACGGTCGAGTACGACGCGGACGGCAAGCCCGTGCGCGTGGACGCGGTCGTCATCTCGACGCAGCACGCCGAGGAGGTCACGACCGAGAAGCTTCGCGCCGACGTTCTTAAGGATGTCATTCAGGTCGTCATCCCGGCCGAGCTGCTCGATGCCGACACCAAGTACCACATCAATCCGACCGGGCGGTTCGTCATCGGCGGGCCGATGGGCGACACCGGGCTGACCGGACGCAAGATCATCGTGGACACCTACGGCGGCATGGGCCGGCACGGCGGCGGCGCGTTCTCCGGCAAGGACCCGACAAAGGTGGATCGCTCGGCCGCGTACATGGCCCGGTATATCGCGAAAAACATCGTCGCCGCCGGCTTGGCGGAGCGCTGCGAGGTCCAGTTGGCCTACGCCATCGGGGTCGCCGAACCGGTTTCGGTTCTGGTCGACACTTTCGGCACAGGGTCAGCCACCCATGCCGAACTGGCGCAGCTGGTGCGCGAGCACTTCCAGCTCACGCCCAAGGGCATTATGGAGTCGCTCGACCTGCGCAAGCCCATCTATCGCCGCACCGCCGCTTACGGCCATTTCGGCCGGATAGAGGGTGAGTTCGGCTGGGAGCGCACCGACAAAGCCGCCGCCCTGAAGCAGGCTGCCGGCAGCCGTGAGGTTGTCGCGGTCAGCTGAACGGGACTCCGGATGGATGCGGGCGCGGCTTCCTGTGGGGAGCCCCCCCCCCCCGGGGGGGG
>CAXTSB010000008.1:15006-21358 GCA_964246845.1 uncultured Acidobacteriaceae bacterium
GGTGGGGGGGGCGCGGCCCGCTCCCGGGCCCCCGGTTGGGCGGGGCGGGGGGTTCCGTGTGGCCCCCCCCCCCCCGCGGCTCACGGCTTGCGGAGAACAGCCTCCACCAGATCACCCAGCTGCTGCGCGGTAAACCGGTTGCCCTCTAAGTTGGCGACCAAGCGCCCTTGACGATCGAGAACCGCGGTGTGCAGCGGATGGATCAGCAGCCCTTCGCTGGTCCAAAAGTTCATGCCGAACAGGCTTGCGGCGGCCTTTACGTCTGGGAGCGGGCCCGTGAGGAAGTGCCAGACCGCGGGGTCTGCCTTCCAGCTATCGGCATACTCCGTCAAAACTTTGTCCCGGTCATGCTCCGGATCGATGGTGATGGTGAGCAGGACCAGGTTGCGCCCGGCATCGGTGCGGAACCGCCTTTGCAAGCGGGCGAGGTTGTCCGACAGGCGCATGCAGAAGTCCGGTCGCGGGCAGCGCGAATAGCCGAAAGTAAGGGCGACGATCTTGCCCTGAAGTTGTGCAAGGGGAACGGGCCTCCCGGTCTGGTCCGTCAGGGTGAAGTTGGGTACCTGCTCTCCCGGCTGCACGGTTTTGCCGGTTGGGGCAGGCTCGACAATGGAAGCGAGCGCGGCGAGGTTGCCGGCCTCTTCAGGCTCTCGCCTGAAGCTTGCCGTGGTAGCGGGTTGGATGTGCTCCGCATAGAGCGCCTTACCGTGCGGGACGGTAAGAAAAGTGACGGGGGCACCCGGCTGGAGCCCGGCGAGTGCGCGGGCGTCGTCCACGGTGTACGACATCACCATGGCGCTCATGAAGTCCGGGATGGCGTCGCAGGAGACAGCGACCTGTTTTGTTTGCCGGTCGATTTGCACCACGATGCCGCGGGTCGGGTATGTCTTCGGTGCCGCACCGCCGTGCGCCGGCAGCCATAAAGTACAAAAGAGCGCGAGCCAAACCGCACGCATCTACAACCCTCCGGACGTCGGCACCGCACCCCGCAGGCGGACCGGCGCCGGCGTGAGCCGGGTGTAGCCGGTCGCGAACTCATGGATGGCGAGGAACTCATTCTTCGCCACCCTGTCGAAGTGCTGACTCGTTCCGGTGGCGGGCCATCGGATATCCAAGCTGAGGATGCGCGCATGGCGGCCCAGTCCGATATGCTGCTCCATCGGGTTGCCGCCGAAGGAACTGGACGCCCCCACTGTGCGATATAGGGAAAGACGGGGGTGCCCATCGTTCTGCACGGTGACCTTGATCTCGGCACCCACCGCGGACCGGTTGCTCTTTTCGCCGATCAAACGAAGGTTCAACCAGTCGTTCCCGCTTCCGGGATTCCTGAACAGCCGCAGCGTGTGCTGGTCGGCGGGCACGGCACCGCCGTTCGAGGCGACAATGTCCTCCACGCCGCGCCGTTCCAGGTCGGCGAATGCGACCCCATGCCCCTTGTGCAGCTCTCCCGTGCCGGAGGAAGCCGTGATGTCGACGAACTCCTTGCCGCCGCGGTTGCGCAGCAGTGCGTGGGGCAGCACCCCGCCGAACGAAGGATTGCCCATCCCGAGATACACATCGAGATAGCCGTCGTTGTCCACGTCGCCGAAGTTGGCCCCCATGGGCATGAACACTTTGTCGAGGCCGACCTGCGGGGTGACATCCTCAAACGAGCCGTCATGACGGTTGCGGTACAGCTTCATCGTTTCGACCGAGACCGGCAGGCCCAGGCGGCTGCGGATCACCTGCTGCACGGAGTTGAAGTAGCAGTCCACAAACAGGTCGGGCCAGCCGTCGTTGTCGTAATCGAAGAACCAGGTGGCGAAGCTGAAGTAGGGCGCTTGCACGCCCGCTTGCCGCGCTACGTCGGTAAAGGTGCCGTCGTGGTTGTTGTGATAGAGGAAGTTCGGTCCCGTGGCGTTCGAAACGTAGAAGTCGACGAAGCCGTCCTTGTCGTAGTCCGCCGCGACCACGCCCTTGCTGAAAGCTGTTTGGTCGATCCCCGCCGCGTGCGAGATGTCCTCGAAGGTGCCGTCGCCCTTGTTGCGGAACAGCTGGCTCGGGGCGTTCTCATTGCCTAGAAAGAGGTCCAGCCTACCATCGTTGTCGATGTCGGCCCAGACGGCCGTCTGCGTTGCCGTGACCACGCCGCCCAAACCGCTCGCGTCGGTCACATCGGTAAAGCTGCCGTTGCAGTTGTTGCGGAGCAGCGAGCGGCGCATGGGCTGCTGCCAGCCGCCGCGCAGCACCAAAAGGTCCATGCAGCCGTCGTTGTTATAGTCCGCCTGCACCAGGTTTAACCCGCCGAGCTGATCGCCGAGCCCGGCGGCTGCCGCGCGGTCGGTAAAGGTCCCGTCCCCGTTGTTATGGAACAGGTGCAGCGGCTCGCACATGTCCCAGCTGGAGGCCACCACATCCAGCCGCCCCTGTCCATCGAAATCGTCGATCACGATGCCGCCGGCCTGGCTGAAGGCATTGAGCCCCGCGGGCAGCGCCACATCCTGAAACCGCCCGATATTCTCCTTGGACGCAAAGGCTGCCGGCGGTATCAGGTAGCGGGCAGGCACCTTAGCCGGGTAGCCTCCCACCGTCAGGTAGGCCAGGTTGAGCTGCCAACGAACATCAAGGTCATCCGGCACGAGCGCCAGATAGGCCTCGAGATAATGGATCGCCTCGCGCGAGGCGGTTTCATCGCGGAAAGCCGTCCCCGGCTCGACCGGCGGAAAGATGTCCAGCTTGCCCCCGTCCCGGTACGCGCCGTTTTGCATTTCCGAGAGGTGGACAAGCGACACCCCGAGGCTTTCCAGCGTGTACGGAACCGTCCCCGGCGCGCCCGCTTGGGCAATGTCGTAAGCCTGCTTCCATGCGGCGATGGAGGCCTCCATATCGCCTGTGTACGCATACAGCTGAGCCAGCGCGGCGAGCGCCTGCTGCTGCCGCACCGGGGAAGCCGCCTCGCCGGCGGGCGAGCTGAGAAACGCACGCGTACGCGCTGTAGCCTCGGCCAGGGAAGCTTTCCGGATGGCGCAGGGCCGGCTCAGATCGCGGTTCCAACCCTCCTCCTTTGGGTAGGCGTTGAACACCACGCCGGCCTCATCGGCTCCGGACAGGCTGATGCCTTGGTCCACGGTTCCGGCGACCGTCAAATCCTGGATCTTCCGCCCTTCCAGATCGTGCGTGCTGGGCGCGGCCGCGAACACCGTATACACGGCAAATCCCGCGGCGACGCGGACCACCGGCGTCACCTGGCCGGGCCGCAAGGCCAGCAGCGTCCGCTGCAGCTCGGGGGACAGATGGGCGTCTTTCAAAAGCCCTAAAGAGCCGCCGTCCTCCGACGACGGATCGATCGACTGCTCTTTTGCCAGCACGGCGAAGTTCGCGCCGGCCTCCAGCGCCCGCCTGGCCGCGCCGGCCTTCTCGGCGCTGCCTGTGACAAGGATGCCGACCGGCGGATTGTCCGAGGGGGTGCTCTGTGCGCGGTCGCGCACGGGCAAAGCCACGAGGACGGAGGCAAGCAGCAAGAGAACGCGGAAACGCATGATCTACCGACACCAGTCTAGCGTCAGCGGCGGAGCGGCGCGACTTATGCTGAGAGCCGCTTCAGCCTTGTACCGAGCTGCTGGCCCCAGTCCACGTTGGCGTCGCTCAGGCGGCGGCGCACCTGGAGCGGACCGCCCCAAGCTTCGTTGCCGTACGCCATGAAACTCGGGGCCGCCCACGCTGTTGTCGCCAGCTGCCATAGGGAGCAGGCCGCAGCCCGGGCCCCGCTGCAAGAGCAGGGCGGCCGCGGCCCCCGCGAGGATGTAGACAAACGGGTACACGGGCATCATGTGCCGCGCGCCGATATCGAGTGTAGATCAGCACGGCCGTCGCCAAGCTGAACAGCATGCAAACCATGCGTGCGGGAAACAGCAGGCGGTCGCCTCCGTTGCCGAACACAAAGGCGCGGCCGTTCAGAAACGCGTCCTCTGTCTGCGGAGTTCCCGTAGGAGGCGGCAGCGCGGGATGGAGCCGAAGCAGCGGCAAGGCCGCGGCCGCCCTCACCAGCGGCAGCACCTCGGCGTCCGCGCGGTAGTCCCGTCGGGTCAGGATCAGATAGCCGTCATACAGGTGATGCGCCTCGTCCCAGTTCGCGGAGTAAAGGCGCGCGACGCGGATCAGTTGAAGGCCGAAAACGCAGAGCAGCACGCCCGCGAGAACCAAAGCGAGCCTTCGCTTCACGGAGCTTTGCCGGACCGGAGCCTGTTCAGTCGATCTGGATGTTGGAGGAGCGTGTATCCAGGTCCACCAGGGGACCTCCGGAGCCTACCTGCCCTTGCAGGCTGTGCGCGTTCCTTACCGTTGGAAACGTGCTCGTCGCCCGCCCTGAAACTTTCGCCGAGCCTGCTTGCGCGTCGAGCCGGTAGCCGGCCCCGCTTGCCAACTCAACCTTGATCGCGCCCGAGCCTGAAAGCGCCCGGATCGGCGCCGGGCTCAACTGCGAGATGCGGATCGCGCCGGACGCGGTTTCCGCCTGGACAGGACCGCTTGAGCGCAGGGCATCGATGCTGCCCGAGCTGTTGCGTGCCTCGACGCGGCCCTTCACGCCGTCGATCCGAACGCTTCCGGAGTGCGTTGAGGCGCGTACTCCGCCGTCGACACCGCTGATTTCGGTTCTGCCGCTTGCCGTTTCACTTTGCACGTCGCCGTGGATGTTTGAAAGCTGGATTCCGCCGGATTGACTACGCACCGTCAGGTCGCCGCCGACATCCCGGATCGCTTCAGCCCCGGAGCGGCTGGCTGCCGCCACGCTGCCTGCGATGTTGCTGATCTCCGTTCTGCCGGAACCGGTCGCGGCCTCCACCGGACCGGAAATGCCGTCGATGCGTATGCCGCCGGACTCGGTATGGGCCCGCACCTGTGTGCTGCGCGGAACCTGTATCTCGTAGCGGACCGATACGGCCCGCAGCACTGCCGGATCCTGCGGATAGCCTATCTCGAGGCTGTTTCCGGTCTGCTCGATCGGAAGGTGCTTTTGAAGGGCAAGGATATTGGCTTCAGCAATGTCGAAGTCGAAACGGCCGTAAAGAGGCTTGATAAAGGCATGCACGACAACAACGCCGGCCGGACCCGCCGTCACGATCACGCCCCCCGGATCGCTCTTCACATCGAGGGTCACGGGGCCGGAGACCGCCAGGGTGCGTTCCGCGGTGACGGGCTCGGACGCCCGCGCCGCAGCCTGAGTGAGGGATGAGAACAGAACAACGGCTGCAAACAAAGGGAGTGCTCGGGGAGCCATGGTTAAGCGTATAGGAATCCGCCGCCGCGGTGCATAGAGCGGTCGGCATCCTCGATGAAGTCCTGCGCACCTACTACGGCGACCCGGCACGGGTGTATCTGACCGGGATCAGCATGGGAGGTTGGGGCGCATGGTTCTTTGCCTACACGTACCCGGACCGCTTTGCCGCGGTTGCACCGCTCTGCGGCTTGGACGCCGACCTGCGCTGGGCACCGCAGATCGCCCGAACACCGATCTGGGCGTTTCACGGAACTAACGACAATGTAGCCCCGATCCTCGGCACGGAGCGGATGGTCGCCGAGCTGCAAAGGCTCGGAGCCGACCCTAAGTTCACACCCGTGATCGGCAGCGACCACGACATCGCGAAAGCGGTGTACAGCCGCGACGACCTATACCGGTGGTTTCTCGGGCATGTGCGCGGCGGTCCGGGCTCGGCTCCGCGGCGCTGACTTGCCTGCCCTAGGGCAGGCTGTAGTACCCGGCTCGGGTGCGGGCCTGGAGGCGTCCGTCGCCCGGCTGCGGCTTCACCTCGACCGTGAGCTGATGGTAGGCGGTTTGCACCCCCTCCGGCGCGTCGGCTGCGAGGGTCAAGCTGTAGTAGGGGCCAAGGTCGCGCAGCGCTGCCGCGAACTGCTTGCCCAGGTCGTTGTTCGAGTCAAGCACCTGGCCGCCGCTTTGCGAGGCGAGCACTTGCAGACCCAGGTTTTCAAACCGGGCGTCCTTGGCTTCGCGGGTGCCTTTACGCGCTCCCTTGTAGTAGGTCGACTCGTAGCTGTTCGCCGCGTCCACGCCGCGCGGGTCCACGCTTGAAAGCGTGATGCGCCCTCGGCGAAGCGCGTCCGACACGCGCGCGATGGTGAGGAAATTGGCCTGGAGCTGCGCGCGGCTGTACTCCAGCCCCGGCCCGACGATGTAGGGCCAACCCTGGCCGACCCAGATGACGAGCTTGCGCCCGTCCTTCGGCGCTTCCTCGCGGGCCAGCCCGAGCAGATCGCGCAGCGAGCGTATGTTGCGCTCCACGTCGCCCGGCGTGGGGGCCCCCCCGCGCCGCCCCGGCCCCCCCCCCCGGGGGGGGGGGGGGGGGGGGGCGCGCGC
>CAXTSB010000008.1:21368-48367 GCA_964246845.1 uncultured Acidobacteriaceae bacterium
GCGTCCGCGAGCGCGTTGCCGTCGAGCGAGTGCTCGCCGATGTAGCCGGAAGTGCGCTGGGTCAGCAGCAGGATGGAGGTGGGCGCGGGCAGCCTGCCTCCGTCCCGGCGCAGAAAAGCCGCAAGCTCCGCGCGGGCGCGGGCCATCAACGGGGCAGCGGTGTTGATGCTGTCCAGCACGAAGAGGACCTGCTCCGGCGCGGCCGGGGATGGGCCCGCGACTGTTTCGAAACTGAGAACCTGCCGGGACGCACCATTCTCGAGCACAGTGAAGCTCTGCCGGTCGAGCCCGGCGACGGGCATGCCGGACTTGCCGGTCACAACCACATCGAGCCGGACGGGCGAGACAGGCGCTTGCGCGAAGAGCAGCGCGGGCGCGCACAGGGAGATAAGCAGTAAGAGCAGATTCCAACCCATGCCGCGCCTCCGGGCGCTCGGGACCTGCGCCGGTTCGAGTATCACATCCGCCGGAACACCTTTCCAGCAGCGAAAGGTGGGTACGGCGGCCGTATCGGCGGTCTTGGCCGCGAGCTTGGCCTCCTTGCGGCGCTCCATCGGGTCTACCCCGGAGTCGAGCAGCTTGCGGGCATCCGCGTACTTGGACAACGGAAATAAAAAAGACCCGCTGTTTGCGGGCCTTTGCGTAGATTACTTGGACTGTACCGGACCGCTTCGAAAGGGTCCGTGGCGGAGAGTGAGGGATTCGAACCCCCGGTAGCCTTTCGACTACGTCTGATTTCGAGTCAGGTGCATTCAACCGGGCTCTGCCAACTCTCCGCGTTCAGCAGCAAGTTTAGCACGGCTCAATGGTGCAAACGGAAGGCCTTCACTGCGATGGCGGCGGGCGCGGGTCCGCTGGGGAGCAGGGTGAACAGGGTGCCCAGCACCGGCTCGCGGCGCAGGTTGCGCTCAAACGTGCGGACCACCGACACGTCGCCGGAGCGGGTGTCGGCGGCAAGCAGCAAGTGGCCGTCGGCCGAAAACGCGAGCGGTCCGGGGCCGGCACCGACGTGTACCGTGTTCACCAGCTTTCCGTCATCGACGGCATACACGGCGACCGTGTCCGCGGCCTGGTTGGTGACCCAAAGCAAGCCGTTGTCGGCGCTGACCACGCCCGCGTAGGGCTGCTTGCCGATCGCGTAAGCGCCTCCGACCTCGTCGTTTTCGGTCGCGATCTCGGAAATCGTGTCCGAGCCGCGATTCAGGACGAAGATTTCACCGCCGTCGGGCTTCAGCACCAGCTTCGACGGTGCGTCGCCCACATCAAGCAAGGCCAGCAATCGGTCGTGCTGCCCGCTTGCAAGCCCACCCGGGCTTGCTTTGCGCAATCCGATCACCATGACCTGCCGGGAACCCCCGCAAGCCGCGAACGCTTTTGAGTCGTCGGGGAGGATGGCAAGCGCGCCCGCGCCCGCGCAGCCCGTGAACGAGCTCCGCAGGCGGGGTGCGGCACCTTCAGGCAGGTCGTACAACGCCACGCTCCCGCTTGCGCGGTTGGCTGCCGCCAGGGTCCGACCGTCGGGCGAAACGGCCAAAGCGGAAGGTCCCAAACCGCCGCTGCCTGTAACCGACACTGTCCGCCGATCGAGGTCAAGGATGCTGATCGTGTTTGAGCTGCTGTTGGCCGCGTAAAGCTGCCCGCCACCCGGCGCCAACGCAAGCGCGGCGGGTGCGGCGCCCACGGGCAGGCGCGCCGCCACGCGGTTGCGCTCCGCGTCAATGATCGCCACCTCACCGCGCGCGTCGCCCGCGCTCAGCACGTATACCTCATTGCGGACCTTGCCGGCCCGCAGGGCGAGCGGATGCGGCGCGACCGTGAGCGTGCTTTCGCGCCGCATATTCACCAGGTCGAGCACCGCGACCGTCGCACCGCCCCCGTTGGCCACGTAAGCGAACTCGCGGTAGTCCGCCGGGTACTCAGGGAAGCGCGCGCTGCGGCAGCCCGCCGCGCACAGCAGCGCGCACGCGAAAAAGCCGCGCCGGATAGCGCGGCTCTTCGCCCCGGAAAGCGGGCTAAACCGCAACCGCCTCGGCTCCCGAGAAGGCATTGCGGTCGACCCTGCGCCCGACAATGGCCGCGATCTGCTCGGCTTCATCCACCAACTGCCGAAACTGGTCCGGGTAGAGCGACTGCGCGCCGTCCGACAGCGCGCGGTCGGGCGTGTTGTGGACCTCGACGAGCAGGCCGTCGGCCCCGCAGGCGACGGCCGCCCTGGCCATCGAGAGCACCTTATCGCGCTTGCCCGTGCCGTGGCTCGGGTCCACAACGATAGGCAGGTGTGATAGCTGCTGGGCAGCCGGCACCACGCTCAGGTCGAGCGTGTTGCGGGTGTGGTCGGCAAAGGTGCGGATGCCGCGTTCGCACAGGATGACCTGGTAATTGCCCTCGCTCATGATGTACTCGGCGGACATCAGCAGCTCTTCGAGCGTCGCCGACATGCCGCGCTTGAGCAGAACGGGAACACGCTTGCGGCCGGCCGCGCGCAGCAGCGAGTAGTTCTGCATGTTGCGCGCGCCGATCTGGATCACGTCGGCATACTGCGCCACTAATTCGAGCGCGTCGTGGTCGATCGCCTCCGTCACGATGCGCATCCCGGTGCGCTCGCGGATCTTGGCGAGGATCACAAGCGCTTCCTCGCCGAGACCCTGAAAGGCATAGGGTGAGGTGCGCGGCTTGTACGCGCCGCCGCGGAAAAAATGCGCGCCGGCCTCCGCGACGGCATCGGCGGTCGCAAACGCCTGCTCACGCGACTCAACCGAGCAAGGGCCGCCGCAGATCATCAACTCGCGCCCGCCGACCGTGATGTCGGTGCCGGGAAAGCGGATGACCGTGTTTTCTTCCTTCACGTCGCGCGACACGAGCTTGTAGGGCTTCGACACGCGGATTACATCCGCGACGCCGGGCAGCTCGGTGATGGAGGACTGGTCGACCTCGCCCTTGTTGCCGGTGATCCCGATAGCGGTGCGCTGTGCACCGGGCAGCGGGTGCGGGCGCAGGCCCAGGCGCTCAATCTGCCGGCACACCCGGGCAATCTGCTCCTCGGTGGCGTGCAGCTTCATAACAACCAACATAGGCAACCTCCCGGTCGACCTTTCTAGCTTACCGCGACACCCTCGGCTTTTGCCGGCGTTGCCGAGCGGCCCTTGCGCCCGAACACAGCAAACTGGCCGCCGAACGGAACCTTGCGGAGGAGCACCTCAAGTGGTGAAGCCACGTTGTAAAAGCGTTCGGGCAAATAAAGGAAGTATTCACATTTACGGGAAATCAGTCCCTCGCGGCGCATCAGCGCACAAACCTGTCCGGCCGTTAAAAGAAGCGCGTGGGCATCTACCGGCGTCCGGCTGACAATGGAGCGGGTAACGGGATTGCATGGGTTGTGCTCCACAATGGCGAAAGTACCACCCGGCTTGAGAACGCGCACAATTTCCGCGGTCAGGCGCGCTCGCTCCGGCGGCGGTATGTGATGGTAAACGCATACCGCGCTGACAAAATCGAATCGCGCGTCCTCGTATGGAAGGACCCCGGAATTCGGCTGCAGGTGCAGATTTGCTGAGAAGCCGTGCTGCGCGCAGGCAAGCATCTCCGAAGAAGGATCGCAACCTGCAACGCTTTTGAAATCGCCTTGAAGCAGTTTCAGCAGTTCCGCCCTGCCGCAGCCTACATCCAGGTAATCAAGGGCGCAGCCGTCGAGGCCCTGTCTGCGGAGAAATCCGAGGATGAGGTCGCGTTTACGCGAATGGAAGAATCTGCCTCCGTCATTGCAAAAGCGCGTACGAATGGGATCGTCCAGAAGCTGGTCATATGCCGCGGCAAACTGATCGAACTCCAAGCCGCGAGAACCCATGGAACCTCCGCCGGCCGGGATGGTACGGACTGCCCGGTAGGCAAGGGATAGCTTGTCGGTTCCATTCTCCGCCACCAAAAACTCTCTCGGAAGCACACCGAGGTCACATTTCGGGAACAGACGGCATGGAGGCAACGCTTAGGAACGGCGGCGCACGAGCACAAACGCCAGATACCCCAGCTGCACAGCCCAAGCGAAGCCGTAGGCCAGCAGTACATGGCGGTGGGCCATGTCGCTCGTGTACGTCGCCCAAAAACCGGTCACGCCCGGTCGCCTTCAGGCAAAACAGGCATGCGCAAGCTACGCGCCGGCTGAGCCAGCAAGGTTTGTGTCGCGGCGGCTTGGGCCTGCTCCCGCCGCAACACGGAGCGGTACCGCAGCGCGGCGACGAACCCGCCCCACAGAAGCCACCCGGCCATGTTCCACCAGACCGCCGGCATCATGCTTGGGTCCATGCCGGAGCCCGGGCCGCCCGCGAACACCGGCGCGGGGTGCTGGGTGCGCCACCAGCGCGTGCTCATGTAGACGAGCGGCACATCCAGGTAGCCGAAGACCGCCATCACCGCCGCGAGCGTCCGCATCGAGGCTCCCTCGGCAAACGAACGCAGCAGCAGGTAGGCCAGGTAAATGAGCCATAAAATCAGGGTCGAGGTAAGCCGCTCATCCCAGGTCCACCAGATGCCCCAAGCCGCGCGGCCCCACAGCGAGCCCGTGACCAGGCCCACGGTGCAGAACACCACGCCCATCTCCGCCCCGGCTACGGCGAGCGCATCGGCCTTGACGGCGCGGGCAGGCCGCTTGTGCCGCCAAAGGAGGTACAAGATCGAGCAAACGAGGTTCAGCGCGAAAAAAACAGACGTCCCGATCCAAGAAGGGAAGTGGTAGTAGAAAACCCGGCTCAGGTCGCCTTGGGCGGCGTCCGCCGGGACTGAAAAGGCGACCCGCAGCCCTTGCGCCAAGGTGAGCGCGGCGGTCAAAAACCAAATTCCTTGAACGAGCCGGGCGCTTTTCGTCACAACACCATTGTAAATTGCGGGGAAGACCCTCTCTGCATCCCAAGGGAGCAAGTAGGGAGGCTGTTGCGCATGGCGACACTGGTGTTGGTCATCGGGGCTGCAATGTTTTTAATCGGGATCGTCGGGCAGGTCGGCTTGGGCCAGCGGTTCCGCAAGCAGCACGCCACCGGCGACCGCCGCGGGGCGCGGCTGGTGTTGACGCTGGCGGCGCTGATCGTTGGGGCTTGGCTGGTGATCATCTCAGCCTCGGCGCTGTTGAAGAAGCACTCGCAGCACCAGGCGGCCGCTTCCGCCGCAACTAGCCTTCAGCGTTGAGCACGACCCCGAACAGCACCACCGCGGCTACAGTGAAGATCACGTCGTAGCCCGCCAGCAGGTTGACCCACAGCAGCGGATCGGCCTCGCCCGTGAACACCGCGGCGGCGCCGGACGCAAGCGCCAGCAGGGCCGGGATGAACACGGGAAACAGGAGCAGCGGCAGCAAGAGTTCGCGTGAGCGGGCCCGGAGCGAAAGCGCCGCGAAAAATACCCCGTTGCCGACAAGCGCCCAGGTCCCCAGCGGCAGGAGGGCGAGCAGCATCGCGGGACGGCCCTTGATGCTCAGATTGTAGAAAACCGTAAACAAGGGCGCGAGGATCAGCTCGACCGCCGAAAGAAACAGGAAGTTCGCGAGCACCTTGCCCAGCCACAGTGCCGAGGGCGGGGCGGGGCTCATGCGCTGCGCGTCGAGCACGCCCCCGGCCAGTTCGCGCGCCCACGCCTGATTAAGCGCGCCGGTGGCGGCGAACAGGATCGCCACGCACAGGACGCCCCCGGCGATCTGCCGCGAGGCGGCCCGTGTGGGGTCGAATGCGAGCGAAAACAGGACCACCACCAGCAGCGCCAGAAACAGCATGGCATTGAGCGCATCCTTGGACCGCCACTCCAGCCGCAGATCTTTGTTCAACTGCACCCAGACCGAGCGGGCGTAGCGCTTCATGCGAGGTCGGCCAAGGTCGCGCGGGCGGCGCGGAGGTAGTCCGCGGGCGCGAGCAGCAGCTGCACCCCGCGCTGCCCGGCGGAGACCGAGATGCGCTCATGGAGCTCGACGGTTTCGTCGACAAACGCGGGAAACGGCTTTTTAGCTTCGAGCACGGTGACGCCTCCCCGGATGTAGCCGGTAAGTGCCTGCACCTCACGCAACGGCGCGAGCAGGGCCGAGCGCGCTCCGGCGACCCGGGCCAGCTTTTTCAGGTCGAGCTCGCGGTCCCCGGGCAGTACCGCGAACACATGCTCCTTGCCGGGAGCGAGCTCGCACACCAGCGTCTTCCACACCTGCTCGGGCGGCAACCCGAGCTTGCGCGCGACGGACGGCGCGGCGAGGTCCTCGGGATCGACTTCGTAGGTGAGGAGTTCATAAGCGATGCCGAGCGAGTCGAGAAGCCGGGCTGCATTCGTTTTCACGCTGGATCCTTTTGGAGCGAACCGCCCTCCAGCGTCAGCAGCTCGTCCGCGAGCGGCAGCGCGAGCCCGCGCTGGTGCGTGGTGAGCACAACCGTCGCCCCTCGGTCGCGCTCCCGCCTGAGAAGGGCCAGCATCGCTTCGGCGCTCGCGGCGTCCATGTTTGAGAAAGGCTCGTCGAGCAGCAGCAGATCGGGTCGGGGCAGCAGCACTCGGGCCAGCGAAAGGCGCTGCCGCATGCCCTGCGAATACGCCCGGACGGGCTTGCTTAACGCCGGATCAAGGCCCACCGCGGCCATCGCGTCTGCGGCGGAAAGAGCGGGCGGGTACAGGGCGGCGAAGTAGCGCAGGTTCTCCGCTCCCGAGAACTCGTCGTACAGCATGGGCGCGTGCGCCATGTAGCCGATGCGCTCGCGGTTGTGCTCCGGCGGGCCGCCCCACACGAGGACTTCGCCGAACGAAGGCCGCAGCAGTCCGGCCAGAATGCGCAGCAGGGTCGACTTGCCCGCGCCGTTCGGGCCCAGCAGCAGGTATGCCCTCCCTGCTTCCAAATGGATGCCAAGGTGCCGCAGAACCGGCGCTCCGCCGTAGACATGCGATACGTCCCGCAGCTCCAGCCCGCATGCCATGCCGCTTAGGGTAGCAGCGCGGATACAGTAGGAGGCGTGCTGCTGCTTCTCCTTGCCGCCCTCGCTCCGGTCGATAGCTGCCGCGTCGTCGCCGCGTACCCGCATTCCACCGCGAACTACACCGAGGGTTTCCTCTACAAGGACGGCCTTTTCTACGAGGGCACTGGACTCCAGGGCCGCTCGAAAGTGGTGGTGACTGACCCCGCGACCGGCAAAGCCGTGCAGCATACGGAGCTCGCGCCCGAGTACTTCGGCGAAGGCATCGTGGACTGGGGCGCGAACCTGCTGGAGTGGACCTGGCAGTCGCACCAAGGCTTCATCTACGACCGCTTTTCACTGCGCCCGGTCGGCACCTTCAGCTACACCGGCGAGGGTTAGGGCATGACGCGCACCGCGCGCGAGCTCATCACCTCCGACGGCACGGCGGTCCTGCGCTTCCGCTCGCCCGCAACCTTCGCCGAGGTCCGGCATATCGACGTACATGATGGGACCGAACCGATCCAGCAGTTGAATGAACTTGAATACATCAAGGGTGAGATTTGGGCGAACGTCTGGCACTCCGACCGGATCGCCCGCATCTCGCCCCGCGACGGCCGCGTCCTGCGCTGGGTCGACTGCGCGGGCCTTCTGCCCGATGTAGAGCGGGTGAACGCCGAGTCCGTGCTGAACGGCATCGCCTACAATGCCGAGCATGACCGCGTCTTCGTGACCGGCAAGCAATGGCCGAATGTGTTTGAGATCAAGCCGGTACCGCGCGCTTCAAGTGAAATCACCCCAGCCCGGCTTCCGGTCAGTCCCGCGCGGTAGCTCTCCGGCCAACGGCCGCCAGCGCTCCTCGGGCGGCATGGGCAGCCAGTGCGGGTTGCGCAGCCCCAGCGAGCGGCGCAGCGCTTCCATCTTGCGCTCAGGCAGCCGCACATCGAGCACCAAAGGGTGATGGGTGATCCGCAGGTCCACCGTGCCCAGAACCTCCGTAAGGGTATCGATCACACCCGCGACCGCGCCGTTCTCCACGCGCAAACGCGCGCGCACCCATGGTTCGACGACTACCGGGCAAGCGCGCGGGAGCGCATCGTCCCAGGCCATCCCAGCCGCGGCGGCATAGGCCTCGGGCGTCGCGAACCGCTCGCGGAAGCTGCCTCCGATGCACTCGGCTTCGACGCCCCACATGCGCAGCCCATGGAGCGGGCCGCTTCGGAAAGCGGCTTGGAGCGCCGCCTCAGCAGCGCTGAGGAAGTCGTCCGGGATCGCGAGCGAGGCCGCTCTGCTTACACAGCAGGCCCGCCCCGGGGTGGGACGGAGCCGGAGCACCAGGTGCGCGAAGCAGCCTTTCCCGTCGACATGGCGGATGTACTTGCGGTTACCCAGGGCCGTGTAGGTGATCGACTCACGATAATCAGTGTTGGACTCGCGCATCGCCGCGCCTCCGCGGCGTTAATTCTACCGAACAGGCGCGAGCGCGGCGGATGCTTTCGGCGGGGCGGCTCCGTTGGGCGCGGGCGCGTACTTCGACGCGCATTTGGCCTGCAGCTCGGTCGCGTGGAACACCCCGTCACGCCCGTACATGCCGATGGCGAGTGCCTGGGCGTTGTCCTTGAAGGTGTCGGGCGGCGGGTCCTCGCCGTCGTAGTCGACGCGGAGATGCTTGTCATTCTCGACCAGCACAAAGCGTGCCCCCACCCCGTGACGTGCGAGCGTGCCCGGCTCCACGTTGCCCGCGACGCGTAGGTGGCGCGTGTAGGCCTTCTGGCCCATTCCTTGCAGCTCGTTGATGGTGACGTAGTAGCTTTTGTTCGCCTGCACACCCGTAACCGCAAGATACACAATCACCGCGATGATGACCGCAACGGCGGCACCGATGCGGACGGATTGGGAACGGGGCTGCGGCATAGCGCTCTTTCCATCCTAGGAGCGGCTCACGGGCGAGTCAAAGCGGCGTTCCCGCCCGGCGAAAACCCACCGGACGCGGTAGCATGGGTGCATCTCCCGAGAGCATCCGGAAAGGCCCGCCCATGAGCACCCTCGCCGCCCCCCTCGAAGCGTCGCAAATCCTCCAGCCCCGCGCCGGCTGGCTCGGTGCCCGCAAGGCCGAAGCTGCCCGTACCGGCGACCGGAACCTGAGCCAGATGCACTTTGCGCGCGGGGGCCGCGTGACCGAGGAGATGGAGTTTGTCGCGCGGCGGGAGAATCTCGCGCCGGAGCTGATCCGGGCTGAAATCGCGGCCGGGCGCATGATCATCCCGGCCAATGTGAACCACTCGGAGCTCGAACCGATGGCGATCGGCGTGGCCTCGCGCTGCAAGGTGAACGCGAATATAGGGAACTCCGCCGTGACCTCAAATATCGACGAGGAGCTCCGCAAGCTGCACATGGCCGTGCAGCACGGGGCCGACACGGTGATGGACCTTTCGACGGGCGGCGCCATCCCCGAAATCCGCGACCGCATCCTCCGCCACTCGCCCGTCCCCATCGGCACGGTGCCGCTGTACGAGGCGCTGACCCGCGTGAAGCGCGTCGAGGACCTGTCGATCGATCTGTACCTCGAGGTGATCGAGGAGCAGGCCGAGCAGGGCGTTGACTACTTCACCATCCATGCCGGCGTGCTGATCCAGTATGTGCCCATGGTCGCGAAGCGCATCACGGGTATCGTGAGCCGCGGCGGCGCGATCATGGCGCAGTGGATGACCGCGCACCACCGGCAGAACTTCCTGTATGAGCACTTCGACCGCATCACCGCGATCATGGCAAAGCACGATGTGAGCTACTCGCTCGGCGACGGGCTGCGGCCGGGCTGCGTGGCGGATGCCTCGGACGAGGCGCAGTTTGCCGAGCTGAGGACGCTCGGCGAGCTGACTCGGCAAGCGTGGAAGTCGGACGTGCAGGTCATGATCGAGGGACCCGGGCACGTGCCGCTCGACAAGATTCAGGAGCAGGTCGAGAAGGAGGTCGAGCTCTGCGACGGCGCGCCGTTCTACGTGCTGGGGCCTCTCGTGACCGACATCGCGCCGGGCTACGACCACATCACGAGCGCCATCGGGGCGGCAATGATCGGTTGGCACGGCGCGTCCATGCTGTGCTATGTAACGCCGAAGGAGCACCTGGGCCTGCCGAACGAGAAGGACGTGAAGGACGGCATGATCGCCTATAAGATTGCCGCCCACGCCGCGGATATCGCTCGGCACCGCCCCGGCGCGCGCGACCGCGACGACGCGATCTCCTACGCGCGGTACACCTTTGACTGGGAAAAGCAGTTCGCGCTCTCGCTCGACCCCGAAACCGCCCGCGCGATGCACGACGAAACCCTGCCGGACGACTACTACAAGGAAGCCGCGTTCTGCTCGATGTGCGGCCCGAAGTTCTGCTCGATGAACTGGTCGTCGAAAGTGGACGAGTTCAATAAGGAAGTCCACGGGCTCGAAAAGAACGATTTGTCGGATCTGGTGGTGCTGCAGGCGGGGATGCTGGGAGGGCGCTGACTTTTAATGCCAGTGATGTGCAATAAACGCAGCAGCCAGTGCCGTGAAAGCCCCACTCACTATCGCAGCCAGTGCCGCGACGGGTGTGACATAGCGTTCCACTTTCAGCTTGGACGCTTCCTCAACAAATTTGCGCGTTTCAGCTTGGGCACGGTCTATGCGCGCGATCTGCTCACGCAGATTGAAGTCCTCCGGTTGCTCCGTCACCGGTTCATGCACGTCTGCCATGACTTGATCTCCCCAAGCGCCTGTAGTTTCGCATGAGTGTAGAATCCTTGCCCTTGCGTCGTTTTTACTACGCAATTCTATACGTAGATTAAGCCCGTCGGACTGAACCAAAGATGTTGATGAGTAAGATGCTGACATACCTATTCCCATCAAGGACTGGCAAACTGATCGCGCCCCGCAGTTGCCCCAGCCTGTCCCAGATGTTTCACTGAATGCAGTGAGAAAGCTGCTTTCCATTCTCCTGCTGGCGCTCTTCGGCCTGCCCTTGCTTTCGCCGCTCCTGGCTTACGGTGCGGACGGGAGCGCGGGCGTGCCGGCCTGCTGCCGCAGGGATGGAGCGCACCGGTGCATGATGCGCATGGCCGTGCGGGATGAGTCCGCCGGCCGGGACGCCCACCTCAGCACCGTTCCGGAGAAGTGTCCTTGCTCCCCGGGCATGGTGCCCGCGGCGCAAGCGGACGCCTTGGCTCCTCCTCCGGCGCGGATCACCGTCGCTGTGCTTCTCAGCCATGCGGCGGGCATCGCCCAAACCGAGTGCAGGCGGCGCATTTCCCGGGACCGTTCCCGCCAAAAACGCGGACCCCCGCAACTCTCCTCTCTCTGATCCCTGCATTGCGTCGGCGGGCTCCGCTCGACGCGTGTGCACGCGTCGGCCCGTTCCTGTCCGCAGGAGCGGCTCTAGAGAAAGGTTCAGTGTTGTATGCGGAAATCCGTTCTGCTTTCTGTTTCTCCTTTGCTGTTTCAAGCCTCGGCGGCGTTCGCCGGCATCTTCGGCCAGGTACACGGGGTCGTCCACGACCCGCGGCACCGCCCGGTCGCGGGCGCGCGCATCTTGCTGCGCGCCGCGCACTCCAGCTTTACCGCAGAAGCCATTACCGGGGCGGACGGCTCTTTTGCGCTCGCCTCCGTCCCGCTCGGGGACTACACGGCAGCGGTGTCGCAGCCGGGCTTTGAGGCGGTCGAGCAAGGGCTCACCCTGGCCTCGGGTACCTCGCCGGTACTTCACTTCGAGCTGCAAGTCAGTACGGTGCGGCAGACCGTGGAGGTGCGAAACCCGGTTCAAGCGGCCAATGTGGATACGGCCACCCCATCCGTTCTCATCAGCCGCGAGGACATCGCGCAAACCCCCGGCGCGGACCACACCAACAGCCTCGCCGCCATCACCGATTACACCCCTGGGGCCTACGTCACGCACGACCAGCTTCACATCCGCGGCGGCCACCAGGTCAGCTGGCTCATCGACGGCGTGGAAATTCCGAACACCAACATTGCAAGCAACCTCGGCGCGCAGATCGACCCCAAGGACATCGACTATCTCGAAACCCAGCGCGGCAGCTACAGCGCGGACATCGGCGACCGCACCTATGGCGTGTTCAACGTCGTTCCCCGCACCGGGTTTGAAAGCAGCCGCGAGGGGGAGCTCGTCCTCAGCGCCGGCAGCTTCCTGCAAACCAATGACCAGATCAACTTCGGCGACCACACCGGGAAGCTCGCTTACTACGCCAGCCTGAACGGCAACCGCAGCGATTACGGGCTTTCGACGCCGATCGGCGGCATCTATCACGATGCCGCGAACGGCTATGGGGGCTTTGCTTCCTTCATCTATAACCGCACCCCGCGGGACCAGTTCCGGCTCGTAACCCAGCTCCGCACGGACTTCTTCCAAATCCCCTACGATCCCGATCCCGGCAGCTTCGGGAACCAGCAGTTCAACTCAAGCGGCCTGCGCGACAGCCAACACGAGCTCGACGGCCTGGCTACATTTTCCTGGCTTCACACCTTCAACGCTTCCACCGTGCTTCAGGTATCGCCCTTTTACCACTATAACCAGGCGGACTATGAGGGCAGCCCCGCCGACACCCCGGTTGCCACCACCTCCGACCGCGGCTCGGACTATGCAGGGGCGCAGGCATCCCTGACAACCGAGCTTGCCCGCAATACGGTGCAGGCCGGCCTGTACTCGTTCGGCCAGCATGACGGTTACCTGTTCGGGGCAGCCTTCAACGACGGCTCGGGCACCCCGCCGTTTCAGATCCCTGACGCAGCCTCCGGCGGCGTGGTGGAGGAGTATGTTTCAGACAGCTGGAAAGCCGCACCCTGGCTCACGCTGATTGCCGGGCTGCGCGCGACGCATTTCCAAGGCCAGTTTACGGAGAACCAGGTCTCGCCCCGCTTCGGTACCGCCGTGCGCGTACCCAAGCTCGGTTGGGTGTTCCGAGGCTTCTACGGCCGCTTCTATCAACCGCCGCCTCTGCTTACCGCAACAGGTCCGGTCGTGCAATATGCCGAGGCCAACAACACGGCTTTCCAGCCGCTGCACGGCGAGCGCGACGAGGAGCACCAGTTCGGGGTGCAGATCCCTTTCCGCGGGTGGCTGCTCGATGCGGACACCTTCAGGACGCGGGTCAACAACTTTCTCGACCATTCCAACATCGGCGACTCCAGCATCTACTACCCGGTCACGGTCGACGGCGCGCTGATCCGCGCATGGGAGCTGACCCTCCGCTCCCCGCGGCTGTGGCGCTTCGGGCAGGCGCACCTTGCTTATTCCAATCAGATCGCCGAACAGCGCGGCAACATCACGGGCGGCCTGGTCTGCGTGCCGGTCGGCAGCCCGGCCTGTGACAGCGGCTTTGCCTACACCCCGGTCGATCACGACCAGCGGAACACGCTCAACCTGGGTTGGAATGCGGCCCTGCCGTTCCGCGTGTTCGCTTCCACCAACGTTTATTACGGTTCCGGCTTCACCAACGGCGACCCCGACCCTTCCACTCCCTACCCGAACGCATACCTGCCCCACAACACAAGCGTCGACCTGCAATTTTCAAAGAGCTTCGGCGAGGGAATGAGCGCCGCCGTCGGGGCCACGAATATCGCGAACCGCCGGGTGCTGCTCGACAACAGCCTCACCTTCGGCGGCTTTCACTTCAACGATCCGCGGCAGATTTTCGGCGAGGTGCGCTGGCGTTTTCATTATTGAACGGGGCCGCCCAGCCGTGCCGTACGCAGAACAGTGCGCGCTTATGAAAGACGCGCGGCTCGGGCGGCAATAACTCGCGCGGAACACGTCCGCGCGGTATGCTCCCCGAAGGACGTTTCCCGCGCGGTAAGGGAACGCTATCAGCCGGCTCCGGCCGGGTCCTTTGGAGCAGTCCACGCACATGTCCGCCGGCAAATGTCTTTCCGCAGCCCTTCTTTTGCTCGCCGCCCTCCCGGCGTTGCCGCAAGGCTACCCGACAGCCGCTCCCGATCCGATGCCTGTGTACGGCCCGTATGCCGGGGCGTTCCTCGCGGGCGGGCGCGGCCTCGAAAAGCCGTTAAATGCAGCGGAACCCTTGCTCGCGGCGGACGCGCCTTGGACAGTTTCACTTTGGTTCCATGCGGACCAGCCTGTCGGGACGACCTTGCTGGCGGGCTTCGGCGACCCGGCGGACGAGGACTCGCGCTATCTCGGTTTGCGCGGCGGTAAGCCCGTGCTGCGGCTCGGGGTCGAGAACGAGGTGCTTTCGACGAAAGAAGTCTCCGGCGAGGGCTGGCATCAGTTGGCCGCGACGTTTGACGGCGCGGTCGCGCGGCTGTACCTTGACGGCGCGCAGGTGGCGCAAGGCGTACCGGCCATGGGTCCGGTGGAGCGGCCGGAGCTGCTGCTCGCGCCCGAGTTCCTGTCGGACCAGGAGGCGCGCTTTCGCTGGGACGAAGCGCACCTGCCGTCGACCGTGCCGCCCCGGCTCGCCGAGTGGCATCACTTCAGCGGCCGCATCGCCGCGTTCCGGGTCGCGCACACAGCGCTCTCCGCCGACGAAATCAAGCAGTCCGCGGCCGACCGGCCCGACTTCGACACAATCCTGTTCGAGGACGGCTCCAAACCATGGTTTTTTCAAACCAAACAAAACGTGGGCTACGTTACTCCGCAGCCGCCCGACACGCTGCCGGTAAGCCGCTCGCCGTTCGCGAGGCCTGTGGCGAAGCCGCTGCCGCCGTCCGGCGACACCCTGGAACAGACTGCCCCGCGCGCTTGGACCCTGGCGCGCAACTGGCGGCTGCAGGCCGCTCCGCAAGTGCAGCTGGCCGGCGAAAAGCTTTCCCAGCCCGGCGCGGGCACGAAAAGCTGGTATGCGGCGACCGTGCCCGGCACGGTCCTGACCACGCTGGTGGACCGCGGCGTGTACCCCGACCCCATGTGGGACCTGAATAATCTCGCGATCCCGGAGTCCTTGAACAAACAGGATTACTGGTACCGCGTCGAGTTCCCGAAGCCCGAGCCGACCGGGCGCGGCGGCCGATACACCCTGGAGCTGGACGGCATCAACTACGCGGCTGAAGTCTGGTTGAACGGGCACGCGCTCGGGACCATCACCGGCGCGTTCCTGCGCGGGAGCTACGACGTCACCGCGCTGCTGAAGCCCGAAGGGCAGAACGTGCTGGCCGTGCGGATCGCGCCGCCGCCGCACCCCGGCATCCCGAATGAGCAGTCGCTGAAGGGCGGCCCGGGCGATAACGGCGGGGCCATGCTCTTAGACGGGCCGACCTTCGCCGATACCGAGGGCTGGGATTGGATTCCGGCGATCCGCGACCGCGACTCGGGCATCTGGCAGGACGTGGTGCTGCGTGAAAGCGGGGCGGTCAAGTTCGGCGACCCGCGCATCGTGACCGAGCTGCCCCTGCCCCGCACTGATACGGTGGATGTGGCCATCGAAGTGCCGCTTGAAAACAGCTCCGCCGAGCCGGTTGTGACGACCTTCAGCGCGAGCTTCGAGGGCGGGGTTGAGATCGGCAAGCAGGTCACCGCGCCGCCGGGCAAGTCCGTTCTGAAGCTGACCCCGGCGGAGTTTCCCGCGCTGCATATCGTGCACCCCCGCTTGTGGTGGCCGAACGGCTACGGCAAGCCGGAGCTTTACCATCTCCATCTCGCACTGGGCGAGGGCGACGAGAAGACGGTGCAGTTCGGCATGCGCGAGGTGACCTATGAGGCGAGCCTGTTCGCTCCGGACGGCTCGCTGCGGCGCGTGGAAGTAAACCCGACGGCAGCGCGCAGTCTGGGGCAAACGATTGTGGACGTTTCCCATGAAGGTATGCGGCAAACGCCTTTGGGCTGGGCTGCTTCGCTTGCCCGCGCGGAGTCGCCCGCGGTCATCCCCGTGACGAACGAGCCCGACATGGCCGATATCGTGCTGAAGGTGAACGGCGTCCGCATTGCCGCGCGCGGCGGCAACTGGGGTATGGAAGACGCGATGAAGCGCATCTCGCGCGAACATTTGGAACCGTTCTTCCGGCTGCATCAGCTCGCGAACGTCAACATCATCCGCAACTGGATGGGCCAGAATACCGAGCCCGTGTTTTACGACCTTGCCGACGAGTACGGGCTGATGGTTTGGAACGACTTCTGGGATTCGACCCAGAACTGGAATGCCGAGCCGCAAGACCCCGAGCTGTTTCTGCGGAACGCGGCGGATACGGTCGCGCGTTACCGCAACCACCCCTCGATCGTGATGTGGTGCGGGCGGAACGAAGGGGTGCCGCAGCCTGCCCTGAACGATGGCCTGGCCAAGCTGCTGACCGAGGAGGACGGAACGCGCTACTACTCGCCGTCTTCCAACCAGGTCAATCTCCGCAACTCAGGCCCGTACAAATATCAAGACCCGAAGCGCTATTTCGACACGCTCAATCGCGGGTTCTCGGTCGAGCTCGGTGTTCCTTCATTTTCCACTTTGGAAAGCTTCCAAGCCTGGACCGCGCCCGCGAACCAGTGGCCGCTCTCGGACTCCTGGGCGTACCACGATTGGCATCAGGTCGGGAACGGCGACGTTCACCCCTGGATGGATGCGTTGGACAAGCAGTTCGGCGCGCCTGGTAGCCTGCCGGACTTCGAGCGCAAAGCGCAGATGCTGAACTACGCGCTGCACCGCGCCAT
This sequence comes from uncultured Acidobacteriaceae bacterium, assembly GCA_964246845.1. Classification (GTDB taxonomy): domain Bacteria; phylum Acidobacteriota; class Terriglobia; order Terriglobales; family Acidobacteriaceae; genus EB88. Next base: position 37,913 of record CAXTSB010000008.1, read on the forward strand.
CTTTGAAGGCTTTAACGCGCACCTTTGGTCGCCGAACTCCGGCCGCATGATCTGGATGACACAGCCGGCCTGGCCCAGCAACATGTGGCAGATGTTCTCGTGGGACTACGATACCCAGGCTTCGTTCTACGGAGTAATGCACGCGCTTGAGCCGCGCCATGTACAGCTTGACCCCGCGACGGGCGACATCGCTGTTGTCAATACCACCCCGGAACCGCTCACCGGAGCCACGGTTGAAGCTTTGGGGGCCGGGCTGGACGGAAAAACGCTTTACAGTAAATCTCTTCCCGCGGCGGTCGGCGCGGACGCGGGTGCGAACGTGCTGCGGCTGCCGCTTGCGGACCTGTTTCGCATGGCGGGTAGAGGCGAGAATAGCGCCGACGAAGGCCGGCCGTTGTTTGTTCGGTTGAATCTCAAAGCGGCGGACGGCAGCCTGCTTTCCAAGAACTTTTACTGGCTCGCTGCTCGGGACGAGGAGATGCGGCGGCTGAATGCGTTGCCTGAAGCCGCTGTTCTGTCGGATGCCCGGTCGCGCGTGGACGGGAGCGAGCGGGTAATTGCGGTAACCCTGCGAAACCGCGGCACCGCTGCCGCCCTCGCGCTGAAGCTCACACTTAAGGATGCGCGCACCGGCGCACGCATCCTGCCCGCTTATTACAGCGATAATTACGTGTCCCTTTTGCCCGGCGAAAGCGCAACGGTCAGCATCCGTTTTCCGGCGGGGCTTTCAGACGCACCCGCGCTCGGGATGCGCGGCTATAACTTGACGCCTGCGGATGTGCCTGTGCACTGAACCGATCAGACGAAAGTTCGCTCGAAGGAACCTATCCGGCCGAAACCGGATCCAAGGTTTGCAAAGCAGCTTCATGACTGAAGATTGCAGCCGGTATGGCAATCGGCAGCGGCCCAGCCGAGGACGCGGTGCTCGAAGCTCCTATAGGCCGTTCCTGCTCATGAATAGTGCCGCGGTGCTTCATGGCATACATGGCCGCATCCGCGTGCCGCTTCAATGCTTCCGGGGTATCCCCATGATCCGGGTAAATCGCGAGACCGATGCTTGCCGAACCCCGGATGTGTACTCCTTCCAGCACGAACGGGTCCGCGAAGCAGCCCAGCAAGCGATTGACGCATTGCTCAGCATCGGACGGCGCCTTCCAAGCGGTCGCGATCAGCAGAAATTCGTCTCCGCCGATGCGCGCCAGGAGGTCCGACGCCCGATGCGCGCTGCTTAAGCGCTTGCCCACCTGCTGCAAGTACAAGTCGCCGGTTTTATGGCCATGCCGGTCGTTCACATCCTTGAAACGGTCAACGTCGATGTAAGCGACTCCGATGGAGGTTCCGTTCAGCGCCGCATGCCTGAGAGCTTCCTCAAGCCGTGAGTCGGCAAGCCTGCGGTTCGGGAGCTCCGTCAGTTGGTCGTGAGTGCATCTCCAGTTCAGGTCCTGGTACAGCCGCCGTTGACTCACCGCGAGCTTCATCAAGCTGCTGCCGATGGAAAGGGTTGCCTGCTGTTCAGGACTGAGAACTCTTTCAAGCGGCAGCTGTACGCGAAAAGTCCCAAGCCGCCGGCCTTCGGCGTCCACCAGCGCGGATTCAAAGGAGGCGGGTGCCGCGGGAACGCGTTGCCGGTCCGGCTGATCGTGATCCGCATGCTCGTGGAGGACATAGGTGCAGCGCACTCCGGGAACAAGCGCCGCGATGGAGGAGCAAATGTCTTCGAGCAGGGCTTCGAGCGGCATCGCTGAGTTGACCTGCTCCAAAATCCGGCTTCGCTCCCGTTCAATCTGTATCGCGCGCGCGATCTGGTCAGTTTGTGCCGCGACGCGGCCGCGCAGCACTCCAGCCCATGCCAGAACCAGAAGCGTTATGGCCAGCAAGCCCGCACCGGCTTGTTGGAGGCGCTCCGGTGTCCACCAAGGAGGCCGCGCCAAGACGCGGAGGTCGCCGGCGTTGCGCAGGTCGAGCCGAAACAGCAGGGGCTTGCCCCACGCACTCGGCGTGACCCGGCAAATCCCCGTCACTTCCACCAGGGAGCCGGGCTCAAGCTGGGGCAGGGGAGCGCGGCCTTTCCGCTGCATGGCGAGAGTGACCGGATGCCGGTCCGCCAAGATAACCATGGAGTCGGCGAATTCACCCCGAAGCTCTGAAACTACGCGCCCCCGCATGCGGACCAGGGCATCGCTGTAAGCGCCGCTCATGCCGTCCGCGTAGCTGACCGGGTGCGGTTTGGCTTCCTCATGAAGGCCGGTCGGATAGAACTGCGCATCCTCCAAGACCGCCGAATATGCGTGCCCGTCCGCGAAGCCGACCACGTCGACACCCGAGCCGATGGAAATAGGGTCGGTTTGCCGCGTCAACGCGACCAGGTTCTGGCCGTCATGCTCAATAGCGACAAAGTTGCCCGGCTCGAACGCCGTGACAATGCCGCGCACCCGCACGCGCTTGGAATGGTCCAGCTGGAAGCGGGATTGCATGACGCTGCGTATATCGGTCAGCGGCAGCGCGAGCGGGGCCACCCGCGGCAGCTTCAAGATGCGTACATCGCGCGCGTCCACGGCGAACAGCTTCGGGCGCATGAGTTGAAGGGGTTCATTGAAATCGGCTCCGGCGATCCCGGTTACCTGTATCTCGGCGTCCATCAGGGTATCGAGCTGTAAGCCGCCGTACTGCTGGACGTATACCTGAACGATGCCGCCGGGGGTCATGACGCGCAGCTGCGCAACCGTATCCGTGTCGTGATGCTCGATGCTGGCGGCGCGCACCCGGCCCTGGATCGTTACGCGCAGGCAGTCGAGTTCGCCGGAGATCAACTGCCGGTACACCGCCGGCCTTGCCGCAACCTCCGCTCCATGGCTGAGGATGCGTACGCTCGCGCCCGCATGGATGATGCTGCGGAAGCTGGCCTGCGTTTGCCCGTCCACCTGGACCCTGTCTCCGGCGTGAATAGGAAACGGGTAGGGCTTGTCGACAAGGATGAAAACAGCGCCGCTCTTGTCGGCGATAAAGAGATTCTTTTCTCCGGGCTGATAAAACGTAACCGTCGCGGTGAGCCGAACGGGAAGAGCACCTGCCGCGATATCGGGCGGAAGATCATGCACGCCGCGTGCGGTTGTAATCGGAGCAGGTTCAGCAAGAAGCGGCTGACGGCAGCTTCCGCCGAGGCAGATTGAAATCGCGAGCGGCAGCCATGTAAGAACGCACCGGAGCGCCCGGCGGCCGAGCTCCCGCACTCGGTTCCGCTGTGGACTTTCGCCGTCATTCAAACGGTGCCGCATCTGCGTGTGTATTCTCCGATATACAGCTCTTATCGGCAGATCCGCCCATTCCCTCTAGAGGCCGGCGCAGAAAAATGTCGCAGGTAACGTGACCTTGCCTCGGATTTTTCTGGATAAGTCGTCTCAAGCGCTCCAAAGCCGAAAGTAACGCACCCCGAAAGAAAGCTTCTCTTCCCCACTGAACAAAATTGGACAAAACGCCGATAAGGGGAGCACAGGCTCGGTCGAGCCGCTTCGGGAAGGGCAACAGGCGCAATGTTCTCCATCATCGGTATTTTGGTTGTATTCGGCGCGGTCATCGGCGGCTTTCTCATGGAGAAGGGGCACTTGGCCGTACTGATTCAACCGGCGGAGCTTGTCACCATCGGCGGTGCGGCGGTGGGCACTCTGCTTGCCGCCAATCCGATGCACATTCTCAAAGGCATCAGCTCCGGGCTGATCGGCGTTCTGGGCGGGCCGAAGTTCCCGAAGCAGCGCTATCTCGACACTTTGAAAATGATGTTCGACCTGTTCACCAAGGCCCGCAAGGAAGGCATGGTCTCGATCGAGAACGATGTCGAGGAAGCAGACAAGAGCGACATCTTCAAGAAATATCCGGCCTTCCTTAAGGACCACCATGCCCGTGATTTCGTCTGCGACACAATGCGCATGGCGATCACGGGTGGGGTCAGCACCTTTGACGTCGACCAGATGATGGATTTGGATATGGAAGTGCACCACAAGTGCGCCGAGCAGCCCACGAGCGCGCTCACCACGGTGGCCGACGCCCTTCCCGGGCTGGGGATCGTCGCCGCTGTTTTAGGAATCGTGGTCACGATGGGTTCGCTGGGTGGTCCGCCCGAGGAGATCGGGCACAAAGTAGCCGCGGCGCTTGTCGGGACGTTTCTGGGCATCCTGCTCTGCTACGGCATGCTCGGCCCGCTCGCTTCGGCCATGGGGAAGCGGGTCGGCGATGAGCACGGCTACTATTACATTCTTCGGGTGGTCATGCTTTCCTTCATCAAGGGCATGTCGCCGATTCTGGCTGTTGAGATGGCGCGCCGCGCCATCCCGGCGCATCTGCGGCCTTCGTTCACTGAAGTCGAAAACGTGTGCCGCGGCAAAGCGGCCGAGGCTGCGAGCTGAACCATGCCGAATCCCCAGCCGCCCATCATCGTTATTAAAAAAGCCGGCCACGGCCACGGTCACCACGGCGGTGCCTGGAAAGTTGCATACGCCGACTTCGTCACCGCCATGATGGCGCTTTTCATCGTGCTCTGGCTTATGAGCAGCTCCACGAAAGAAGAAAAGCTGCTGATCGCCGGCTACTTCCAAGACCCGAACGGGCGGGCAAGTCAAAAAGGCTCCGACCGGGAAGGTACCGGCGAAAACATCCTGCTCAACCGTCAAGACATGACGAAGCTGAAGGAAGCTCTTCAGCAAGCCATTCACAAAGTCGATCCGCTGGACGCGCTCAAGAAGCAGATTGAGTTCACCATCACGCCGGAAGGCTTGCGCATCGAGCTGCTTGAAGACCCGAAAGGAACGTTCTTCGAAACAGGCAAGACGCAGCCGACGCCGGTTCTGGTTTCCATTCTGAAGATCTTGTCAACCCAGCTCGGCCCGCTGCCGAACCGCATCTCCATTGAAGGTCACACGGATTCGCAGCCCTACACTAATGACAAGCTCTACAGCAATTGGGAGCTTTCCGCCGACCGCGCCAACGTCGCCCGCCGGTTGATGCAGGCAAGCGGCGTCCGCCAGAATCAGGTTGCGCAGGTTCGCGGCTTCGCCGACCAGCGGCTCAGGGACCCTAGGAATCCCTACAACGCGTCAAACCGCCGCATTTCACTGATTGTGCAGTACTTGGATGCCGGCAAGGACTTGCCCTTGGGCGCGATTGCCGGGGCTGCCAAGGCAGGGGCTGAGCAGAAGGGAGCCCGGACCGAAACGCGTCAGGCGGGTTCGGCCGGCACCCCGCCGGCTCCTCATCCCGGTGCCGGGCAATAGCATCGCGCGCGGAATGTCAAGCTGCAAGTGACCGAAGTTGGGAGGATTCCCAAGGTGGGAATCAAAGAAAACGTTAGTACCGTAAGCTGTCACTCTGTTCCGGCATCGGCCGATATGTCCGCTATATTCGGCCACAGGAACCCATACACATGGAACAGCATGGACTGCCTTCACAGCAGAACGGACAGCTTTTCGAGATGCATCCGACCCCGCATGCCGCGCAAGGAGCAGCTGCCCCGCAAGGCGGCGCGGCGGCGCGTATCTTGGTCGTCGAGGACGACCTTCCTTTAGCCCGGCTGCTTTGTTCCTGGCTTGCCTCGGAGGGCTTTGTCGCCGATCCGGCCGCCAACGCGGAAACCGCTTTGGCTAAGCTCGGTGCCGCCACGTTCAGCCTCACGCTGCTGGATTTGAATCTTCCCGGCATGGACGGCCTGGCGCTGCTGCCGAAGCTCCATGCGGCGCAGCCTGGGATGCCGGTGATGGTGCTGACCGGGCGCAGCCGCACGGAAGATCGGGTGGAAAGCTTGAACGTCGGCGCGGACGACTGCCTGATCAAGCCGTTTTCGCTGGTGGAACTGCTGGCCCGCATGCGCGCCCTGCTGCGCCGCCGCCAAGCCACGCCGCATGCAGCCCCGGCACCTAGAAAACAGCCTGGACTGCTGCTGGACCGCGAAGAATATCGCGTGGAGCGCGACGGCCGGCGCATCGACCTTACCCCGCGCGAGTTTGCGCTGCTCGACTTCCTGATGCGGAACGCGCCGAAGCCAGTCTCCCGAGCCACCCTGATGGAGGAAGTGTGGCGCGTTCCCTTCGACCCGAGCACCAATATCGTCGACGTTTACATGAAGTATCTCCGTGACAAGATCGACGCGGCCGGCGAGGAGAAGCTCATCCGCACCGTTCGAGGAATCGGGTATGCCGTTGCCTGCGCTTGATCCTTCCCCTTACCGCGGCGGCACACCCTATTCCCTCCCGCGGGTGCCCCAGGGCCGGCCGGGCGACCGCGACCCGGTGCGGATTTTGATCGTCAGCCCCGACCCCCGGCTCCGTGCGCAGCTGCGGGAGAAAATCGGGCCGCCGCGTTGGACGCTGAGCGAGGCCGCGAGCGGAGCTGAAGCCTTGGACGGGCTCGGAGGCAGCCGCACCGAACTGCTGCTGCTCGATCCCATGCTCCCGGACATCGTGGCGAATGAGTTCAGCGCGCTTGTGCTCGAACGCTATCCCGCCATCGAGATCCTCACCCTGAATGCGCAAACCGGACACCTTCTGCTCGCGAATGCGTCCCCCACCCCGCTGGCGGCGCAGCTTACGGAGCTGTTCTACAAAGGCGCCATTCGTGAAATTCATGCGGCGGCGCCCGCGCAGCGGGTCGAGGGCGCGCCGCGCGGCGGCTTGCGCGGCATGGTCGGCGGCTCGGCCCTGATGCAGCGCGTGTATCGTTTGACCGAGATGGTAGCCCGGTCCGAGACCACGGTCCTGATCACGGGCGAAAACGGCACCGGCAAGGACCTGGTCGCGCAAGCCATCCACATGATCAGCCCGCGCTCCAAGCACCCGTTCGCGGTGGTGAACTGCGCCGCGATTCCCGAGGCGCTGCTTGAGGCCGAACTGTTCGGCTATGCCAAGGGCGCGTTCACCGGGGCGATGCAGTCCCGCATCGGCCGCATCCACGCAGCGCACGGCGGCACTCTGTTTCTTGATGAAATCGGCGACATGCCGTTGTCGCTGCAAAGCAAAATCCTGCGCTTCCTGGAGCAAGGCGAGGTGCAGCGTCTGGGCGGCAACGACAATCTGAAAGTCGACGTACGCGTGGTCGCGGCCACCAACGCCGACCTAAAAAGCCTTGTCGGGCAAAAGCTGTTTCGGGAGGATTTGTACTACCGGCTTGCGGTGTTTCCGATCCAGCTGCCGCCCCTGCGCGAGCGCGACGGCGACATCCGCGTGCTGGTCGCGAGCTTTGCCCAAAAATACTGCCCCGGCGTCCGTATCAGCCCGGAGGTGTTCGACATGCTTGAAGCCCACGCGTGGCCCGGCAACGTCCGCGAGCTGCGCAACACGATGGAGCGTGCGTCGATCCTGCTCGACGGGGCGCGGGTGATGGCCGCCGAGCATATGCTGCTATAACTTATTATTTTAATAATCGAGTAGAGCAAAGGACCTGCCGTTTTCTTTGATCAGAATAACAGGTCCTTTGTCGTATTGACTGCCGATTAACTGTTTATATTTCGAGGCAGCCTATTGTGTAGCTGAAAAGATTACAAGATGGTCGTTGCTGTCCGAGCGACCTGCAACCAAGAGAGTACCGTTAAAAACCGCCGTTCCTGGTGCAGAGCTGATCCTTTGCGTGTAATCGTAATATGGTGGATAACCATTAGGTCCTCTAATGCCCAACTCAAGAACGTGGTTTTCCGCCCAGTTTCGACCGAAGGTGAAGAGTGTACCTCGGAAGTTCACTGCTGATGGCGGGTACTTAAACCGTATGCCGTTTCCAGCGGAAACACCGTTTTGGAACAGGTTGCCGTCGGTGTCCGTTGAAGAAACAATCAATCTATTGTTTGCATCGGTCGTCAAGGTCGCACCGTAGTTGGCGGTGCAACCCTGATTTGTGATCTCCGGCCCAATGTTGGTGAAGTTTATCCCATCAAAGCCACCGGCGAAAATGCTTGTCTTGGCGCTGAACTGTTTGCCTGCGCGAGAAAGCTGAGGTAGATTTCATTGTTTGCGCTTGTGATACCTAGCCCTACTCCCATTTGGGGCTGAATTACGTAATACCCGGGAATGTTGAGACGTGAGGGGCCCGAGAAGTTGACGCCATCAGTAGAGGTGACTTGGTAAAGAGCGCCGGTAGCTTGATCGTCATACACGACGACAAGCCTTCCATTGTACGGAATACAGGCAGTATAGTTGCGCGCTCGTATGCCTGTATTGACGCCTACAATCAGATCGCTTGCATTGCTATTACCGGCGCTCGCAATCACCAGCGTTTTGGAATTGTCATCTACGTACGTGACGTAGACTCGGTTGTTAAAAACCGTGAGGGCGGGTGCTGATGCTGAGTCGATCACATTTCCAAACTGGATTCCTGAACTGAGTTGAGGAGCGGTTTGGGCCTGCAGTTGTAAAATTAAGAAGTTTGTGCTCACAGCTGCGGATGTGAGCAGGATAATTCTACCGAAGAATTTAACTGACATGGAAGTCTACTCCCTTGGGGGATGGTGCAGGAGACAGCTAATTGACCGTCGTCTTTCAGCAAGGCGGTTTAAGGCGAGCGTACTGTCAGCTGTTGACTGTGCGAGCCAACTTATTCTCCTTTTCTCTTGCGGCTGTCAAGTAAAAGTTTAGCGAGAGCAGAGTTGCAGATTTTAGTGTTCCCGTAGTAAGACAGTGCCGCCTTGATTCTGCTCCCATGCTTTCGCATATTTCCAGCTTACATAACAGGAGTGGTACATATGCCATAGCAAACCTTCTCGTTGATCGAGGAAACCGCCTCGCACTATGTAGTTGTAGAAAAATGTTGCAATCGGATTTGCGATTACGTTCCAAATGAATCCGGGCAGGCTGCGGCTGATCATGCGGCGACTGAACAAGATCGACACATTGTCCGAGCTGTACCGGTTTGCATGTTCGAGGTAAAGCGTCAGCGTTGGGTACGCATAGTGGAGCAGGTCGCCATTCATGCGGTGTACCGGGCCGTCAGCCATCATGGACTCATGCACGGTGCGATCTTGGAAGCGCGCCCGGCCGCGGCGGAACAGCCGCAACTTGCGGTCGGGATACATGCCGCCATAGCGTAGTGCCCGACCTAGAAAATAGTTCCGTCGTGCGAGGCTGAAACCCGCAAGATCGGGGGGCGCGGTTGCTATGCTGTCCGGAACAGCAGAGATGAGTTCGCTGGAAAGAACTTCGTCGGCATCGAGTGAAAGAATCCATTCACTCGTGCATTGCGCGATTGCGAAGTTTTTTTGGGGGCCAAAGCCGAGCCACTCCTGATGCAGGATGCGTGCGCCGAAACTTTTCGCCACGGCCACCGTGCCGTCCGTCGAGCCGGAGTCGACCATCACGATTTCATCCGCGAGCCCGACCACGGACGGCAGTGTGCGGCGGAGATTCGCTTCCTCGTTCTTGGCTACGATCGCGACCGAAAGCGTGGGCATCACTCTTCATGGTAAGAGCAGTTCGCCTTTCGGAACATACCGGAGTGCGGCTTGACGAAGCCGCACCGCATGCTCCAATTCATCGCGGACAAATGTCCCGGACTGGGCCGCGCGCCGCACCTTGGTAACGGCTGCCCGGGAGTTTGGCCGCCTCCGTGCATAGGCGAATAGGCAGATGCTGCCTAGTTCTCATCCCGCGCCAATCCACCCCCGAGCGGCCATACGCAGGCGGGGGTCCGCTGAAGCGACGCCTACCCACGCGCACTTCGGCGTCGACACAGAAGCCTTGCTCCGCTCGGAGCTGGCGGCAAGCTGCTCGGCGCTGGAAAGCAGCCGGAGCGAGACCGAGCAGCTGCGCGCCCGCCATGCCGCCGCCCAAACGACCCTCGCCACCTTGGCGCACGAGATTAGAAACCCGTTAGCGAGCTTGGAGCTGTTCACGGAGCTGTTGGAAGCCGAGCCGGCCCGCTCCGCCGAAATCCTGATGCAAATGCGCGCGGGCCTGCGGGGACTCGGTGCGGCCGTAAGTAATGTGCTCCGCTTCCATGAGAACGGCAGCCCGCGCCTTCAGCCGGCTGTGTTGGGCCGCGGCCTGGCCGAGGCGGTCGAGTTTGCCCGGCCGCTGGTCGACCGCGCGGGACTCGACCTCCGCATGCGCGGTGCTTCGCTGGGCGACCGGGCGATGGTCGACGCGGAAGCCCTGCGGCAGCTGGTGCTCAACCTGGTCGGCAACGCCGTCCGGCATACCCGAGCGCCGGGCGCGGTCCTCATTCAATTAACGCGGAATGAGAAGCGCTTACGCATTTCTGTTTGCGATACCGGGGAAGGCATCGCTCCCGATCACCTCCCGCACATCTTCCGCGCGGGTTGGAGCACGGCCGGCTCCACCGGCTTGGGCCTCGCCGTGTGCCGGCGCATCGCGGAAGAGCATGGGGGCACGTTGAGGGCGGAAAGCCGGCACGGCAATGGTGCTGAGTTCATCCTGGAGCTGCCTGCCCTATGAGCCGGTCCGTACTAGTTGTCGATGATGAGCCCGG
>CAXTSB010000009.1:0-45556 GCA_964246845.1 uncultured Acidobacteriaceae bacterium
CTCCTGCGCGCACACGCACAAGGGCAGCAGAATCAGGAATGCCGCAAACACGCGCGCGCTGAAGAACAGTCCGGCCACGGGCTGATTATAGAAGCGCGGTTCACGGGATTTCTCCGCGAATGCGAGCGGAAGCGGCGGGTTGTTCCCAGAATGGAACTGAGTTTCCATTTTGGCTCGCGGATGGGGGGTTCGGCTTAGAACCGGGCCAGCCGTGCATGCCGGAACCGCAGCACCGCGGCCCGCTCGCCGCCGCGCCGCGCCTGCCACACCACCTCGCCCCCCAGCAGTTGAGCAACAGCTTCGGGGCTGAGATCGATGTGGAAGTCGAAATAACGCTCTTCAGCCGCGCCGTCCCAAGGCCGCCATGCCGCGCCGGGCGGCTCGTATTTGGTCGAGAACACGATAGCCGTGCCGTACTCCGCGCCGCCGCGGCTTACCGCCGCCAGCTTTTCAGGCGAAAAATCGTCGACCGCGACCACGGGCACGGCCCGCGCCACGTAGCCAAGCTCGGGCTTGCGCAGCGCGTCGGTCACGGGCCAGGCGGTGAGCACCGGCGCGCCCGGAGCTTCCTCCTGCGCCGCGCGGATTGCGTCCTGCTCGAGCCGGACCGCGTCGGCATAGGCCAGCGTATCTTCGGGCGCGATACGGTACGGCGGCGGCAGCGCGAGCGCCGCCACAAACGCGCCCGCGCCGACCAGCGGGAACCATGCCCAGTGCCGCCACCGGCTCCACACCGCCGCGACCGCGAGCAGCAGAACCAGGGCGTACTCAGGCAGGAGATAGCGCGTGAGCAGCGCGCCGCCCAGAACAGAAAACAAGAGCGTGTTCGCCGCGATCACCACCCAAAAGCAGCGCAGCGCTTCCTTCGACAAGCCGGCCCGCACCCGCGGCAGCGCCAGCGAGCCCAAGGCCAGCGCCACGGGAACAAACAGGTTCAGGTGCGCCGACAAATGGAGCACGCGGTGACCCAGGGCCAGCGTGATGCGGGCGGCGCTGAGGGTGGCTGTTGCGTTATAGCGGACGAACTCAGGGTTGCCGAGGAAGTACCCCGTCCGCAGCCGGTGATAGCCGAACCACAGCGCTAGGGGAACGGCAGGCAGCAGGAGCCATCCCGCGGAACTCCAGCGCCGACGGGCGGCCTCCCACACCGCGAGCGCGAGCGGCGTGGCGACCGCGATTTCCTTGCTCAAAGCGGCCAGCACGAACAGCCCGGCCGCTGGAGCTGCACGTCCGCGCAGGAAAAACCGCAGGGCCCACAACGTTGCCGCCGCGGCGGGCAGGTCCGCGTGAGCCAGGCTGCTTTGCGCGAACCAGACCGGGTACGTGCCCGTGAGCAAAACGACAGCCAGCGCGGGCCGCCGGTCTTCTAACGCTTCGCGGGCCAGAGTGTACAGCCCCAGAAGCGCGAGCGCGGCAACGAGGCACATGCCCAGCCGTGTGACCGGCGGCGAAAACCCGAAGACGCGCCAAAGCGCGGCCAGATAGATGGAAAGCAGGGGAGGGTGCGCGTTCGATAGGGAGGAATACGGGATGAGCGCGCCGCGCCGGAAAAAATCGTAGGCCGCGGGGACATAGTAGCCGGCCTCGTCCCACCAGTACGGCAGCCGCATCAGGGACGCGTGAGCAGCTGCTTCACAGGCGAAAAGTGAAAGCAGGGCAGCGGTGAAGGGGAGCACGCAGCCGCCGGGGCTCAGGGGGCTAAACGGGGCTTTCCCATCGTTAAACCCCGCTTTCCGTACACCATGCAGCAATTCGGCAAGGAAACTAGTTGACCGGGCGCGGCCCGAGCGGCTCCAGCGCGATTTGCCCGAAGGTCTGCTCGTATTGAGCCAGATTCTGCCCCAGGATGTTGAACAACGCCTTGGCCTGCTGCGGGCTCAGGTAAATGCCCTGCTGATTCTCGATGACCACGTCGTCGGGCGAGGTGGGGTGCGCGAGGCCGAACAGGAGAAAAATGTCCCACACGCTGACGCGCACCTGGACGCTGTTGGCATAGTTTTCACGGTAGTTTGCGCCTTGGGTGACGGCGAAAGTCGGTTGATTGGGTGAACTCATAATGTGCCTAGCGTACCGGAAATCGCCGTGCCGCGCGTCCGGGGTCGATCAAGATTTGGTGCGAAAGGGGGGATTTGAACCCCCACGGGTTGCCCCGCCAGATCCTAAGTCTGGTGCGTCTGCCAATTTCGCCACTTTCGCGTGTTCCACATCAAAGCTTGAAAGGTTTCGTTTCGGGGCGGAGCCCTTTATGGCTGTTTTATCGGGTTCGGCACCAACCAGGCCCCGCCGAAGATAGGTGGTCAGGAAAAAAGACGCGCACTTTGCGTGTCAGCCCTCCTGGGATCTATGCCAACCCGTTTTTAAGCATTCTTATCGATTCAGCCGACACCAGCCTATCGGTAAAGGCGTGGCGGTTGCAATGCCGGGTGCGGCAATGGCTTGGTGAAGGAGCGGAAATCCAGATCGGCCCGTTTGTGCTGCCCTGCACGGTCGCAGCGGAAAAACCGCACCACATGGAGGGTGGTCACCTCGCCATGGCCGGCTCAGGCGTCGGCGGGTTCATTACATTTTGCAGGTTGGCGGCGACATAGCCTCCGCGCGCGACCATCTTGCCGCGCTGCCGGTATAGGTCGGGATCTTGCGGCTGCACGGTGGCGAGCCCGTCGACGTAGCGGTTGTACATGCAAAACGCCGCGGCGATCAGCACCGTGTCGTGTATCTCGATATCGGCGGCACCCTCGTCGCGGGCCTGCTGCACGTCCTCGGGCGTCACGGTTTTGCCGTCCTTTTGTACTCGGCCCGCGATGCGGAGCAGGGCCTTCAGCTTGGCGGAAATCTCGGCCGCTTGGAAGTCCTGCTTGACGCACTCGACCAGGTGCTCGTCCCCGTCCAGGTGCGCGGCGGCGATCGCGCCGTGGATCGACTGGCAGTAGTGGCAGTCGTTGAGCCAGGAAACGTAGGTGGCGATCAGTTCGCGGTCGCCTTGGGAAAGCGAATTGGGTCGGTGCAGCAGGATCTCCGCGAGCTCGTTCATCGGCTTGGAGGTTTCGGGGCGAAACGCCATGGGTCCGCGGATGCCGGGCAAGGCGGGAAGAGAGATGTGCGGCATGTGTGTGTCCTCCTGTGGAACCGGTTAGAGTGCGTTGGAAGAAGCGTCTGCGAGCAGTTCGGTCGGGAGCGCGGCTTTCGTACGAGCTTACAGGTAAGCCGGAAGCGCCGGCTGGCAGGGCAGGGCGAACAGAGCAATGTGGATCGGAACGCAGCTGCCGGGCGTGGTCGAAGCCGCGGCCCGTCAGCACCGGCCCGACCGCGCCGCCCATGGCACAGGCGGTCCAGATAAAGCCGTACAAGATCGAAAACCGAGCCCGCCCGAAGCAGCGCGCGATCAGGTAGGGGACAACATCGGCTTCGCTGCCGCCGCTGAACCCCAGCAAGAGTCGCGCGCCGCTTCATTTGGTGAAGGCTTGCCCATGCCCGCATTAGACAGACGATTTGCCCGCAAGTTCCGGCCTGAGCCGGCGCGGCTTTGTACAGGCGATTAGGGAGTGAGGCTGGTCAGCAGACGCATTCTGAAGTCCAATCGCAGCGAGTGTAACGTGAAGCTTGTGCTTGCCGAAATCAAAATACAGAGGCTGGCTTAATACAGTGGCTCCAGGTAATTGCCTTGCGGTTTGGGCTATACCTCCGGCCACTCTTTCATTGTCCTTGTATTTGAAACCCGCTTTGCATTCTTTATTGGCGGTGAATTCAAACATAAACAAAGTAATAGTGCCTGATTGAGCTGATTGCTTGCAATCATCCTCGCCACAAGGAAGCTCAGCCAGCAGAATAGGCGTAAAGCAACGGCCTGCAAGCTCGTGCTCCTTTGCCGCATTTTGCATCGAGCCATAGATTGCGATGTGACCCTCATTTATGCTCTTTTGGGCATTTTGGACTGTGAGCTCTACTGGATAGCGCAAAACCAAGCCCGTAGCAGGCTCATGGAAAATTCCGGGTTGTCCAGATTGCGCCCAGGCAGATTCACAGAGGACTGCCAGCATGCATAGAGCTCTCAGCAGAAACATGCGGTCAGCGTACTATCCAGGAGCCGTCCAGGAAATCCCACCTTCGTTGTATTACCTAATATGGGACCGAAGTCATATCCATTTTGCAGGTCTACTGCGCGTGCGTATCCACCGTAAGCGCCTGGTGCGCCAACCCTGCATCCGGCACTCCGAGTGTCAGCGCCGCGTCGCGGGCGGAGCCCAGGAACCGTCCCGGTACCACGCCGAGCAGCAGCGTCGCCGAGGCCGACAGGAAGATCGCGAACAGCAGGGGCACGCCGACGCGGGGAATGCCCGCGAGCAGCGAGTTCTCCGCAGGCCGTGTGTACACAGCGGCCAGCAGGCGCAGGTAGTAGAACGCGGCGATGCCGGAGTTCAAGAGGCCGATGATCGCAAGCCATACCAGCCCGGAGTGCAGCGCGGCCGCGAACACGTAGAACTTGCCGAAGAATCCGCCGGTGAACGGGATGCCGATCAGTGAAATGAGAAAGAAGGCCATCGCGCCGCCGAGCAGGGGCGAGCGGTAGCCGAGACCCCGGTAGTCCTGCACGGTGGTGAGCCGGTCGTCGTAGCCGCCCGCGTGCGAGATTACCGCGAAAATGCCGATGTTCATCGCGGCATACGTGACGGTGTAAAAGCTGGCGGCTGCCACCCCATCCGCCGTGAGCGCGGTGAAGGCGACCAGCAGGTACCCGGCGTTCGCGATCGACGAGTAGGCAAGCATGCGCTTGACGTTGCGCTGCCGCAGCGCGCCCAGGTTGCCGATGGTCATCGAAAGCACGGCCATCCACCACACCAGCGGCTCCCAGTGCGTGTACAGGCTGGGTACGGCCTCAAACAGGATGCGCAGCAGCACGGCAAATGCGGCGGCTTTGGGCGCGGTGGACATCATGCCGACCACCGGCGACGGCGCGCCTTCGTAGGTATCGGGGGTCCACACATGGAACGGTGCGGCCGACACCTTGAAGCCGAGACCGACAAGGATCATGCCGACGCCGAGCGTCGCGAGCAGCGGCGCTTGCGAACCGGTCAGGAGCGCGGCAATGTGCGAGGTGCGGGTGGTGCCGGTTGCGCCGTAGAGCAGGGCAATGCCGTACAGGAAGAACGCGGTCGCAAACGAGCCCAGCAGGAAATATTTGATCGCCGACTCAGGGCTTTTACCGGTTTTGCGCCGGAAGCCCGCGAGAATGTAGCTCGAAATTGAGGAGATTTCAAGCGCGATGAAGACCAGCAGCAGCTCGACCGCGGAGGTCATGAGCATGGAGCCGACCGCGCCGAAGATGATCAGCGCGAACATCTCGCCCAGGTTTTCCTGGTCGGGTTTTACGGCGTCGAGCGTGGTCAGGATCGACACCAGCACGATGCCGGCGATCAGGACGTGGAAGAAGCCTGAAAACGCATCGGTGCGGATGGTCTCGAAATACGCGGTGCCGGGCGCGAGGTGGATCTGCTGGATGGAAAAGACGAGCGCGATCAGGGTGCCGGTAAAGGCGAGCCAGCCCATGCTTTTGCGCGACATGCCCTTGGGCAGGATAGGGTCGAGCATCATGACGGCGATGCCGGTGACGGTCAGGGCCGCCTCGGGAAGGATGCGGAGCAGGGACGGGTTCACTTTGCCTCCGCAGTGCCGACGGTCGTATGAGCGGCTGTTGGGATTACATAAGAAATGATCTTGCCATGGGTGGCGAGCCCCGCGACGGCCGGGGTGATGGCGCGCATCCAGTAGGGCGACGCGACGCCCATGATGAACATGAGCAGGATAAACGGCCAGAGCATCAGGTGCTCGCGGCCGAGGACGTCGCGGATGCCCGCGCGGCCGGTCACAAGCGCGGTCTGCCGGCCGTAGAAGACCTTTTGAACAAACGTCAGCGCGTACGCGGCTGAAAAAATCACGCCCAGCGTCGCGGTGACGCCCCAAGCAACATGCGTGGCGAACGCGGCGGACAGGACCAGGAACTCGCCCACGAAGCCGTTCAGGATGGGCAGGCCGATTAACGCCAGGACCGTAATGACCGAGAAAGTGACCATCCAGGGCAACCGCGCAGCCAGGCCGCCATACTCGATGGTCTCGTAGGTGCCGTAGCGCTCATACAGGATGCCGAGGATCGAGAGGAGCGCGCCGCCGATGATGCCTTCGTTCAGCGTTTGGTACACCGCCCCGTCAAGCGAGGCGATGGAAAAGCAGAAGATGCCGAGCGTGCAGAAGGAAAGCGCGGCCAGGGTGCCGAACGCAACCACTCGTTTCAAGTCTCTTGCGACGAGCGCGTTCAGCGACCCATACAGGACGCCTATCGCTGCCAGCGCAACCATCCACGGGGCAAACTGCCGCGACTGCGCGGGGAACAAACCCAGGTTGAAGCGGATGAGCGAATAGAGCCCAAGCTTGCCCGCGACCACGATCGCCATAGCGGTCGGCGCCTCCGAGAAAACGTCGGCGAGCCAGCCGTGCAGCGGAAACACCGGCACCTTGACCGCGAACGCGACGAGGAAGGCGAACGCGGTCCAACCGAGCGCCGCGGGGCCGATACCGAGCTGCCCGCGGCCGAGCATGGCTTGGAGCTCCACGAAGTCGAAGGTGCCGGACTTCGCGTACAGGTACAGGATCGCAACCAGGAACAGAGCGGACGGAATGAATGTGTACAGGAAGAACTTGATCGCGGCCGCCGGCCCCTTAGTGCGGCCGAACATGGCGATCAGGATCGCCATGGGGATAAGCGACAGCTCCCAAAAGCCGTAATACAGAAATAGATCGAGCGATACGAATACGCCCAGCATCGCGGTCTGCTGGAGCAGAAAGAAAAAGTAGAACTCCTTGGTGCGGGTCGCGATTGCTTTCCAGCTTGCCAGCACACCGAGCGGTGCAAGAAATCCCGTCAGCACGCTCAGCCAAAGGGAGATACCGTCCACCCCGACGTGGTAGTGGATGTTCGGGCTCGGGATCCAGCCGTAGTTCTCCTCGAATTGAAAGGAGGTCGTGCCGTAGTCATAGTGGAACGGCAAGTGCAGCGTGCAGGCGAAAAACAGCAGCGACACGCCGAGCGCGGTGTACTGGACCGCGCGGCCCTCGCGCGGTAGCACGGCGACCAGAAGCGCGCCCAGGATCGGGACGAGGATCGCGATGGTGAGGATGTGTTCGTTGATCAAAATCATTCCTTACTTCGTGATCACCGCAACGGGGGTGAAATGGGTACCGAGGCCGAAGAGTATGAGCGCGAGCAGCACCGCAGCACCCACCGCGAGCCAGCCCGCGTAGGAGCGGATGTTGCCCGACTGCATGCGCTGCGCAACGGCGCCCAGGCCGCGCACGCCCGCGCCGAGCCCGAACGCGCCGCCGGTGATCAGACCGCCGTCCACGAACGCGCTCAGGATATAGCGCGAAAAGCTGACAAGGGGGCGCACGATGACGGCGTCGTATAGCTCGTCGATGCGGTACTTTTCAAGCAGGAGTTGGTACACAGAGCGATAGCGGGCGGCGAGCTCGGCCGGGAGCTTCGGGCGGCGGACGTACATGACGTACGCAATGCCCAAGCCCGTCAAGGCAACCAGTGTGGAGACGACGGCGAGCGTGACTTCGAGCGCCGTGTTCTCAGCCCTGGCCTGCTCGCTCGCAACGGAAAGTACAGGCGCGAGGAACTCGCGCAGAAAGCCGTGCTCGCCGGGCAGGCTCAGGAAGCCGCCGAAAATTGCGCCGATGGCCAGCAGCACCAGCGGCCCGAGCATGGACCAGGGCGACTCGTGCGGCTCGCCATGGCTGCCGTGAGCATCCGGCGCATGGACGGCTGCGTGCGGGGCGGCGTGGGCGGTCGAGGCCTCCGCCATGCCCTTGGAGGCTTCGGCGTGATGGGTCGGCTCGGGGGTGTGCGCCTGCGCAACGGTCGCGCGGTAGTCGCCGAAGAAGGTCAGGAAGTAAAGCCGGAACATGTAGAAGCTGGTGATACCGGCCGTGAGCAGGCCGAAAAACCAGAGCAGTTTCGCGCCCGGCAGCGGGGAAGAGAAGGTCTGGTACAGGATCTCGTCTTTCGAGAAGAAACCGGAGAACGGCGGGATACCCGCGATGGCGATGACTCCGGCGGTCATGGTCCAGAACGTGATCGGGATTTTCGTGCGGAGCCCGCCCATCGCGCGCATGTCCTGCTCGCCGGAAAGCGCATGGATGACAGAACCTGCCGCCAGGAACAGAAGCGCCTTGAAGAACGCATGCGTGACCACATGGAAGATCGCCGACGAGTACGCCGCGACCCCGCAGGCAAGGAACATGTAGCCGAGCTGCGAAACGGTCGAGTACGCGAGCACGCGCTTGATGTCGGTCTGCATCAGGCCGATGGTCGCGGCGAAGAAGGCGGTGGCGCAGCCGATGACCGCCACGCAGCCCAGCGCGAATGGGGAGCGGTCGAAGATAGGGTGCGCGCGCGCCACCATGTACACGCCCGCCGTGACCATGGTCGCGGCATGGATCAGCGCGGATACCGGCGTGGGGCCTTCCATGGCGTCCGGCAGCCAAACGTACAGCGGGATCTGCGCGGACTTGCCGGCCGCGCCGACCAAGAGGCACAGCGCGATCGCGGTGAGCCAGCCGCCCTGAAGCCCGGGCTGTGCCAGCAGGCTGGTGAACACGGCCTGGAAGCTTAATGTACCGAAATGGAGGATCACCAGGAAGATCGCAAGCAGGAAGCCGAAATCGCCCACGCGGTTAACGACAAACGCCTTGCGCCCGGCGTTCGCGGCCGAGTCGCGGTCGAAGTAGTAGCCGATCAAAAGATACGACGCGAGCCCCACGCCCTCCCAACCTACGAACAGCAGCAGGAAGTTCTCCGCCATGACCAGCGTGAGCATGAAGAACATGAACAGGTTGAGGTAGGCCATGAACCGCCAAAAGCCTTCCTCATGCGCCATGTAGCCGACCGAGTAGAGATGGATCAGGAAGCCGATGCCCGTGATGACGAACAGGAACACCATCGTGAGCTGGTCGACGGTGAAAGCGAAATCGGCGTGGAACGCGCCCGCGGTGATCCAGGGGGCCAGCACCTCGGTATGCGCGCCGTGGAACTGCAAGGCCGCGTTTGCAACCAGGCCGAACGACCCGAGCACGGTAAGCAGCGCGACCGCGGAAACCAGCGGCCGGGATAGGCGTCGGCCGACGGTGCCGTTGACGAGGAAGCCGAGAAAGGGGAGCAGCGGGATCCAACCAAGGTGCAGGTTCATAGCTTCATCAGGTCCACTTGGTCGACGTTGAGGGTGTTGCGGGCGCGGAAGATCGCGATGATGATGGCCAGGCCCACGGCGGCTTCAGCAGCGGCGACCACCATGACAAAAAACACGAACAGCTGCCCGGCGGGCTCGTGCCGCTGGTGCGAGAACGCGACAAACGCGAGGTTGACCGCGTTGAGCATGAGCTCGATCGACATGAAGATGGTGATGATGTTGCGCTTAACCAAGAACGCGCCCACGCCGAGCGAGAACAGGATCGCGGAAAGGATGAGGTACCAAGCGATGGGGACGGTCACTTGCCGGGCTCCTTGCGGGCGAGCGCGACCGCGCCCAGGATGGCGATGAGGATCAGCACGGAGGTGACCTCGAAAGGCAGCAGGAGGTCGCGGAAAAGCACTTGCGAGAGCGTCGAAGTAGTCGTGACCGGGTCGCTGAGGGTCGCGACACCGAGTTTCAATCGCTCGTGGAGGAACACGTAGGAAAGCAGGCACACCAACGCAACCACGCCCGGGAAGCCCGCGCCGTAGGCGACCTTGCTCACATTGGTCGAGCGGTCCTCAGAGGAGGCGTTGAGGAGCATGATGACGAAGGTGAACAGCACCATGATCGCGCCCGAGTAGACGATCACCTGCACTGCCGCGAGGAACTCCGCGCCGAGCAGCAGGTACAGCACGGCAAGCGAGGTCATGACCACGATGAGCGACAGCGCTGAGTTGATCGGCTGCCGCGCGAGCAGCAGATTGACCGCGCCGCCGATGCAGAGAACCGCGAAGATGAGGAACAGGAGGACGTACATGTAGGGTGATCCCAAAGGGCTGCGGGAAAGTCGATTGTACCCCACGGATTTGGGGCCTGAAATGGAAACGGCCTCCACGGAGCGCGGAGGCCGTTTGGGAAATGCGGGTCAGGCGAAAACAAGGCTTGAAAACAGGATATTGAGCACGGACAAGGGCATGAGGAACTTCCAGCCGAAACCCATGAGCTGGTCGTAGCGGAACCGGGGAAGCGTGCCGCGGACCCAGATGTACAGGAACAGGAACAGGAAGACCTTTACTACAAACCAGAACACGGGCAGCAGCGCTTGGAGGAACACGGGTCCGATGGACGGCAGAAGGTTGCCGAAGGGGCTGGTCCAACCGCCGAAGAAGAGCAGTGTGGCCACGCAGCCGACCGTGATCATGTTTGCGTACTCGGCCATGAAAAACATCGCGAACTTCATAGAGGAGTACTCGGTATGGTAGCCGGCGGCAAGCTCGCTCTCGGCTTCGGGCAGGTCGAACGGGGTGCGGTTGGTTTCGGCGTACGCGGCCATCAGATAAACAAAGAATGCGACGATTTGCAGGCCGCCGAAGATGTTCCAGCTCAGCATCCCATGGTGTGCTTGCGAATCGACGATGGTGCGCAGCCGCAACGACCCGGCGCGCATGACGACCCCGACCAAGGACAGCCCCAGCGCAAGCTCGTAGGAGATGAGCTGGGCGGAAGCACGCAGCGACCCCAGCAGCGAGTACTTATTGTTGGACGACCAGCCCGACAGCGCGATCCCGTACACGCCGACTGAGGTCACGCCCAGGATCACCAGCAGGCCGATGTTGACGTCCGCGATCTCAAACAGGTCGACGCCGTGCCAGGTGTAGTGCGCCCCGAACGGCACGACGGCAATGGAGGTGAGAGCGCAGATGAGCGCGATGACCGGGGCCGCGATGTACAGCGGCCTGTACACGCCCGAGGGCATCAGGTCTTCCTTGAGGAACAGCTTCGCGCCATCCGCGAGCGGCTGCAAGAGGCCGAACGGACCCACGCGGGACGGGCCCCAGCGGTTTTGGATGCGGCCGACGACTTTGCGTTCAAGCAGCACCGTGTAGGCCACGGCGGTGAGGTACATCACCAACACCACCGCGATTTTTACGAGGCTCAGGATGAAAAAGAACAAAAATGACGACACGCGCGTTCAGCCTTCCTTTGCATGGCGAACCTCAATCCGCCGCCTGCGCCTCGGCGGCTTGAGGTTCGGTTTCACGGCTCTCCAGCACCTGATGGAGCACGGCGGAGTACCGGCCCAGTGTACCCGAGGAAAACAGCGTATCGTGCGCGGGCAGCACCAGGTCCGGCCGCGAAGCGTCCAAACTCTCGAGCTGCACCAGGTCGGTCCGCATCGGCTTATCGCGTCCGGAAAGCAGCTCGAAGCGCGAAACCTGGTACGACGGAACCAGTCGCTGGATTTCATCGAAGGTCGCGAACGGGTCGAACGGGCTCAGCTTCGGCTCATAGTTGTTCGCGGCCAGCCACACGGCGTGGCGGTCGGCCTCACCGGACTGCGCGCCCCGGCTTTGCCCCAGGTCGCCGCGCAGTCCGCGTCCAAACGGGACGA
Source organism: uncultured Acidobacteriaceae bacterium (assembly GCA_964246845.1). Lineage (GTDB taxonomy): Bacteria > Acidobacteriota > Terriglobia > Terriglobales > Acidobacteriaceae > EB88. Next base: position 11,620 of record CAXTSB010000009.1, read on the forward strand.
GGCTTTGTGCCTTGAAGCCCATCTTGTCCGCGATGCGGACGATCAGCTCGAAATCGGGACGGGTTCCGGCGGTGTCGCCCGCTTTCTTGACCAGCTGGATATCGCCGTAGGAGCTCGTGACCGTGCCCGCCTTCTCGTACAGATAGGCGGCCGGGAAAACCACATCGGCCAGGAGCGCGGTTTCGGTCAGGAACATATCCTGCACGACCACGAATGTGTTCCGGAGCGCGGCCGGGTCGACACCGTAGCGGGAGACTGGGTTTGAACCGACGACGTACAACGCGGCGAGCTCGCCGGTTTTGGCCGCGTCGAACATCTCGACCAAGTTCTTGCCGGGTTGTGTCGGGAGCGCCGCGCCGTACTCGTCCGCGAACGCGCTGCCTGAACCGACCGGCACATAACCGGGCAGGAAATCGGGCAGCATGCCCATATCGGCCGCGCCGCGCGAGTTGACGTAGTCGCCCAGAGCGGCAAGCTTCACATTGGGCCGGGTCAGCGCCCACTTGACCAGCGACTCCAACGCCGCCCCATGGAACTCGGAGCCGAACGCGATCACCAGCTCGGGTTCAGCCAGCAAAGCCTCGCGGAACTTGCGCGCGGTTTCGCCTTCGAATGCCCCGTCATCACCCGCCAGGTATTGCACAAACGCCGGGTAGCTTTCAGGCAGCAGGTGCACAAACGCCTTGGCCTGCCGGCGCAGCTTGATCTCGCGGTGGTTTGCCAAGTAGAGCTTGGCGCGGTGCTGCCGGACGTTCGCGCGGATGTTCCAGGCCAGCAGCGGGTGCTGCTCCGTGGGGTCGTTTCCGAGCACGAGCATTGCGGGGGTGTTCTCGAAATCGCGGACGCTCGCGGTGCGGCCCGAACCACCCAGCGCCGCGAGGAACGCCGGGTAATCCGCTGTCCGATGGTGGTCGATGTTGTTGGTCCCCAGCACTACCCGGGCGAACTTCTGCAGCAGGTAATTTTCCTCGTTCGTCGTCCTGTTTGACCCGATAACGCCGACAGCGTTGCCGCCGCGTTCATCCCGAATCTGCCGCAAGCGCTTGCCCGCGACGTCGAGCGCCTGCTCCCAAGTCGCGGGTTCGAGCTTGCCCGCCGCGTTGCGGACCAAAGGCTTCGTCAACCGGTCCTCGCGGTTTGCAAAGTCGAAGGAGTAGCGGCCCTTGATGCACAGGAAGTCATTGTTCGCGCCCGACTTATCGCGGTTGTCGCCGCGCATGATGACGGAGCCTTCCTTGTCCGCGCGGGTACCGAGCGTGGTCTTGCAGCCGTCGCCGCAATGGGTGCAGATCGTGGCCGTGTGATTCATCTCCCACGGACGGGTTTTATAGCGATACGTCCCGGAGGTGAGCGCGCCGACCGGGCAGATGTCGATGCAGGCCCCGCACTCCTCGCAGTCCAGGTGGTCGCCCTTGTTGGGCGCGATGACCGAAGCCGAGCCGCGGTTCTGCACGCCGAGCGCCCACACATCCATGCCTTCGCCGCAGACGCGTATGCACCGGTAGCATAGGATGCAGCGGGGCCGGTCGAAGAACACCACCGGCGACCACTGCTGCTCTTCGCGGTGGTTCTTCATCTCGGTGTAGTTCGAGCCCGCCGCGCCGTACTTGAAAGTCATGTCCTGCAGCTCGCACTGGCCGCCCGCGTCGCACACCGGGCAGTCCAGCGGGTGGTTGCCGAGTAGGAGTTCGAGGATGCCCTTGCGCGACTGCGCGATCTCCGGCGACTCGGTCGTGACGACCATGCCCTCGGCCACCGGCGTCGTGCAGGCGGTCTGGAGCTTGGGCATTTTTTCAACGCGCACCACGCACATGCGGCACGCGCCCTGGAGCGAAAGCCCGGGGTAGTAGCAGAAAGCAGGGATTTCGATGCCGGCCTGCTTGCAGGCGTCGATCAAGAGGGTACCGGCGGGCGCGGTGAGCTGCTTGCCGTCGACGGTGAGGGATACGGTTTTGATTTCAGCCATGGTGTGCTTGTTCCTGTATCGCGCTTACTAGCGCGGCTTGCTTTACGGTCAACGTCGCGTATGCGGGCACGTAAACTTCTAACCATTCAACAACTGTGTAAGCCACTTCCATCTCCGGTGACTGCCCGGCAAAGTCAATCGAGGTGATCGCGGGAGGAGGAACAGCATCCCCGTCCTCCTCCATACTTTCGATCAGGCCTTCCATGGCTTCGCGCATCATCTCGCGCATGTGCTCCAAGCTGTCGCCGACTGAAACGCAACCGGGCAGGTCCGGGCAGAAGCCGGACCAGTCGCAGTACTTACCGGTAGTGTCCGCGGTTCGCTCGTAGTACACGAGATAGCGACTATTCATTTCAGCCCCGCTTGCTTCAAAATACTGTTGATGACTGCTTTCGATAAGTCTTTATTACCGTGCATCGGTACCTGAACTTTGCCCGGCTTCACCGGATGAATAAAGTGCCGGTGGCTGCCCTTCTGATTCTTGAAGGTCCAGCCATCGGCTTCAATCACTCGAATAACTTCCTTAGCCGTCACCTAGTGCGCCGCAAGCTGCACCAGCTCCGGCTGTTGATTGAGCACGATCCCCGGCGTCTGCGGGTTTCCTTCCAGGAACGCCTCGAACTCTTCCCGGAACTTGGTGATGAACCCGATGGTCGGCATCGCCGCCGCGTCGCCGAGCGGGCAGAAAGTTTTGCCCATCATGTTCTCGGCCAGGTACTTGATGTTGTCGAGGTCCTTCGCGACGCCCGCGCCCGCGTATACGCGGCCGATCGTTTTACGCAGCCAGTCCGTACCCTCGCGGCAGGGGATGCACCAGCCGCAGCTTTCGTGCTGGTAGAATTTAATCGTCCGGAGCGCGAACTCGACCATGGACGTCGTCTCGTCGAGCACGACAATACCCGCGGAGCCGAGCATGGTTCCGGCTTTCGCGAGCTGATCGAAGTCCAGGCCGACATCGATCTCATCGGCCTTCAAAACGGGGGTGGACGAACCGCCCGGCACCACCGCCTTTAAAGCCTTCCCGCCCGGGATGCCGCCCGCGACCTCGTAGATCGCCTTCCGCAGCGAGTAGCCCATCGGCAGCTCGTACACGCCGGGCCGGTTCACATGGCCGGAGATGCCGAACAGTCGAGTGCCGCCGTTGCGCTCCGTGCCGATCTTCGCGTATGCCTCCGCGCCGATGCGGAAGATGTGCGGCACGCTCGCGATGGTCTCGACGTTGTTGATCACGGTCGGGCCGCCGTACAGGCCCACCACCGCCGGAAAAGGCGGGCGGATGCGCGGGACGCCGCGCTTGCCTTCAAGCGACTCCATCAGCGCCGACTCTTCACCGACCTCGTACGCGCCCGCGCCGGTGTGCGACAGGCAGTCGAAGTCAAGCCCCTCGATCCCGAAGATGTTCTTGCCCAGGAAGCCTTTCTCGTACGCCTCGGCGATGCAGCGGTCCATCTTCTCAAGCAGGTAGCGGTACTCGCCGCGCATGTAGATGAAGCCCTGCTTCGCGCCGACCGCGAGGCCCGCGATGACCGTGCCCTCAATCACTGAGTGCGGGTCATAGTGGCAGATGGGCCGATCCTTGCAGGTGGCTGGCTCGGACTCGTCGCCGTTGATCAGGATGTACTTGGGCCGGTCGGACTGCTTGGGCACGAACGACCACTTGAGCCCGGTCGGAAAACCCGCGCCGCCCCGGCCGCGCAAGTTCGACTTCTTGACCTCGTTGATGATCTCGTCCGGAGCCATGGTAGCGCAACGGCGGGCCTGCTCGTAGCCGCCGAGCTCGATGTACTTGTCAATCTTTTCGGCCCCTTGGCCGAACCGGAAGGAGATCACCTTTACTTCATCGGGATGCGAAACCAAAAACATGCTGCCTCCTTCAAAGGCAAACAAAAAACTTACTGCGGGCGGGCCTTGGCCCGGTATTCCGCGATGGTACGGTCCATGGACTCGGGGGTGACGTCCTCGACATAGTCGTAGTTCACCTGCACGGCGGGCGCCCAGCAGCAGGCACCGATGCACTCGACCTCCTCAACCGAGAACAGGCCGTCCTTTGAAACGCCCTTGTTCTCGTGGATGTCAAGCCGCTGACGGCAGTGCTCCAGGATGTCATAGCCGCCCTTGACCAAGCAGGAGATGTTGGTACATACTTGGATGTTGAACTTGCCCGCAGGCTTCGTGCGCAGCAGGGAGTAGTACGAGATCACATTGCGGACATCAAGCTCAGTGATGCCGACCCGCGCCGCCGCTTCCGCAATGACTCCATCGGTAATCGACCCGATCTCGTCCTGCGCGTATAAGAGCATGGGGATCAGCGCGGACCGCTTGACCGGGTACAGCGTGACCAGGCGATCAAACCGCGCCGCGAGCTCGGGTGAAAAGATGGTGCTTTCCGCGTTCAACGTCCCTCCCATTACTCCAATACCAGTGTAGCGAGCGCTTCGGCCAGGGCATCCATTTCGAGTGCCCCCGGTTTTCCGCTCCACGCAAAACTGCCGTCCGGCGCGAGGCGGAACGCCCCCTCGTCGAGCAGCGACTCACCGTTCACGGCCTTGTGGAGGTCGTAAATTGCCCAGTAGCCTTCGCCCGAGCGCATCTGAAGGTCGAGCTTGATCGTGCGGCGCGGGCCCTCCAGGTGCAGCTCGTTTTTGCGCGCCTCAATCAGCATCCCTTGCGGGATCTGCTGGCCGAGCGAGGCCGCGGCCAGGTAGGCGCGCAGGAGATTGCCGAAGGAGATCCACATCTCCTGCCGCGCCGCGATCTCGCTCAGGCTAGCGGTCAATTTCACCCAGCACGATGTCGATGGAACCGATCACCGCGACCACGTCCGCCAGCAGCGCGCCCTTGCACATGGTGTCGAGCGCCTGGAGCGAGGCGAACGAGGGATTGCGCATATGGACGCGGTAGGGCTTCGCCGTCCCATCCGAAACCACGTAGTAGCCCATCTCGCCGCGCGGGGATTCAATTGCCTGGTACACCTCCCCGGCGGGAACGGGGAAGCCCTCGGTCACGATCTTGAAGTGGTAGATGAGCGACTCCATCTCCGTCTTCATCTTTTCGCGGTCGGGCAGCACCACCTTGGGCGCGTCCGCGGTAATCGGGCCTTCCGGCAGGCCGTCGAGCGCCTGCTGGATGATCTTGACCGACTCGCGCATCTCGTCGAGGCGAATCACATAGCGGTCCCACACGTCGCCGTTGACGCCCAGCGGCACCTTGAACTGGAACTTTTCGTAGCCCGTGTAGGGCATGTCGCGGCGCAGATCCCAGTCGACGCCGGAAGCGCGCAGCGGTGGCCCGGTCACGCCGAGCGCGATCGCGTTTTCGGGGCTCAGATACCCGACGCCCTTCAGACGCTCGATCCAAATCGGGTTGCCGGAGAGGAGGTTTTGGTATTCGTCGATTTTCGACGGCATGCGGCGGATAAACTCCTGCATGCGCGCGAAAAAGTCGAGCGGCGGCTCCAGCGACACGCCTCCGACCCGGAAATACGAGGTCATCATGCGCTGCCCAGCGATGTGCTCAAACAGCCGGAGGACGTCCTCGCGCTCGCGGAAGCAGTAAAGAAAAACCGTCAGCGCGCCGATATCCATCGCATGGGTGCCGAGCCAGACCAGGTGCGAGTTGAGTCGCGTCAGCTCGTTGAGCATGACCCGGAGCCACTGCGCGCGTTCGGGGATCTCCAGCTGAAGCAGCTTTTCAACTGCCAGGCAATAGCACAGGTTGTTGCTCATCGGCGACAGATAGTCGATCCGGTCGGTGAGCGGCACGACCTGCTGGTAGAACTTGGCCTCGCAGGTTTTCTCGATGCCCGTGTGCAGGTAGCCGATGTCGGGCACGACCTTGAGCACGGTTTCGCCGTCGATCTCGACCACGAGCCGCAGCACCCCGTGCGTCGACGGGTGCTGCGGGCCCATGTTCAGGATCATGGTGCGGTCCTTGGTAGGATCCTCCGGGCGAGGGGCGATCAGGGATGCGGTTTCTGTGAACTGACTCATCTGTACCCCTCCACGGGGAAGTCCTTGCGCAGCGGATGGCCTTCAAACTCGTCGGGCATCATGATGCGGCGCAGATTGGGGTGGCCGTGAAAGCGGATGCCGAACAGGTCGAACACCTCGCGCTCATAGAAGTCGGCGGAAGGCCACACTGGAGTGATAGAGTCGGCACCGCCCATCTCGGAGTCAACAAAGATACGGAGGCGCACCCGTTCCTTTCGAGCGTGCGAAAGAATGTGGTACGTCACTTGGTAGCGCGGCTCGGCGGGCAGCCAGTCGACGGCGGTGACGTCCTCAAGAAAGTTGTAGCCGGCCTCCTGGACGGCTTTGGCCGCGACGCGAATATCCTCGGGGGCGACTGTAATGGTCAACTCGCTGCGGTCGAATTTGGCATCGCGGATGCGCTCCGCGCCGAGAGCGCGCACGGCGGCGTTGTCGGCCATCTCGGCCAGAACCGCGTCATTGTCCAATACCCGCCACTCTTTTTGGCCCGGGTGCTCTTGCATGCTCGGCATGGATGCCATTTACAAATCCGCCTTGTCCGAGGACCAGTCCAGGATCCCCTTCTTCCAGATGTAAAAAAAGCCGACCAGGACGAAGCCGAGGTATACAAGAATCTCCCAGAAACCGAACATGCGCGAACCAGTGATGCGCGGCAGCTGCCGGTAGATCACTGCCCAGGGCAGCATGAACACAGCTTCCACGTCGAACAGGATGAACAGCATCGCCACCATGTAGAAGCGGACCGAAAAGCGCCCGCGCGCATCGCCCTCGGCCGGGATGCCGCATTCGTATGCCGCCAGCTTGGCTTTATTTGCGGTGCGTTTGCCGATCAGCCAGGAGCCGGCGACCATGAAGCCGCCCATCCCGAGCGCGATCAGCACTTGGAGCAGCAGCGGAAGGTAGTTCCAAAAGTAGTGCGGGGCGGATGGCACGTCGGTCACCTTCGGGTCGGTATCTCCTAAGCGTAGAAGGCGGTCGGGGGTCCGTCAAGGACGCAATCGGGCTGCCTTTGACGGTGGGAAAGGGCCGGAGCTCCGGGCTTCCTGTTCCAAAACGGGAAGGAATGCCCGCAGCGTTCTGAATCGGGTCAGCCGTATTTTTCACGGCGAAATCGGTAATGGAAACGAGGCTGTCCGCCGATAGAGTCAGTGACGGAAAGGAAGTGACCCCAATGCAGCCTAGCTTGATGACGCACCCGCACACCGCTCCCCGAGGCTACACGGCGCCGCCGATTCCGCTGCCGCCCGGAACCGTTCCGCAGTCTCCACGCACGCCGGCCGTCGATACGCTGCTGCGCGACACCCCTTCCGAGCAGCAGGCTTCAGGCATCGACGCGGACCCTGAACTGATGTTGGAGCCGGGCCCCGGCATCTTCACGGGCCTACGGATCGCGCTCATGTTCAACGCGGGTTTAGGCGTCGCGGCGATGCTTGTTTATGAAGCCTATTCCATGCTGGCGCACTGACCACGCGCCCCGGTGAGAGCTTGCGCACGCGGCCGCGGCCGGTCAACGGCGGGGCATGGCGAGCCGTTCGCCCAGATCAGGCGCGGTGGGTGCCGTACCTTGAGCTTGCTCCACCAGCGCGCGGATGCCGGCAGCGCACTGACGCATGGAGAAGCGCTTCTCAAAGGAAGCCGCGGTTCTGCCCGCGATCGTGCGGCGTTCTTCCCGGCTCAGGCCGAGCCAGCGCTGGAGCAGCCGGAGCGTTCCGGGTTCTGTGTCCTCGTCCACAAAGCCGGTGCCGTCTTCCTCGACGTAGCGCCATATATTGATCTTGTCGGAGATCAGCACGGGCAGTCCGCAGGCAATGGCTTCCGCGATGGCGATGCCGAAGTTCTCCTGGTGCGAAGGAAGCACAAAGGCCTCGGCCGCGCGGAAGGCACCCCACTTCGGGTCGCCTTCGAGCATGCCGGGAAAGTGAACCCGCCCGGCGATGCCCCGCTCCGCCGCGATCTGCTCCAGTCCCGCACGGAGGCCGCCCTCATCCGGCCCGGCCAGGACTAGGTCGAGCTGGAGGTTGGCCGAAGCCACGGTTGCAAAGGCGCGAAGCAGCAGGTCGCAGCCCTTCTTGGTATGAATGCGCCCGAGAAACAGGAAAAAGCCGCGTCCCCGCAGGCCTGGGACCGCCGCATGGAAAGCTGCCTCCTGCGCCGCCGGGTCGCCCCCGGGCCGGTTGGTTCCGAGCGGGACCACGGCGGAGCGCCAATGGCGCGGCCAGAAGGTGCGCCCGGCCAGGGCTTCCTCTGCCTCGGTGGTGAACACGACGCGGCTCGCGTCGCGAAGAACCGCATACTGCGAAGCCCACCAAAACAGCTGCTTCTTCACGTGTTTCAGCGGAAAGCGCTCGCGGAACCAGGGGTCGAGCATGCCGTGCGGGAAAACAAGGTAGGGAACTCCGGCTCGCCGCGCGGCAGCCCGCGCCGCCGCGCCCGGGTACTGCCACAGCCCGTCGACGATCAGGGCGTCGTACCGGCGCGCGTGGTCCCGCAGCCAGGCCCCGACAGCAGGCTTATAGCCGTATGTCGTCGAAACCGGGCCCAAGGCGTGGACGGGAAACGGGTACCGCGTGAGGTATGGGGTGCCGGGCGGGTCAAGCGAAAGCACCTCCGGCTCAACCCCGACCTGCCCATAGGCGGCCCCCAACTGACGCAGGTGCTCGGGGGGGCCGCCGCCGGCGGGCGCGAGGTCGTGGATGATGTGCAGCACACGCATAAGCCGCTTCAGGATACCGGGCCCAAGCTGCATACGTGTAAATCCCGCGCGACTATCTTCCGTCCACCCGGCCTGAAGCTTCCCCCTCAAGTTAAAGCGCCCGCGATCCGTCGCGTGTGCCGGGCGATCACGGGATCCTCGGCGGCCGGCACGATCCGGACAGGAACCTTGCTCCCCGGCGTGGAAATAAGCCCGGCATGCTCCTGGTTTGCCTTCGCGTCCAAGCGGAAGCCGAAAGGGCGCAAACGGTCCAGCACGCCCGCGCGCAGTGCGGCGCTGTGCTCCCCGATGCCGCCGGCGAACACCAGCAGATCCAAGCCGCCAAGCGAAACCGTAAGCGCCGCGACCTGCTTGGCGACTGCCGTCGCGAACACCTCCACCGCGGTCGCCGCGGCCGGGTTGCCGTCCGCGGCTGCTTCCAGCTCCTGCAAATCGCCGCTCATCCCGGAGATGCCGGCCAGCCCCGAGCGGTGGTTGACCTCGGTTTCGAGCTCGTCCAGCGTGAGCCGCCCCTGCCGGGCCATGAACAGCAAAACGCCAGGGTCGAGGTCACCAGTCCGCGTCGCCATGGGGATGCCGCCGGACGGGGTCATGCCCATGGTCGTGTCGACTGAATGGCCGCGCAGGGCCGCGCACAGGCTTGACCCGCTGCCCAAGTGCGCCATGACGATGCGGTCGGGCAGGCGCGCGCCCTCGGCCCGCAGCTGCCCGATCAGCGATTCGTAGGAAAGCCCATGAAACCCGTAGCGGACGACCCCAGCCTCCGCGAACCGCCGCGCTACAGGCAGCTCGCGTGCCGCCGGCGGCAGGGTACTGTGGAATGCCGTATCGAAGCAGGCTGCCTGCGGAAGTTCGGGGTAGAGCTTTTGCGCCTGAGCAATCAATCGAAGCGAGCCGGGTAGGTGCAACGGCGCGAAATGCACGGACTGCTCCAAGACGCGGACGACGGAAGCGGTCAGCAGCGTGGGCTCCAGCAAGCGCGGCCCGCCATGCACAATACGGTGGCCGACCGCCTCGGGCATTGCGCTCCCATGCTCGCTGAGCGCACGCGCGACCGCCGCCAAGGCTTCTTCCTGTGAGCCGAGCCCGCGTCCGTCCGAGGCCAACTCATGGCCGCCCGCATCCTTCACGGACAGCTTGCCGTTTGCCTGCCCGATGCCGCTTGCGTGCGCGGTCAGCAGAGCCCGCTCGCCGGCGAAGTTCGCGCCGGGCTCGGGCACAAACAGGCCTGCCTTCAGGGAGGATGAGCCCGAATTGAGCACCAGGACGGGGCCGGTCACGCGTTGTCTCCGCCGGTTTGCTCCCCCTGACCCACCCTCGTTTTCTTCCCGGCCCAGGTCCACTCGCGCACCTCGGGCAGGTCCTCGCCGTGCGCGGATACGTACAGTTTGTGCTCCTGCATCTTTTCCGAGTGCAGCTGCTCGGCTTCAGCGATGTGCGCGGCCAGCTTGGGCGTGCGCTGCACCACGTCCAGCACCAGCGTGAACCGGTCGATGTGGTTCAGGACGCACATGTCGAAGGGGCTGGTGGTCGTGCCTTCCTCGCGGAAGCCGTGTACGTGGAAGTTGCGCTCGTTTGTGCGCCCGTTCACCAGCGAGTGGATGAGCGCGGGATAGCCGTGATGGTTAAAGATCACCGGCTTGTCGGTCGTGAACAGCCGGTTGAACTCTTCGTGCAGCAGGCCGTGCGGGTGCTCCTCGGGCCGCTGAAGAGTGAACAGGTCGACAACGTTGATGACACGCACCTTGAGCTCCGGGTAGCGCTCCCGCAGGATCGACACCGCGGCGAGGGTTTCCATGGTCGGCACGTCCCCAGCGCAGGCCATCACCACGTCGCAATCGTCGGAAGGCGTGCTCGCGCCGGCCGGACCGCCCGAGCCGTCGCTTGAAGCCCATGCCCACACGCCCAGCCCGGCGGTGCAATGCCGCACGGCGTCCTCCATCGAAAGCCATACGGGTGCGGGCTGCTTGCCCGCGATGATCAGGTTTACGTAATTGCGCGAGTGGAGGCAGTGCGCGGCGACCGACAGCAGGCAGTTCGCGTCCGGAGCAAGATAGATACGCACCACCTCGGCCTTTTTCTGTGCGACGTGGTCGATGAAGCCGGGGTCCTGATGCGAGAAGCCGTTATGGTCCTGCCGCCATACGTGCGACGAGAGCAGGTAGTTGAGCGAGGCGATCGGCTTGCGCCAAGGCAGGTCGCGGCACACCTTCAGCCACTTCGCGTGCTGGTTGAACATCGAGTCGATGATGTGGATGAACGCCTCGTAGCAGGAAAACAGGCCGTGGCGGCCGGTCAGCAGGTAGCCCTCCAGCCAACCCTCGCACATGTGCTCACTCAAGACTTCCATCACGCGGCCGTCGAGCGCCAGATTTTCGTCCACGTCCTTGTACGCGGCATCCCAACGCTTCGGCGAGGCTTCGTAGATGTCCTGCAAGCGGTTGGACGCGGTCTCATCCGGTCCGAAGACACGGAAATTCCGCGCGTCGAGGTTGGCCCGCATGACATCCCGCAGCCATACCCCGAGCACCTTGGTCGCTTCGGCCGCGGTCGCGCCGGGTCCGTCGATCTTCACCCCGTACTGCTCAAACGGCGGCAAGGCAAGCTGCTGAAGCAGTTCGCCGCCGTTCGCGTGCGCGTTCATACCCATGCGCAGGCACCCCTTGGGCGCGATCTCCTGGAGCTCGGGCAGCAGCTGACCCTGTTCGCCGAACAGCTCTTCCGGCCTATAGGAGCGCATCCACGCTTCCAGCTGCCGCAGGTGATCCGGGTTGTCGCGCACATGCTCAAGCGGCACCTGGTGGGCGCGCCAAGTGCCCTCCACCTGCTTCCCGTCGACGACCTTGGGTCCGGTCCAGCCTTTCGGGCTTTCAAAGATCAGCATCGGCCAGCGCGGGCGCTCCGTATTTCCTTTTTCGCGCGCCTCGGTTTGGATCTCGCGGATGCGCCCGTAAGCACGGTCGAGAGCGACGGCCATTTCCTGGTGCATGAGAACTGGGTCATCCCCTGCCACTACGATCGGCTCATACCCGTAGCCGGTAAACAAGGCGAGCAGCTCCCCGCGCGGGATGCGCGCCAGCACCGTCGGGTTCGCGATCTTGTAGCCGTTCAGGTGCAGGATGGGCAGCACCGCGCCGTCGGTACGCGGGTTCAGGAACTTGTTCGAGTGCCAGCTTGTCGCGGCCGGGCCGGTTTCCGCTTCGCCGTCGCCCACCACGCACGCCACGATCAGGTCGGGATTATCAAAAGCGGCACCATAAGCGTGGAGCAGGGCATAGCCGAGCTCGCCTCCCTCGTGAATCGACCCCGGCGTTTCCGGCGCGGCGTGCGAGGGGATGCCGTACGGCCAGGAAAATTGCCGGAACAGCCGCCGGATGCCGTCCCGGTCGCGTTCCACATCCGGGTAAACCTCGGTGTAGCTGCCGTCGAGGTAATCCTGGGCTACAAATCCCGGTCCGCCGTGCCCGGGACCCATGACGTACATCATGCTGGCCCCGTGCTCGCGGATGATTCGGTTGAGGTGCGTGTACAGGAAATTTTGCCCGGTGGTGGTGCCCCAATGGCCCAGCAGGCGCGGCTTTACGTCTTCCGGCGTGAGCGGCCGCTCGAGCAGGGGATTGTCTTGCAGGTAGATTTGCCCGACGGTGAGGTAGTTCGCGGCCCGCCAATAACGGTCCATTTTGTCAAGCAGCTCTGGGTTCAGTTCCGGCATGGGCTCCCTCGCTCCTAAGCACAGATGCCGGGCAGGGAACCCGCGAACGCCCGCCGAGGAGAAACCGGGCGCGCTTGTGTTAAAGTTCTGCCCAGGCCGGAGAGATGGCAGAGTGGTTGAATGTACCGCCTTGGAAAGGCGGCGTACTCGAAAGGGTACCCAGGGTTCGAATCCCTGTCTCTCCGCCACGGACCCCTCTCAGCAAGTCTCGTAAAGTCTGGAAAGCACCCTTGAAAGCCCGCGATTGCGGGCTATTCTTGTCTCACCACGTCTCAAGAGATACGCTTTAAGCTGGGCCAAACTGTTGGTACATGCGTTGGTATCGGCCTTTAAAAGTGTTGGTACTTGGGAGAATAGCCCGCATGGCGCTGACGGACGTGGAAATCAAACGAGCAAGGGCAGGAGCGAAGCCGTACAACCTACCCGACGCGGGCGGGTTGTACTTGCGGGTGACGCCTTCCGGTGGCAAGCTCTGGCGCTGAGCTTACCGTTGGGAAGGCAAGCAAAAGACGATGCCGCTGGGCAGCTACCCCGAAACGTCGCTTGCCGATGCCCGTATGCTGCACCGTGACGCGCGAAGGCTAAGGGTTCCGGCACGGACCCTATGGAGCAGCGCAAGAGCAGGAAGGCCGCTGCCCGCGTCGCCGATGCGGGTTCCTTCGCGAGCGTGGCCGTACTGTGGCTAGCTCACTGGGGTGCGGGTCGCAGCTTGCGTCATGTACGAACCACCAGCCGCAAGTTGGCCGCCAACGTGCTCCCCAGCCTGGGCGCGCGGCCCATCGCTGAAATCGAAGCGCCCGAGCTGGTAGCCGTGGCGAAGGCCATCGAACGCCGTGGAGCGTGCGAGATCGCCAAATGCGCCTTGGAGACCACGGGGGCAGGTATTTCGTTATGCCATCGCTCACGGCTGGGCGAAGCGCGACCCGGCAAGAGAGTTCAGCCCCTCCGACGCACTTAAGCCCACGCGGAAGAAAACCATGCCCGCATCGACGCGAAGGAGCTGCCGGCCCTGTTGCGGCAAATCGAGGTCTACTCCGGCACCCACGTAACCCGGCTCGCAATGAAGCTCATGGCGCTCACCTTCGTGCGGACGGGCGAGCTTATCGGTGCAACGTGGTCGGAGTTCGACCTGGAGGCCGGGCGCTGGAACATCCCGGCGGAGCGCATGAAGATGCGGATTCCGCACATCGTCCCGCTTTCCCGGCAGGCGCTCGACGTGCTCGGCAGCCTGCGCGATCTCGGAGAGGGTGAATGGGTGTTCCCCGGCGCGCGGCGCGGCAAGCCCATCTCCAACATGACCATTCTGAAGGGGCTGGAGCGCATGGGCTACAAGGGCCGGATGACCGGGCACGGCTTCCGGGGTCTCGCGTCCACCATTCTGCATGAGCAGGGCTACGCGCATGAGCACATCGAGCTCCAGCTTGCCCACGCGCCCTGCAACGCGGTGAGTGCTGCGTACAACCACGCGCTCTATCTCCAGCCGCGCGCCTCGATGATGCAGGATTGGGCGGATTACCTGGACCGCACCCGGCAGAACATGCGGACAATGGTGCCGCGCGATCGTTCCGCGTAGCCGGAGGTAGCTCCGCATGGTGCTCCCGGCGCGCTTGCGGGTAAGGGACGGCTATTCCGGCTCTTGTAGGGCTTCCAGCGCCTTTTCTCTCCTGTTCAGCCTTAAAATGTTGCGCCGCTGAAGGCCTTCAGGATAGAGCCGGTCGTATTGCCTCCGCTCATAAGCTGCTTTCTTAGCTCGCTGAGTCGGGCTGGTGTTGAACTCATGCCGACGGCAGGCTACAGAACAAAAGGATTGGTCCCGTCTCAGGAGCCTCATACCACCTGCCGCATTGCCCGCTCTTGCACTCGCGAATCCTCTCCAGCGTTCCGGCGCTGTCGCGCGCCGCGATTTCCTGAAGGCAGAAGCCTTTGAGGTGGTTGTGCAAGGCGCGGGGCAGCTTTGTTGCGGGCCCGGGGAGTAGGCATTGCTGTATGCCGTCCGACTCACGAGGTCGATGCCTTGACTACCCTTTCTTCGTGCGGCTGGAAGGCTGGTATGTACACGCAATGGTTTTAGGTGGGGCTCCATGACCGCACTGGATTCGGGAGGCCAAGGAACATGCATCTGCTTTTCGTTCGCATTGGCGAAGCGGCATCGGTTTTGCGGAGTGCGTCGCGGAGCGCCTCCAAAAACGCCTTTAACTCACGCGCCAATCTCTCCCCGCTTTCACCGTTCAACGCTGGAAGCAAGCGGTTCGCGCTTGTTTGCCCTGCTTGCCTGCGGTTCCCAGCCATTTTCCGGAAGCGCGCTCTATGAAGCCGCGCTGGACACGCTGGACGAACTGGACGCCTTGTGCGGCTTTAACGCCACGCAAGCAAACGAAAGCCCCGTTGTGAGCGGGCTTTAGAAGGAGCTGACTAGATGGATGGAACTGAAAGAGAGCATAAGCCGAACGGAAGCCTTTCACCAGCGGAAAAGGTGCTGGCCCTGGCTGCCGAGTATGGCGTCCCCGAAGCCCCGAACGGGCCGACACCGGAGAAGCCCGAGAGCTACCCGCACGATGTCGGATGCTTTGAGGTGTCCTCCGCCGGGGTGTACTGGTGCAAGAACGACGGGGCCAAGAAGCGCGTCTGTGACGAGCTCCGCGTGGAAGCGCAAACCCGTGACTCTCAGGACGGCAACTGGGGCCTGCTGCTGACATGGAAGGACGGGGACGGCAAGCGGCATCGCGAACAGTTACCCTTGGCGGCGCTCCATGGCGACTCAGCGGACGCGGCTAGACTGCTTGCGTCCGGCGGCCTAAGCATCGCGCCGGGGCGGGCCGTCAAGCTCCGCGAATACCTGCTGGTGTGCAAGCCGGAAGCGCGGGCGCGTTCCGTGGAGAAGGTCGGCTGGCACGGGATGGCCTACGTCACCCCGAGCGGCACCATAGGCGACACAGCGGGCGAGCGTGTCGAGTTCCAAGGGGCTTCGGGCGTCAACACCGATTACGGCCGGAGCGGCAGTGCCGAGGGATGGCGCAGCATGGAGCCTCGCGCTTCCAGGACGCGAGCTGTCCAAATGAGCTCACCATCAATCGGGCGGGCTGGTGGCGCGGCGAAGATGGCGCTCGGCAGTACCTGGGGCCCTCCACAACGTTCAGACAGGAGGTGGTGAAGGGCTACGACCCGCACCGCGCTTCGCTGATACTGCGGGATGCGGGAATCCTGCTGCCCGGCTCCGACGGCAACTCCAGCCAGTTGCTGTCCATCAAGGCAAGCGGGCAAAAGTCCACACGGGTTTATGTGCTGATTCTGCCGGAGGAGAAGGCATGAGGCTGAATCTTGCCCTGCTCGGCATACCGCAAAAACAAGGTGTGGGAGGTGTGGGAGACGTGGGAAGCAGTGTTGACGCGGGTGAAACTGCCCACGCCTGCTCCTCGCCCGGTGTGGGCGGCGTGGGAAAACCGTTCGGCTCCGGCGCTTTCCCACACCTGCCCACACCGGAAAAAGGTAAGGCGTGGGACGAAACAGCAGCGCCGTTTGCGGTCCCCACACCGCCCACACTCCCCACAAAGCAAAGCAGCGGTTCCGGCTTGCCCGAGTCGCCGGATGACCTGCCCGAGCCCGTTTGGGACATCAGCGGGTATGCGGAGGACTTCGGACGCTGGCTGCTGGCGCATTGCGTTTTCCTCGACCGCTGCTGGTGCGGGGTGGCGGCGCTCCATCGCGCGTGGTGCGATTGGTGCTTTCTGGAGCACGCGGTGCCCGCGAACCTGCCCACCTTCCGCGCCCTGCTGGAGGACGAAGGGTTCGCCCTGACCGAACGCGGCATGGTGTACGGGCTGTTGCTCCGCGTGGATTGGGAAGCGGCTTGGGCCCCGACCCCGGCGGATGCGGATGCGCCCGCAGCCCGCGAGTCCGGGTACAGGGGCGACCTGCTCCTGCGGAGCCGCCGGACCTAAGCGCCGCGCCCACCCACTACGTGCCCGTCCAGTATTGGACGGCGGGGAGGAACTCGGCCCAAAGGTCGTCCGGGTCCGGCTCGGGCGCGGCTTGCACCCAGCCGTCGAACGTCATGCCATTCTGTACGGCAGCGCGCTCCGCCGCGCGAGCGGGGCGCGCCGGAACTGGCGCGTTCCGCTGCCCGCACCAAGCGTGCGGAACAGCCATTTTTCTTAGCTGATGTCCGCTGCCGCCGCGAAGCCTTTCACTATACCCCCACCCTCTAATTCGCGCACGAAAAAATGCGGATAATGCGGGGTTGCCGGGCCGCGGGGCAGGCTGAGGATTTATGCCCCCCTTGGCCCTGGGGGCGTCGAGGCTGCGGGGCGGCGGCGCATTGTATGAAACGGACTGCCTTAAACCGACACACTGATTGCCTAGCGCCCGTTTTCTGTTGGTACTTTCGTTGGTACACCCGTCTGAGTGGAAATGTAAAACATTCATTGCAAACGACTTGCAATTTCAATATAAATCCCTGTCTCACCACGTCCAGGGCAATACAGTGAAACCCGGGCCGAGTTGCTGGTACATGCAAACGGAGATGCTGGTATATAGCTGAATCCAAAAGTGGCATGTGGAGGAGCTATGGCGCTGACCGATGTAGCGGTGAAGAGGGCCAAGCCGGACGGGGCGGGCTTTATCTCTGGGCGACCTCCCGGGCGGCAAGCTGTGGCGTTGGGACTATAGGGCGGACGGCAAGCACAACACGATGGCGCTGGGCGGCTATCCCGATTAACCACGGTAGCGACCTGACGCTGCCGCAGCGGGTAAAGCCCGCGGGCAAAGCGCAAGGCGGCACGCCCCCGCGCGGAAAAGTTCAAGGCGACAGCGCTTGATCAGGCGTCGAGCATGGGTCTTATGGCTGACCAACGGCGGAGCGGGCCACGGTTTCGCTCGTTGACGGTGGTCGATGTGTTCACCCGTGAAGCTGTGGCGATCGAAGTAGGTCAGAACTTGAAGGGAGACGATGTGGTGCATACGTTTTGAGCAGGTTGAAGCTCGAGCGCGCTACGCCCAACGTGCTGTTCTGTGACAACGGCAGCAAGTTCGCCTCGCAGGCCATGGACCTGTGGGCCTACTGCAACAACGTGAAGATCGACCTTTCCCGGCTAGGCAAGCCTGCCGACAACGCCTTCGTGCAAAGCTCCAACGGCACGTTTCGGGCTGAGTGCCCGCACACCCGCTGGTTCGCCGATCTGAAGGAGGCCAGGGCTCTGATCGAGTCCTGGCGGAAGGAATACGGATGACAGTCGTCCTCACGCATCTCTCGCCGACAGAACGCCAAGCGAGTTCGACAATCGGTTGCAGACCAACGCAAGCCTTGGTACAGAAATGCTGGGCCCTTCACAGCCACGCTGCACTGACTCATCCATCGGGCATGCCACTCCGGTGAACCTGGATGCCGACTCCGTAGCTTGTATTTTCCTAACCTTTTAGTTTAAGTGATGGCAAAGAGCCTCATTCGTTGACAAACAGCATTTGTCCCTTTATAAGGGTGGCCCAAGGATAAACGTGCAAGCCGATGCAGCGGTGATCGGTATCTGGTTGATCAGGAAGGTTCGAGTGAAAAGCAGAGATTTCCTCTTCCGCAGCATTGCCGCAGCTCCTCTGGCTTGCGCGGTCCTGGCCGGGCTTGCAGCCGCGGCTCAATCCGATTCTTCGTCTCTCAACGGCACTGTCGCGGACACTTCAGGCGCGCTGGTGCCCAACGCCAGGATCACGATCCACAACAACGCCACCCGCGCCGACCGCCAAACCACGAGCAATCAAAGCGGAAGCTTCAATGTGCCGAACTTGGCTTCCGGCACTTACAGCATCCGCGCCGAAGCGCCGGGCTTTGACGTCACGATGCTGAACGGTGTTCAGGTGGATCCCAGCATAGGCCGGCACGTCGACCTGACCATGAGCATCGGCAGCGAGAAGACCGATGTTACGGTGCAGGCTGGAGCCAACAATATCCAAACCGAGAGCTCCTCGGTCGGGCAGCTCGTGACGCAAGAGCAGGTAAAAAGCATCCAGCTGAACGGCCGCAACCCGCTGTACCTATCCCAGCTTGAGCCGGGGGTCGTGCGGGGCGCGTCTCTCGCGGCCTTCAACTTTTCCCTGGACAACGGCATCAATGTGAACGGCGCGCGTTCTCAAAACAGTTTGATCACTTTTGACGGCGCGCCGTTCGTGCGTACACGCGCCAACGGCACCAGCGTGGGTGTGGCGGATGTGGACGCCACCTCACAGGAGCAAATCCTGACGACGGGCTACCCCGCCGAGTACGGGCGCACCTCCGGCGGACAGGTACGCATCGTCCCCAAAGGGGGTACTTCCGACTTTCACGGCAGCGCTTTTGAATACTTCCGCAATACCGTCCTCAACGCGAGTCCCTGGTCGAACAACTTTTCCGGCATTCCTCGTCCGGCCTTCCGCTACAACCAGTTCGGCTGGAATGTAAACGGACCGTTCTATATCCCGGGCCGCTTCAACCGAAACAAGTCCAAGCTCTTCTTCCTGGTCGGACAGGAGTACACCCGCTATAACAACGATGACGTCGCGCGGCAAAAGGTTCCGACCGCGCTGATGCGTGCCGGAAACTTCAGCGAGCTGCTTGGGCCCAATATCTTTTACGGTGCGCCTGTGCAGCTCGTCAGCCCGACGACGGGCGTGCCATACGCGAATAACATCATTCCGGCCGGCGAGTTGAGCGCCAACGGCCTCGGCCTGCTCAATGCGTACCCGGCGGCGAATACCGCGGCACCCCAATATAACTGGATCAACTCCGCGCTCAACACGCAGGCGCAGCGCAAGGACAGCATCGTCGTCGACTTTGTGCCCCGCGAGACCCAGCACTTCCGCTTCAGCCTGCTGAACTTCAACTACAACGACTTCGAGCCGCATTACGGCAACTTCAATTTAAATCCGCGCATCTTCACCCGCCCGAACCAGGTCGCCGTATTTCATTACACGTGGACTGTAAACCCGACCCTTGTCAATGAAGTGATCGTGTCGGCGGCGGCGGATCACGTCAACATCAACATCGACACCACTTCCGGCCTTTTCGACCGTACCCGCTACGGCCTCAACTACCCCTATTTGTACTCCGCCGATACAAAAACAATCCCCAACAAGATACCCACCATCCAGCTTGCGAACTTCGGAACGCTGGACGGCGGTCCTTACCCTTCGCGTTCGGGCGGCATTGTCTACACGCTTGCCGACAACCTCACCAAGGTCGCCGGCAGCCACACCATCACGCTTGGCGGACTTTGGGAGTATTCCGGCGAAAACAACTTCGACCAAATCAGTGTAAGCAGCACCACGCCGGGCTCGACCAACAACCAGAACGGACAGTTCGGCTTCACCGACCGCCGCATCACAGGCACGCAAACCTCCAACGCGGCCGTCGCGAACGCCGCTCTCGGGCTTTTTGATACCTACGGCGAAATCGGACAGCGTTCATACACCCTGTTCCGCAGCAATTTATACGAGGGCTTCGTACAGGATCAGTGGCGCGCTACCCCGAGGCTGGTTGTTGAGGCGGGCGCACGCTACAGCATCCCGACGCCTTTCTATGCGGTCTGGGGAAACCAGTCCTTCTTTGACCCCACCTTCTACAACCCGGCCGCCGCACCCACGGTCGATCCTGTAACCGGCTTCATCACGGGAGGCACCGCCCTCAACGGCGTCGTTATTCCCGGCAGCCGCTTCCCAAGCTCCGCTGCCGGCCATGTCGCAGCCGACGTTTTGGCGAACGGATATCCCGGCCTGTTTCACGGGTTGAACAGCGGTTACCACCCTACGATTTACTCCGACATTCAGCCGCGCCTCGGCTTCACCTACGCAGCCGGTCCCAGCACGGTCTTTCGGGCCGGCGGCGGCCGCTACGTGCAGCGCTTGGGCATCAGCGACAATGTGCAGGTCGGCGGCAACGCGCCGTTTCAACCTTCGTCCACGACAACCCGCGGCAGCGTCGACAACCCTGGAGGCATCGGCACCAACAGCTCGCCGGTCGCGCTCACGTCGCAGCGCTATATATATCCAAACCCTGAAGCATGGGGATGGAACCTGACCTTTGAACAGGATTTCCCGAAATTCGCGACGTTTACCCTAAGCTACGTAGGGCGGCGGGGCATTCATGAAGAAACACTGGCCAACATCAACCAACTGCAGCCCGGCACCACACTGGCGAACGACGGCGTAAATGCGGACGCGCTGCGGCCCTTTCAGGGGTACTCGACCATCCTTGAAGCGCAGAACACCGGCGGTTCCAACTACAACGCGCTTCAGGCGAATCTGAAGCGCCGTCTAAGCCACGGTTTTCTGTTCGGTGTGGCCTATACGTTCTCCAAAAGTTTGGACACCAGCTCCAGCGGCGGATCAAACGTGCCGAACGCCTATGACCTTGAAGAAAACCGCGGGCCGAGCGACTTTGATGTGCGCAACGTCGCGGTGATCAATTACGTGTGGAACATCCCGTACGCTGCACATGACAATAACTTTTTGGTCCGCGACACGCTTGGCAATTGGCAGTTCTCCGGCATTATTCAGGCCCAAGGCGGCCACCCGCTGAGCGTATCGCTGGGCAACGACTACGCCGGGGTAGGACCCGGCTCCGGCGACCAGTACTGGGTGGAGACGCGTCGGCCGGCCTTGCCGCACCGCTTCGGCAGCAACGGGACAGGGCAGTACTTCGAGAGCACCGCTTTTTCCCAACCCGCGCCCGGCACCTTCGCTCCCCGCGGTTCACGCAACAACATCTACGGACCCGGCTTCAACAGCTTCAGCGCGGCGCTTGAAAAGACGATGCACATCGTCCCGAAATATGAAAACCAAACCCTGGTCTTCCGCGCTGAAGGCTTCAACTACCTGAACCATCCCAACCTGGATGACCCGGATACCGGCCCCACCAGCGGCACCTTCGGCGATGTCACCGCGAAAGGCAATACTTACTCGTCGGAACGGCAGTTTCAATTCAGCCTTCGCTACGCCTTCTAGCTCTTGGCCGCCCTTCGGACGCACGCCCGATGCCATGCCGAGTGAGCGGATCGTCACTGTACCGCCGCCCGGCAAGCTCAGCTCGATTGCATACAGCGCGCCGCCGCGCGTGGTGAAGCGGAAGTCCGCGGGCGTGTAGCCGCCGTTCTTTGCGTCACCGAAGGAGCCGGCCGTGGCCTTCGTCGAAGCGCGTCCACGGCCGTGTGCCATAGATAGCCTCGCCGTTGACGCCGAGTCAGCCGCCCATGAATCGGAGCATGACCGCCGCCTCGGGCGGGATGGTCCCATCCGGTTTGGGTCCGATGTTGAGGAGCAGGTTGCTGTTCTTGCTGACCACATCAATCAGCTGCGACAGGATATCCCGGGACTGCTTTTAGGTGTCGCCCTCGATGCAGCCCCAGCTTTTTTGGCTGACGGGGGTGTCGGTTTGCCAAGGGAGCGGCTCGATGCCCGGCTCGCCGCCGCGCTCGACATCGAGCACGGTTGAGTGCGGCGCGAAGGCCGGGTTCTTGCGGAACAGAACCCGCACTTTGCCCGCGCGCCCGCGCTTGGTTGTAGTAAAGGCTCCCGAACCGAGGTGATCTCGCCGGTGATCAGGATCAGCTCGGGAGAAAGCGCGGCGACGATCATGCGCAAGCCCCGGCCGAGTGCGGCGGCCGACAGCCTGAACAGCGGCTGCGTCGCCTTTTTCGGTGAGCCGCAGCAGCGCGTAAATATCGGCTCAACCAGCCGAGCATACTTACCCGCGCTCAGCCGGAGGCGGCTTCGCAGTAGCGCAGGTCCTTCCATGCGAGCGTCAATGAGGTGTCGGATTTCCCGGTCCGTTCGGGCAGTTTGATGTCTGCGGTTTGCTTGGCGTCGTTGCGCGCCACGATGATCCACGTCCGCCCGCGGTAAAGCACGGCCGCCCCGAGCACCGGACCCTGGATCGCTGTTTCGGTTTCTGTTGTCATACATTCCATTGTGCCTTGCCGGCAGCGCCGGCTCACCCGGTGAACAGCCGCCCGCGGTGCACCCGGGGTCAGGCGCGGCGCTGCAGCCTCCCGTTTCGGCCACCGAAGCGCCCGTATGCGCTGCACCTTCTCCGGGATGCGGCGCAAAAAAAGCAAGAGCGGAAAGAAAAGATCGAACCAGGGTTGCTGCCGACTAGTAACGTGCATAGCGGAACCAACAGGGTGGACTCAAGCTTGGCTAAAAAGATTGACAACCCTCGTCCGGCATGTCTAGGGTGATCTGCGAGTTTGCTTGGAAACGTTTTCAGAACAAAAAAGCCGGCGCGTAACGACTGCCGAAATTGCCGCGGCAAAGCCGTTTGGGAACCGAAGTTCCGCAGCCGCAAGTCTCTTTCGTTTCTTGGAGGTGGTCGGAAATGCCAGTACATTCCAACAGGAAAAGGTATTCAGCGGGGGCTTTCGCGCTCCAGCTCGCATGCGCCGGCGCGTTGTTGGGTCAGGTGGACCGCGCCGCCGTCCAGGGCCGCGTCACCGACCCGAGCGGGGCCGTGCTGCCGGGTGTGCAGGTCCAGGCGACGCAAGCGGGCAGCGGCTCGGCCTTCATGGGCACGACCAACAGCGCCGGCGTTTATAACGTCGAGGGCTTGCCGATCGGGGACTACACGGTAAGGATGAGCCGCGACGGCTTCAAGGACACCGAGTCAACCGTGCACCTGGTCGCGACGCAGGTGCGTGCGCTCGACGTGAAGATGGAGCTCGGCTCGGCCGCGGAAACGGTCTCGGTGAGCGCGGCCCCGCAGCTCCTGGACACGGAAACCTCAACTGTCACGAACACGCTTGAAGAGGAAGCGCTGCGCGACCTGCCGTTGAACGCGACGAACGGCCGCGATGCGGTCAACCTGCTGGTGCAAAGCACGCCCTCGGCGGCGAAGTCCGGTGTTTCCGGCAATCAGGTGTACTCGACCCTGTACCTGGGCGGCGCGAACTCCTGGACCAACACCGCCTATGTGGACGGGGTGGACGCGGACGCGGGCCCGCAAGGCGCGATCGCGACCCCGGGGCTTGAGGCGATCCAGGAAACGCAGGTGATCACCAACAACGCCAGTGCGGAGCTCGGCAACACCGGCGGCGGCGTGCTCTTGTTCGAACTCAAATCCGGCACCAACAAGCTCCACGGCAGCGCGTTTGAGTTTCTCCAGAACGAAGACCTGAACGCCAACTCTTGGCAGAACAACTATTTCCTGGCGGGCTGCGCGCCGGGCGACGAGACCTGCCGCCGCAACAACTCGCGGCCCCGCGACCGCTTCAACGACTACGGCGGCAGCCTGGGCGGCCCGCTCTGGCGCAACCGCACGTTTCTCTTCGGCGATTACGAATACTACTCGCAAACCAACAACGGACTGAACCCGAACGCGATCACCGTGCCGACCGCGCGGATGCTCGGCGGCGACTTCAGCGAATTGCTGACCGGCGGCACCAACCAGGGTCCGGTCATCAATCCCGCGACCAATGCGCCGTTCATCAATCCCTGCACCGGCGCGGCCTACCAGTACGGGCAGGTGTTCGACCCCAACACCCAGCGCGTGGTGAACGGGACGACCTGCGCCGATCCTTTCCCGGGTAACATCCTTCCGGCTAACCGCATCGGCAGCACGCAGTCGCAAGCCATCGTCAAGCTGTACCAGCAGTACTACAAACCTACCCTCACCACCCGTATCTACAATAACTTCCCCTCGGTGGTCAGCAATACCCCGAGCGAGACCAAGCGCTCCTATGACGTGAAGCTCGACCACAACTTTTCCGAGGCGAACCATGTCAGCGCCTCGTTCGACTACGTGAAGTGGATCAGCGTTACGGGCGGCGGCTTGGTTTCCACCTTCGCGAACCCCGGCCCGCTTTCGTCCGAGTGGAGCAACAACACCCCGAACTTCATCGCGCGCGTGGTCAATAACTATACCCTGAGCCCCAGTGTGGTGAACACCTTCGGCGTCGGCTACTCCTCGACCCAGTACACACAAGTACCGACGGCGCAGACAAGCAACCCGTCCGCGTACGGCTTCAACGCCGACGGTGGGGGCTTCCCGACCATCGGCTTCAATAGCTCGAACGGCATCGGCGAGCAGAACCTGAGCACGTCGGTGTATTCCTACCAGAACTACTACGGCTACCACTTCCAGGACACTCTAGCTTGGCAGCACGGCAACCAAGCTTACCGGTTCGGGGGCGAAGTCTTTCTTCAGGGCCTCGATACCAACTACGGCGGCAATATCCAAAACTATAACTTCTCCGCCCAAACCGGCGGCCCGACGGATAACTCCGTCACACCTTACGTGGGGTCTGCCTTTGCCAACCTCCTGCTCGGCAACGTTCAGTCAGCTAATCAAAATATCCCGTACCCCACGTACCCGCGGCAGAAATATATCAGCGCCTTTGCCCAAGATGATTGGAAGGTCAATCCGAAGCTCACGCTCAATCTCGGCCTGACCTGGATCTTCACGTTCGCCGGCCACCAAGCCGACGGGCACTGGACCAACTTCGACCTGACCCAACAGAACCCGGCTTGGGGAACTTACGGAGGGGCCTGGACCTTTGCCCGGAACTCCGGCTCAACCTTTCAGACCGATAACTCGCTCCACCAGTTCGGGCCGCATGTGGGCGGGGCTTACCAGGTCACCCCAAAGCTGACGGCCCGCGCCAATTACGGCCTCTACTATGTGCCCTTGGGCGAGTTCAACGCGGGATACGGCTACGGCTTCCCTTCGCAGCAGGGTGAGTTCTGGACCGGCACCAATACGGTGCCGAACAACACGCCCGGCGCGACGGCTTTTAATTGGGGCGGCTATCCCGGACAAACCGAGTTCCTGGCCCGCAACATCAACCAGACCAGCTTCGGCTACGACCAACCGCTGTATATCAGCCCGAAAACCCTGCACCTGGGCCGGGCGCAGAACTTCTACGGCGGCATTCAGTACGAGCTTGCGAAAAATATCATCCTCGACGCCCGCTACATGGGCACGCGCGGCGAAGATCTCCATGACAACCCCGAGTCGGTCGGCATCAACTACCCCGACTTCGGCACCTACAGCCGGCTCCTGACCTCGGGCCACATCAACGACACAGTGAGCAACGCGGGGCAGGCCGCGGCCATCGGTGTACCGTATCCGTACCAGGGCTTCAGCGGGCCGGCGTACGCGGCCATCGCGCCCATCCCGCAAGCCGCCTCCTACAACAACACGGTGGTGCTCGAAACCGACCAGCAGATCGGCGCGAGCAGCTATAACGCGTTTGTCGCCGAAGTGAAAGCGCGCAACGCGCACAACCTGACCGCGGACATGAGCTACACGGTGTCGCACCTGGCCGGCAGCAACCTGGCCCGGCGCTCGGCCGCGGGCGGCAACGGGCTGTACGGCTACCAGAGCGCGGCCGACATCCCGGCCTCGCAGGGCTATGTGCAGGGCACCGACCAGCTTCAGCTCGTCACCGGCTACATCACGTATGTGCTGCCGTTCGGCCGCGGCGGCCAGTTCTTTTCAGGCGGCAGCCGGATGCTGAGCGAGGCCATCGGCGGCTGGACGGTCGGCTCTTTCCTCAGCTACGGCTCGGGCGGGCCTATCGGCACAGTCAATTCGCCCGTGCAGTACCCGTTCTTCTTTCAGAACCAGCGCGAAAACTTCGCCCCCGGCGTCAACGCGGGCAACATCAAGAACCGCTTCCACGGCCACAACGTGGACCTGGGCAATACGCGCGACCCCGCCAACCAGGATTTCAGCCCGAGCTTGTTCGTCACCCGCAGTTCGGCACGCTCGGCAACACGCCCTACAACTACAACAACTGGCGTTGGAACCCCGGAGCAGCCTCGGAGAGCATTTCGCTCAGCAAAGCCTTTGCCTTCGGCCTGGAGAACCGCTTCTCGGCCACCGTCCGCGGCGAGTTCTACGACGTCTTCAACCGGCACTACGTCAACTCGCCCGATACCAACCCGAACGACACCACCTTCGGCCAGATCACCGGCGTAAACGGCACCTCGCGCAACGGGCAGCTCGGCGCGCGGATACAGTTTTAGCCGACCGCATCGATCCGTTGTGAAAGCAGCAGCATTCACGAAAAGGAGAAACGCCATGTCCCCCCTGACACGCCGCACCTTCCTGGCACTCAGCGGTGCCGCCGCCGGTTCGAGGGCTTTCCCGGCCTTCGCTCAGTCCCCAAAGAACGGCTCTCTGCCCAGGCTGCCGAACGCGCAATCCCTTGGAGCCGCCGACCTTTCCGCCCTCAGCGGTGACGAGCAAACCTTGCTGGTCACCCTACAAGGCCAAGTCAATCGTGTACAGCCCCGCCTGTATTTCTACTGGGGAACCGACCGCACAAACGCAGCCTGGCTCAACACCATCAGCGTGCCCCATCGCCTATCGACCGATCCTTGGCAGTTCCTCACGCAGTATCGGTCGTCGATTGAGGGTGCCGTCGTGTACGACACGCGGGTGCCCGACTCCATCAATGTGGCCACGGCCATCGCGAGTCAAAGAAACGCAGTGATCGCGACATCCGCGCTTGCCGCGGCACACCGGCTCCCCGTTCTCGAGGACCTGACCGGCCGCTTTACCGACACGGTATCCGCTTATGAGTACGCGCTCGCCAATGTTTGGCCGCGTTCCTCCAAGCAGATCCTCACGGCCATCTCGCCCACCAACACGGTGCAGGTCCCGAACGTCAACTGGACGACCCTGCTCCAAGAAACACGGGCCATCACGGATGCCTCGAACCGCGCGGTGTATACGGCCGACCTCACCGCGCTGCTGGGCGGCGAGGCTGTGTACATCCGCTACACCGACAATTTCCCCAACGACGGCTTCGGTCCCTCGGTCGCACAGGTCACCGTCACCGCCGACGGCGCGCGGCTGGCTTCGTTTACGCCGGGCACCGCGGCCGAAACGCCGTTCCTTTTTGAAGACAGCGGCTCGCAGATCGCCTCCGGCGGCTGGCGGTTCGCCGACGGCAATAACTATTTCATCTACCGCTTCGCGCCGCCCGCCGGGACCAAGAAGCTCACACTGTCCACGGAAGTGTGGAACGAGTATGTCGTGTCCGGCACCTCCGCCGCGCCCAGCGTGCAGCAGGGCAACGCCGTCTTCCGCGACTACATCATGGCGACGCAAGCTCCAGTCTTTTGGCTCGACCCGGAGATCGCCGACCAGACCGCGCTGTTTGAAACCATCCTGAAGCAAACGCCGCCCAACACGCCGTACCTGGGCTGGTTTCCGCTGGGGCACGAGATGCCCGGCGTCACCCTGCTGAGCCGCTACGCCTCGCCCGTGGTCGCGGCCGACAACCTGTATAACGGGTCTGTGTTTGCCGGCGTTCGCGAATCTGTATCCGCGCGCGTGCCGGCACCTCCGCCTGTACCCAAGCTCGAAAACAAAATCTATCTCACCCTCACCATGGTGGAGGGCGACAATGTCCAGTACTGCCAGCACCGCTTGCGCGACCTTTGGGACGATCCCGGCCGCGGCAGCGTGCTGCTGAACTGGAGCATCAGCACGCTGCTGCTCGACATCGCGCCCTCCTTCCTGCACTACTACCAGACCACCCGGACGGAAAACGACCTGCTGATGGCCGGGCCGTCGGGCGCGGGCTACACCTATCCGGCCGAGTGGCCCGCCTCCGCTTTCGAGCAGTTCACCAAGCACTCGGGCGAATACATGCGGCGCACCGGCATGAACACCCTGTTCGTGTACAACCGCAACGGCACCGACAACCTGCCGCTCACCCCCGAGCTCGTCGCGCCCTACCAACGCAACATTCCCGGCCTGCTCGGCATCGTGCTGAACTACGACCCGACCAGCGTGGTCAGCTTCGTCAACAACCTGCCCGTGGTGACGCTGCTGGGCATCAACGACATCCCGGGCGGTACGGCGCAGCTCGCCCAGATCGCCGCCGCCTGGGACGGCAAATCGCCTCTGTTTGTCGCCGCCGGCATCGAATCGTTCACCGCCTCGCTCACGCCCACGGGTGTCGCTTCGCTGGTGAGCACGCTCGGGCCGGAGTTTGAGATCCTGCGCGGCGACAGCTTTTTCCAGCTGCTCCAAACCACGCAAGGCCGTTGAGCAACCGCCATAACGATGGACAGGAGAACCAGGACAGCATGCTTGTTTGCCGAAACAGCAAGACCGTAGCCGCGCTCTGCCTTTCCGGACTACTCACGGGTACCGCCGTCGAAGCGCAGAGCGCGGCTCCCACCGGCAAACCGCCTGTCGCCTATGCGAACCCGCTGGTCGGCACCGCGCCGCTCGACGATCAAAAGCTGATCGGCAACGCCCCGCCGCCGGGCGAGCAGGTGTACTCCGGCTTCACCTCGCCCGGCGCGAAGCTGCCCCACAGCGCCGTTGAGATGGCCCCGATGAACGCCAACCTCGCCCTACAGTATGTGGCGGGGGTTCCGGCCACGTATTACTACCCCAACCGCAGCATTTTCGCCTTCTCCTATGGCGGCTACGGCGGCGCGAACGGTCCCGCGATTACGCCGGTCGTCGGCGACTGGGCGCTGCCCCCGCAGCGCACGCCGTCGGTGTACGACAAGCGGCGCGAGAAGGCCTCTCCGGGCTACTACAGCGTCTTTCTTGATGACTTCCAAACCGAAGCCGAGATGACCGCGACCACCTCCACCGGGCTGTACCGCTTCACCTTCCCGCAAACCGTTCCGGGCGGCAAGGCCGCGCGCATCCTGGTCGACACCGACCACAGAAGCGGCGATGTGGAAGTGGTGGGCGACCGGGCCGTGCGCGGCCGCATGATGGGCGGACGGCGCGGGGCGGAGGACTCCTACTTCGTGGTCCGGTTTTCAGAGCCGTTTCAGGCCTTCGGGACCTTTCACGAGCAAACTCCGAATCGCGGCTCCTTGATCGGCGACAAGGCCGTGGAGCCCGACGCCCGCGCCGTCGCCGGCCCGTATGCCGGGGCTTACCTGGAGTTTGCCGCCGGGGCCCGGCAGGTGCTGGTCAAGGTCGCCCGGGGCGCGAGCTATGAGCAGGCCGAGCAGCGGCTCGAAGCCGAAGACCCGGGCTGGGAGTTCGACAAGCTGCACCGGGACGCCGAGGCGGCCTGGGCGCGCAAGCTCAACCGCATCGAGGTGGAGGGCGGCTCCGAAAAGGAGAAGATGCTGTTCTACTCCTGCCTTCTCCACTCGTTTGACAGCCCGAATCTGGTCGCGCGCAAGGGCGAGCCCTTTACGGGGCTCGACGGCGTGCGCAGGACCGCCGACCACGACCGCTACGGCCCCGTGCCGTTCTGGGATACAGGCCGCAACCAGATTGTTTTACTTACGCTTTTAGAACCCGAGGTGAAGCGCGACATCCTCCAGTCCGAGCTCGACAGGGCCCGTGAGTCGGGCTATATGGGCACCTCGTTCCACGGCGACAATGCCGTTTTCATGTACCTGGGCGATTGGGAACGGGGCCTCGACTTCGATTGGACCGGCACGTACACCTACCTCCGCAAGAACGCGACCGACCCCGCGGGGCCGCGCCATTACCTGGCCGAGTACATGCGGCAAGGCTGGATCGCCGATGAAATCCCGTCCAGCAACCCGAGCCCGCCGTACGCCGACGGTAAAGCCGGCGCGGCCACCACGCTTGAGTACAGCTGGGACGATTACGCGATGGCCGAGTACGCCAAGCGTTTGGGTCATGATGACGACGCGGCCATGTTCCTGAAGCGCGCCGCGAACTACCGAAACGTTTTCGACCCGTCAATCGGGTTTGTGCGCGGGCGCACGGCGGACGGCAAATGGGTCAGCCCGTTCGACCCGGGCGAGCCCTACTACAACTTCATGATGAAGGAAGCGTCCGGCTGGTCGACCTTGTGGCTTGCCCCGCACGACGTGCAAGGCCTGGTGAACGAACTCGGCGGGCGCGAGCAAGCCGCCGCCAAGCTCGATCAGTTCTTTTCGACGCCCTACCATCCCAAGGGCATCTGCCGCGACTGCACCGGCCTGATCGGCCAGTACGTGCAAGGCAACCAGCCCGACCAGCAAGCCGCCTACTATTACGACTGGGTCGGGCAGCCCTGGAAGACGCAGGCCCTCACCCGCCGCATCCTGCGTGAGATGTACGGCAGCGATGCTTCGGGCTACGCCTTTCCCGGCATGGACGACCAGGGTGCCACCTCCTCGTGGTACGTGATGAGCGCCATGGGCTTCTACACCGTCGACCCGTCCAGCCCCGATTACATCCTGGGCAGCCCGGTCTTCCGCCGCGCGGTGATGCACATGGGCAACGGCAAGGATTTTGAGGTCGACGCCCCGAACAACTCCGACGCGAACATCTACATTCAGTCCGCGACGCTGAACGGCAAACCCTGGACGAAGCCTTGGTTCTCGCACGCCGACATCGCCGGCGGCGGCAAGCTGGTGCTGGTGATGGGACCCGCTCCCAATAAAGCCTGGGGCGCGGCACCGGAGGACGCGCCGCCGTCCATGTCGGGGCCGGCAGATGCTGTGCATCCTGCGGCGCAGGCAGGGAACTAGGCTCTACAAGAAATAAATCTTCCTCCGCCTGAACCTTTCGGCTCTCCAGCCCGAAGATCACAGTGGAGGCAGCCTGTGAGCGCTGAGCCGAAGCTGAGGGAAGATTGGGCGCGCGAACCCGCGGTGTTCGACGTGGTGTACCGCGAAAACGCGCCAAGGCTGCGGGCGTTTGTACGGCAGCTCGTCGGCTCGGTGCAGGCCGCCGAAGACCTGACGCAGGAAATCTTCACCGAGCTTTGGAGCCGCCCGAACCGGTTCGACCCGGCGCGGGGCAGCCTGCGGGCGTACCTGTTCGGCATCGGCAGATACCGGGCCGCGGAGTGGTGGCGGCGCAAGAAGCCCGAGGATCCATTTGAAGAGGACCGGGCCGCGGCTTGTGACGCCGAGCGCGGCTCCGCCATGGCGGACGCACTCGGGCGTCTGCCGGAAGAGCAGCGGGCCTTGCTGTGGCTGCGCGAGGTCGAAGGGCAGTCCTATGCCGAGCTTGCGGTCGTCCTCGGCATTCCGGTGGGCACGGTGCGGTCGCGTCTGTTCGCGGCCCGGCAGGCGCTGCGGGCGGTGTGGCTCGGCGGGGCGAAAGGAGTGATGCATGAGGTGCGATGACGCCAAGGAGTTTGTTTCGGCGGTGTACGACGGAGAAGCCGTGCCGCCGCATGCGGCCGAGCACATCGCCGGCTGCGCGGCCTGCCGCGAGCTGCTCGAAGGGTACGCCGCGATGGGGGCCGGGCTGCGCGGCTACGGCAGCCTCCTCCTCGCCCAACCGGTCGCGGACCGCACCTGGCCCGAAATCCAACGCAACACAACCGCTTGGTGGAAGAAAGGTTTTGAGATGATGCGTGTACCGAGGATTGCGTTCGCTTCGCTCGTTCTGTTGTCGGCCGGCTTGGGCTCGCGCCTGGCGCTGGTAGAGGTCCGCGCGCACGGGGAAGGTTCCGTGCTGATGCTCAAACTGACACCGGCCGAGGGGACCGGCTTTGATTGCTATGTGTCGACGGTTGACGCAAGAAAAGACAGCTGCGGGGGGCTTTCACAGATGAATAAGAGCAACCTGTTCTACTCGATCAAGGCGCTCAAGCGGGACGGCGACCGGGTGCTGTTGTCGGTACGCTCCAGGGTCACGCCGCTCGGGCCCGCCGGTTTCGGCCCCGATACGGAACAAACCCTGCCGGAAACGCAGTCCTGGTTCACCCCGGGTGAGACGCTCTCCATGCCGAACACAGGGGAACTGAAACTTGCGTTGACGGGCGAATGGGCGGACCACTTTCCTGTCGTGGTCGCGGCCAATCAGCTGCTTGACCCGGGGCCGCATGAGATTCGGCTCACCTCGCCGCTGCTGCTCAAAAACAATGTTGTTGCCGGCGATGTAGCGGGCTCGACGGCAGTCGGGGACGGCCCTGGCGAGGGCGCATGGCTTTACGTTCCCGGCGAGGGCCGGTTCCTGCTTTCGCCGACGCCGGTAGCGGGCGCGGTTCCGGCCGCCGTGCAGCTCAACCGTGTTTCGTTTGAAAGCAACGGGCAGCGCTACGTCCTCGTGACCGGAACGCCGGTCGTCCGGGGCGACAAGCTATGGGTCGTGCACAGCCCGGCCTTCCGGCCTTCCCCTGGAATAACGGGAACAGCGGAAACCCCGATGATCGGGGCCGGGCCGGTGGCGAAGCTGCTTTGAACGGCAAACTTCGGCGCTCACCGGCATTTCGCGCGGGTGAGCGCCTTCTCCTTGACGCTCTACACATGCCTATGCTGATATGTAGAACAACAAGGAGAGCCGCATGCCCGGGGAAAAGGCCGACCTGCTGCAAGGCACGCTCGACATGCTCATCCTGAAGACCGTCGCGCTCGGGCCCGTGCACGGCTACGGCATTTCGCAGCGCATCCGCGAAGTGTCCAAGGACGTGCTTCAGGTGCAGCAAGGCTCGCTCTACCCGGCGCTGCACCGGCTCGAGAAACGGGGCTGGCTCAAGGCCGAGTGGGGCACCTCCGAGAACGGGCGCGAAGCGAAGTTCTACCGCCTGTCGGCGCGCGGGCGCAAGCAGCTCGCGGAAGAAGAAGCGAGTTGGAACCGGCTCGCGGAAGCCGTATTCCTTGTCATGCGGATGACCTAAGTCAAAGCGGGGGGCTGGAGATGGAGTGGCCTGGAGCAAAACGCAAGGAGCGGGTCCGGCGGGAAATCGATCGCGAGATCACCTTCCACCTCGACGAACAAACGCGGGCAAACCTGCGGGCAGGCATGACGCCCGAAGAAGCGCACCGGCAAGCCCGCCTTGCATTCGGCCCTGGCGGGCGGCTTGCGGAGCAAACGCGCGAGGTACACACTTTTATGCCCTGGAAAGCTGCCCTGGTCTACGCGAAAGCAGCCGCCCGGTTTATCCGGCGCTCGCCGTCGTTCGCGCTTGCCGTAATCCTGATTTTGGGGCTCGGCATCGGCTTGAACACAGCCGTCTTCTCGGCCATCGAGGCCGTGCTGCTCCGCCCGCTGCCGTTTCCCGAGGGCGACCGGCTTGTCGCGCTTGCCCAGGAAGACGCGCGGAGCAAGGACCCGAACTCGACACTCGCGCCGCCGCGCCTCGAAGACTGGAGCAGGCTCAACCGGAGCTTCAGCGCGGTCACCGGCTGGTACACCCAGGACATATCGGAAATCTCCGGCGCGCTTCCGGAACGGCTCCACGAAGCGCTGGTCGCCCCGCGCTTCCTCGCGGTTTGGGGCGTCGCGCCCGCGCTGGGCCGCTCGTTTACCGCGGAAGAAGAGCGCTTCGGCGGCCCTCCGGCCGTGCTGATCAGCGAGCGGCTATGGCGCGGGAAGTTCGGCGGAGCAAACCTGAACGGGATGCTGCTGAAGGCCGACGGCGGCTCCTGGGCGGTGGTTGGCGTCATGCCCGCGTCGTTTGCCTTTCCGGTGAAGGACGTGGACATCTGGGCGCCGAGCCCGGTCGACGCGCCCTACGCGCAAAGCCGCGAGTCGACCTGGTTCCACACCGTGGGCCGCCTGAAGCCGGGCGTCACGCTCGCGCAGGCCCGCGCCGACCTGGCCCAAGTGCAAGGGCAGCTGGGGCGGCAGTACCCCAAAACGGACGGCAACCTCCGCGCGGTGCTTACGCCCTTGAAGTCCATGGTCGTGGGCGAGG
>CAXTSB010000009.1:45566-46872 GCA_964246845.1 uncultured Acidobacteriaceae bacterium
GGCAGCCCGCTGTGGCTCCTGTACGGCGCGGTGACGCTGCTGCTGGCCATTGCATGCGCCAACATCGCCGCGCTGCTCCTGGCCCGCACCGGTGAGCGCGAGCAGGAGCTGGCCCTCCGCTTCGCGCTCGGCGCTTCCCGCCGGGCCGTGGTCCTGCAATTGCTGAGCGAAACAGGCGCGCTGGCCCTTGCCGGGGCCGCCTTGGGCCTGCTGGTCGCGGCGGGTGCCGTGCGCGGGCTGCACCTGCTGGCCCGGTCGCTGCCGCGCGTTGAGGAAATCCGCCTCAGCCCCGGTATTCTCCTCTACACGCTCGGCTGGGCGCTCGCGGTCACGCTGCTGTGCGGGCTGCTCCCGGCCCTACGCGCTACCCGGGGCGACCTGGCCCGCTCGCTCGCGCTGGGCAGCCGCACGCAAGCCGGTACACGCGGGCTCGCGGTGCAGTGGACTTTAGTCACGGCGCAGATCGCCTCCGCGGTTACGCTGCTGGTGCTGGCCGGGCTGCTTGTGCGCTCCTTTGACCAGCTGGGCCGGGTGCGCCTGGGGTTTGACCCGAGCCGGGTGCTCACGCTCCAGATCAGCGGCGGCTGGGGCGAAACAGCGGACATGGGCCGCTTGACGCAGCGGATCGACCGCACGCTCGACGCGCTGCGCGCCGTACCCGGAGTGGAAGCGGCGGCGACGGCCGCGGGGCTGCCCGGCGTGGGCGGGCAATATCCAGAAAGCTGGAAGCTGCCGGACGGGCCGCAAGACCCGAACCGCGCCGTGCTCGCGAATGCTCGTATCGTTTCGCCCGGATACTTTGCCGCCCTCGGCATGCCGCTGCTCGCGGGCGAGGCTTGCAAGCCCTCGGGACAGCCGGAGACGGTGGTGGTGAACCGCAGCTTCGCCCGTGCGTATCTCAATGGCGCGCTGCCCGTCGGTCGCCATCTCCAGAGCGTCGCTTCAACCTTTTCCAACAAGCCGAACAGGATCCTGGGCGTGGTTGCCGACGCGCGCGAAGAGGGCGCGGGGCAGCCGCCCGTGCCCACCGTGTACTGGTGCGCGAGCGCGCCGAACCCGTTTCCCTTCTTCCTTCTGCGCGTTCACGGCAGGCCCATGGCGATGGCGGACACGCTCCGCCGGGCATTGGCCAAACTGGAGCCGGGCCGGTCTGTGTACGGCGTCTCGCCCTTACAGGATCACCTGGACGACACGGAAGAGGAGAACCGCCTGCGGACAGGGCTGCTCACGCTGTTTGCCGCCGCCGCGGTCACGCTGGCCTCGGTCGGGCTGTACGGCGTACTGGCCTACCTGGGCGCGATGCGGC
>CAXTSB010000010.1:0-44943 GCA_964246845.1 uncultured Acidobacteriaceae bacterium
GATCAGGAGGTCGCTGACCGGCGTCATGCCCCATCACCTCCGACGCGAAGGGGGGGGGGGGGGGGGCCCCCCCCCCCCCCCCCCCCCCCCCCCCCCCCGGGGGCGGGGGGGGGGGGGGGGGGGGGGGCCCCCCGCCCCCACCCGCGTCGCGTGTGGACCCGATGGTGGCGCTGCGGCACGAATAGCCGCGCTGTGCGGTTCAGCGTCGGGTAGGCAGGATGCGGACGAACGTGCCCTCGGGGAGCTCGCCTTCGACCAGGTGCACAACCCCGTTCTTTACAAAGCCGGTGACCTCCGCCGCAGGGCCGACGTCCTTAGGTTGCTGGGTGTGCGCGGGCCAGGGAGCCGGCTTTGCCGGAGTCTGGCTCGGGCTGCCGGCCGGGCGCGTCGAACCGGCTGGGAGCGCTCTTGTCTGGCTTGGTTGCGCCCCGCCCCGGCCCATGCCCTTATCCATGGCTTCATTGGCGAGCCGGTCGGCCTCCTTATTTTTTCCGCGCAGCACATGCTGCATCTCAAAGCGGTCGAGCTTGGCGATGCGGCGCTTGGCTTCTTCATGGAGCGGCTTCAGGTCTGGGCTTTTCACGCTGTACTGGCCCTTGATCTGCTTAACCATCAGCTCGGAGTCGGAAACCACGCGCAGCTCCCGCGCTTCGTTTTCAAGGGCCCAGGAAAGCGCGGCCAGCAAGCCGGAATATTCGGCGACATTATTGGTCTTGGTGCCGAGGAACTCCGACAAGGACGCAAGCGGCGCGCCTGCCTCATTCTGTATGAAAACGCCATAGCCGGCCGGACCGGGGTTGCCGCGCGAGCCGCCGTCGCAATACGCCGTGATGCGGCCTAGATCAGAAACATTCGACATGGTTGATAGGGTACAGAATTTGAACGGAGTCGAAGCATTGACGGCAACAGATGTGACATCGGTAAAACTGTTCGAGCTTTGTGCGACGATCAGCCCTATGCAGGAGTGGATTACGAAACCGGGGGCGCTGTGTGTGCGCGATGCGCTTACGCAAGCCGCCGATTTTTTGTCGGGTACGGGTAGCCATCCGAAGCGCGATGCCGAACTGCTATTGCGCTCTATCCTAGGGCAAAGCCGGGCTTGGCTTCTCGCGCATCCGGAAGCGGAAATAACACCGGAGCAGGCTGCCCGCTACGGCGAACTGTTGCGCCGTCGCGGTTTGCACGAACCGGTGCAGTACATCCTGGGCGGGCAAGAGTTTTACGGCTTGCAGCTGCGGGTCACGCCTGCGGTGTTGATTCCGCGCCCGGAAACCGAGCACTTGGTGGAAGCGGTGCTTGCCCGTTTGCCGCGCGACCGCGATCTGCGGATCGCGGATGTCGGGGTCGGTTCCGGTGCGGTTGCACTGGCGCTGGCGGCGCATCTGCCTTTGGCGCATGTGGATACTTTTGACATCTCGGCAGGGGCGCTGGCCGTTGCGGAGGAGAATGCACGAAATCTAGGGCTCACGGGCCGGGTGCGGTGCTTCGAATCAGACCTGCTCGCGGCAGCCCCGGCCGTGCATTACGACTGTATCGCCTCAAACCCGCCCTATATCGCCGAGGGTGAGCAGCTTGAGGAGCAAGTGCTTAATTGGGAGCCGCACGCAGCGCTTTTCGCCGGCGCGGACGGCCTGGAGATTTATCGACAGCTGGTGCCGCAGGCCGCGGCACACCTGGTGTCGGGCGGCCTGCTGGCGCTGGAGTGCGGCGCGGGGCAGGCTGCTGCTGTTTCGGCGCTTCTCACATGTGCCGGAGGCTGGTCTGCTCCGGTTGTGACTCCTGATCTCCAGGGCCTTGCCCGCGTCGTTTGCTCATTTCGAACGCTGTCAAACTAGTCAGCAGAAGGCGGGAAGTACTCATCGGTGCGTTGCGCCTGATTACACATGCGCCGGCTCGCGGCTTTCCACCGCAAACCGCAAGCGGTTGTTCAGCGGATCAGCGTCGACCAGAATATGGTCGCCGTGAAGAACCTCGCCGTCCAGGATCTTGATGGCGAGCGGGTCCTGCACCAGCTTCTGGATGGCGCGCTTGAGCGGCCGCGCCCCGTAGGCTCGGTCATAGCCGGTCAAGATCAACTGATTTCGAGCACCTTCAGAAAGTTCGAGCGTGATCTTACGCTGCGCCAGCAATCGTTTCACGTCCGCCAAACGAAGTTCGACAATGTGCTCAAGCTGAGTCTCACCGAGAGGCCGGAAGATTACGGTATCGTCAACGCGGTTGAGAAACTCCGGGCGGAAATGGCTTTTCAGCACCTCCTGTACCTGCTCGCGCGCAAACTCCCAGCCGGATTCACTTTCCAACGCGTCGCCTTGCAGCAGCTGTGCTCCGAGATTAGAGGTCATGATCAAAACAGTGTTCTTGAAGTCCACTGTCCGACCTTTGGAGTCGGTCAACCGACCGTCGTCCAATACCTGCAACAGGATGTTGAACACATCTGGATGCGCTTTTTCAATTTCATCGAACAATACGACAGCGTAAGGACGCCGGCGCACCGCCTCCGTTAATTGACCGCCTTCGTCGAAGCCGATGTAGCCCGGCGGCGCGCCGATGAGCCGCGCCACTGCATGCTTCTCCATGTACTCCGACATATCGATGCGCACCAAAGCCTGCTCGTCGTCAAAGAGAAACTCAGCGAGGGCGCGGGCGGTTTCGGTTTTGCCGACGCCCGTCGGCCCAAGAAATAGAAAGGAGCCGATAGGCCGTTTCGGGTCGCTCAAGCCGGCTCGAGAACGGCGGATCGCGTTCGCCACAGCTGAAAGCGCGTCATCCTGGCCGATTACGCGCTCGCGCAAGCGGCCTTCCATGGCAACCAGCTTCCTTACCTCGCCTTCCAGCATTTTTGTGATCGGGATGCCGGTCCACTTCGACACGATTGCCGCGATGTCTTCTTCATCAACCTCCTCCTTCAGCATGCGCGCGCCATGCTCCATCGCGTCTTGCAGCTCGTTGAGTTCGCGCAGCTCGGCTTCCATGCGTGGGAGATCGCCGTAGCGGATCTGCGCGGCCCGCTCCAGGTTGCCGAGTCGGGTTTGTTCGTCCGCTTCAAACCTCAGTGCTTCCACGCGCTGTTTCACCTCGCTCAACCGTGTGATTGCGTCGCGCTCTTTTTGCCAGCGCGCGCGTAGACCGGTCGCGCGTTCCTTCAAGCCGGCCAGCTCCAGTTCGACGGCGGCAAGCCGCTCCTTCGAGTTCGCGTCGGTTTCCCGACGCAGCGCCGCGCGCTCGATTTCGAGCGAGGTCATTTGGCGATCGAGTGTATCGATCTCCTCCGGAACCGAACCGATCTGGATGGCAAGCGAAGCAGCAGCTTCGTCAACTAAGTCGATGGCCTTGTCGGGCAGGAATCGGTCGGAGATGTAGCGATGCGACAACGTCGCGGCAGCCACAATCGCCGCATCTTTGATCCGAACTTTATGATGGGCCTCGTAGCGTTCCTTCAGGCCGCGGAGAATTGCGACGGTATCTTCTACATTCGGCTCACCGACATACACCATCTGGAAGCGGCGTTCGAGTGCGGCATCTTTCTCGATATGCTTGCGATATTCATTGAGCGTCGTCGCTCCGATTGCACGCAGTTCTCCGCGGGCGAGCGCCGGTTTGAGCATATTGGCCGCGTCGATGGCACCCTCGGCCGCTCCCGCTCCCACCAACGTGTGAAGTTCATCGATGAATAAAATAACCTGGCCGTGAGAATCTTCGATTTCCTTCAAAATGGCCTTAAGACGGTCTTCAAACTCACCGCGGTATTTTGCGCCGGCGAGCATGGCGCCAAGGTCGAGGGAAACGACGCGCTTTTCACGCAGGATCTCAGGAACATCGCCGGAAATCACGCGGCGCGCAAGGCCTTCCACAATGGCGGTTTTACCGACGCCGGGCTCGCCGATCAGTACGGGATTGTTCTTTGTGCGGCGTGAAAGCACCTGAATCACCCTGCGGATCTCCTCGTCTCGGCCGATCACCGGGTCGAGCTTGCCCCTGCGTGCAAGCTCCGTCAGATCCTTGGTGTACTTGTCCAGCGACTGGAACTTTGCTTCAGGATTTTGGTCGGTAACGCGCTGGGAACCCCGCACCGCTGTCAATGCCTTGAGAATGGATTCATGGGTTGCCCCGAAGCTCGCGAGCAAAAGTCCCGCGCCATCAGTTTTCGCTTCAGCGAGGGCGAGCAGTAAGTGTTCGGTTGAAACGTAGTCGTCATGGAAATTTGCGGCTTCCTTGCTTGCCTGGTCCAGAATGCGCTGAAACGGCTGGCTCATCCCGGGCTGCGTGCTGCCCTGCACCCTAGGCAGCCTCGTCAAGGCTTCTTTTGTCCGCGCGCCGAGTTGCGCGATCGGTACGCCGATCTTCTCCAGAACAGGCCCGATCACCCCTTCACTGTCATTCAGCAG
This sequence comes from uncultured Acidobacteriaceae bacterium, assembly GCA_964246845.1. Lineage (GTDB taxonomy): Bacteria > Acidobacteriota > Terriglobia > Terriglobales > Acidobacteriaceae > EB88. The sequence continues at coordinate 4,386 of CAXTSB010000010.1, forward strand.
TGCTGAAATCAGGTGAAGCGGAAGGATTTCTGGATTGCCGTTCTCGGCAGCCATACTGCTTGCGGACTGAACGGCTTCCTGCGACTTGAGTGTGAACCGGTCCCAACGGATTGCCATGATTGCGGTTTCCTGACGCGTAATGTAAGTGCTGAAAGCCTGGTCGGTACATGCAACTCAAACAGGCTGATCTCACCAGTGATAGACGCTTGCTTCTTGCAATTAGATGCAGAAAATATGAGCGCGTTGTTATCAAGGAGCATGTGGCTGAACATGGTTAAGCTCAGTCCACTTCGAGTACAAGACATTTCAGATATTCCGTTTCGGGAATGGTCAAAATAACAGGATGATCCGGGGCCGCACCAGTGCGCTCCAAAAGCCGCAACCGCCGGCCGGCGTCGCCCGCCGCGGCAGCTACTATACTTTGAAAAGCATCGAAGTTAACATGGTGCGAGCAGGAACAGGTGAGAAGGGTGCCCCCGGGCCGCAGCATTTTAAGAGCGCGCAAGTTCAGCTCCTTATAACCCCGCAGTGCGCCGTCGACGGCACGTGTGCTCTTCGCGAAAGCGGGCGGATCAAGCACGATCGTGTCGTAAGCAGATCCTGCTTCGGACCACTCGCGCAAAAGGGCAAAGGCATCCCCCTGCACCCAGTCGACTTCGACGCCGCCGAGTGCTTCCCGATTCATGGCCAGGTTTTGTTCGGCAACCTGTAAGGCACTTTGTGAAGCGTCCACCCCTGTCACGGAGCGGCAAACGCCTGCAAGGTGCAAAGCAAAGCCGCCCTGGTATGTGCAGACGTCCAAAGCCTCCCCGTGGCCGTGCTTGGCGGCCAGCCGGTAGTTGAACCGCTGGTCTAGGAACGCTCCTGTTTTTTGGCCCGCGTTGACGTTGTAAACGAACCGCAGGCCATTCAGCTTGAACTCGGTCTGCATCAGGCTGCTTTGCCGCGTGGACGGTGCTTGCCAAAGCGGGTCTTGGCTCACCGCCGGCAAGGACTCGAGCTCACGGATGCGCGGATCAGGGCGTTCGTAAATAATTTCAAGATCATCAAAGCTTTCCAGCAATACTTCGATAATGATGGAACGCGTCTCGGGTGTGTCGAGGCCGGCGGTCAGGATTTGAAGGATCACCACCTTGCCGTAGCGATCAATAATCAGGCCAGGTACGGCATCCGCCTCCGAAAAGAAAAGTCGGCAGCTGTCGGTAGACTCGTCCGTCAGCGGTTCGCGGCGGTGAAACGCAATGCGTAAATGCTCCCGCAAGGAGGACAGCCACTGCTCAAGCGGAAGCGTATCGAAGGAAATCATACGCAGTGCAATTTCGGAGGACGGACTCCAGAGGGCAGTGCCGAGAACGCGGCCGTACTCATCGAGCACAGTGCGAAGCCCGGCAAACTGTTCCAAATCCGCTGAACGAATTTCTGAGCGGTATACCCAGACATGGCCCAAACGCAGGCGCTCGGCCCCGCGGCGGGAGATGACGGCTGTTGCTGCGCTGGCAGGCTCGCTGGGCGATGATGAGGGACGCATGTACCTGATGCTAGCTGCCCCGCCGCCGCACCATCGCTAGCCTAGCCTCAACAGGCCCCGTTAGGATGCGGTCATGTGCTTTTTTAAGTCGCCGCCGCAGCGGGCCGCCGGGCTTGTGGTTTCTTTCGCTGCTGCATGGCTGCTCGGCAGCTCGGCGGCTCGGCCGCAAGGAGTGGAAGCCGCGGCGGGTGGATCACAACGCCCGCCTGCGCAGGACAGCAGCAGGACGAACGGGTTGACGCAGCTGCCCGACACGGACGCGGGCTCCGCCCGGGGTGCTTCAAGCGTGCAGGCCCGAACGGAGGAAGGACAGTTAAACGGGTCGGCATTCCGCATCGATATACCGGATGCGAAGCCGGACAGTTGGAATCGCAAGCTGGTGATGTACTACCACGGCTACCAGTCGGAGCCGCAGCTTTTTCGTATGGATCCGGCTACGCACCATCCGAACCCGCCGTCGCGGTTGATCGCCCAGCTGCTGGAGCGGGGGTATGCCGTGGCGCAGCCCGGGTACCGGGCAGGCGGCTGGGCCATCGCAACAGCGCCGGGCGATGCGGAGGATCTCCGGCGGTATTTCGGCAAGCATTACGGGCGTGTTGAGCAAGCTTTTGTTCTCGGGCAGTCCATGGGCGGGCTTTTAACGGTTCTCACGCTGGAGCAGCACCCGCACGACTATGCCGGGGGTCTCGCGCTTTGCGGGGTTCTGGCACCGGCGGACCTCGTGATGCAGCGCGCCTTTGCCAATCGCGTGGCCTTTGACGCGTTTTTTCCGGGTGTCCTGCCGGATGTTGAGCATATCCCGACCGACTTCAGAATGAACGACCCTGCTGTTTCGTCGCTCGTGGAAAAGGCGCTGGATGCACATCCGCCGGAGGCGGCATTGGTTCGGTCCCTGGCCGACATCCACACGAACCGCGGACTGGCCGATGTTTTGGTCTTCAATACTTTTGCCATTCTCGATTTGAGAAAGAAAGCGGGTGGAAATCCGTTCGACAACCGTAATTTGATCTACACGGGAACAACGGACGACAACGCCCTGAATGCCAGGGTGAAGCGCTACTCCGCGGACGCCGATGCGCTCCGGTATGTCGCGGAATTCGGCTCCCCTTCCGGCAACCTCAAACGCCCTTTGCTGGCTTTGCACACGAGCTACGACCCGCTGGTGCCGGCTTCAACCGCCGCCTACTACGATGAGCTGACACGGCGTTTAGGGGTAGGTGAGCGGTTTGTACAGCAATACGTCAACCGCGACGGACACTGCAACTTTCTGCCGGAGCAGGTGGGTTTCGCTTTTGATGAGCTGACCCGGTGGACCGACGGGGGCACTCGGCCGTCGGCTGGACGCTTGGCCGACGACACGGGCCAGAAGCCGGTGCATCAAGGACCTTCCGCTTTGCCGAATCAGCCGAAAAACGTCGGAAAGCCGCTTTAGAGAAGGTCTCCTGGAATGGCGGCAGCGATCGCTGCGGTTGTTTTGGCGGTGAAAGCTGTATGCGGATTTTCGGGGGCGCACGTTATAAGGGCTGCTGCTTTCGTCCCTTTGCTCTCGACTTCCGGTCTAAAGCTGCAACGTCTTCCGGCATATCGATGTCGAACGCAGCCTCGGGCATGGGTACTTTCGCGGCAGACAGGGTGGAAAGCAGTGCGCGGGCTCCCCGGTCGCCTTGCAGCGTCGCGAGGGCAGGGAAATGCGAACGTGCAAAGACCGCGGGAACACCCAGCTTTCCTTTGTACTCCGCCGCGGCGGGCGGTGTGGACGCGAGCAGTGCGCGGATATGCTTTAAGCCTACAAGCGGCTGGTCGCAGACAAGGATGAGGAGGCGTTCAGCTTTCGGGTAGAAAATCCGAACCGCCTCGACACCCGCGCGGAGGGAGGCTCCCATGCCTTCCGATGCGTTTGGAATCGGTAGGCATCCGGCAGGCAAGCCGGATATAGCCGAGATGAACAAGGCTTGAGCCGGGTCGAGGGCAACCAAGACCGGTGCCGCCCCGGAGACGAGGGCAAGGCGCACTACCCTGCGCAGGAGCGGCGAACCGCGGTACTGCAAGAGCTGCTTCGGCCGGCCGAGCCGCCTGGAGGCTCCGGCCGCGAGGATCAGAGCGGCCGGCGGCTGTTCCTTACCGTGCGGCAAAGGCAAGCTCGGACGGATTGATTTTACTCACGGAAAAGTGACGGCCCGCAAGCACAGCTTGGAGCTCCGCGACGATCGCCAAAGCGATTGCCGCCGGATCGCGCGCGCCCAGGTCGAGACCGACAGGAGAGTGAAGGCGGGCGAAGCACTGCTCCACCGACCAGCCAAGGACGGGAGCAATCTCATGCAGCAAGCGCGCCGTGCGATGCCGGGGACCGAGAATACCAAGGTACAGCAGGTCGACCGGAAGCAGTGATGCAAGAACGGCTCGGTCCTGGTCATAGGAGTGCGTCAGAACAACGGCCAACTCTCCTGCCGTCACACCTGTATCGAGAGGCAATAGGGGGTGATGGGAACAGCAGTTTTGGGAGTGCGCGGTCGGCACTGCCGGATCGAAGCGCAGCCGCCGCCGCTCAACTCCAGCGGCAAACTTGCCGTCCTGAAGCAGATGGGCGCGGCCGTCGGCAACCGCGAGACGCCAACCCAGCTTCGCGGCAAACTCTGCGATCGGGATGGAATCATCGCCCGCACCAAAGATCGTCAGGCGCGGCGGCGGCGCCAATGCTTCGATGAATACCGAATCGTCTGCGGGATTGTGCGACACGCTCTTGGAGGTGCCGGGGCTTGCCATGCTGAGGGCTGCTTCCGGGTCGAGCTGTGCGTTTTCGGAGAGGACGATCGCGGGTTTCGGGTCGGGCCCGAGGATAAATATTATGGTCTTAGGCGTACCCTGCTCTGCTTCGCTTATCGCATGGAGCACCGCGACGGGTTCCTGTTCCAGATGGACCCACACAGTCCCTCCGCAGCCGAGCCCCCATGCAGGTTCACGGTCATCGTCCTCAAAGGAGCTCCTATACTGCCGAATGGATGGGCCTTGAGCCGTAAGCCACCAAATCTTGCGGCTGACTTCTCCCTCTAAGCAGCCGCCGCTGAGGGTTCCGGCGCGTTCACCGCCGGAAGTGACGAGCATGCGCGCGCCCGGCTTGCGGTAGGACGAGCCCGCCGTGCGGACAATCGTGGCCAAGGCTACACGCTCGCCGCGGCTTTGAGCACGGCGCCAGAGTGCGAGGATGTCGTTGCGTTCACCCATGGGTCTGACTTATAGATGTGCGTGGTGGAGGAAAAGGCCGAAGTGCCCGGCGATTGTTATTTAGGAGGTACCCGGGTCAGCTTGCGGTGGTTCTGATTTGATGGAGGCCGCGAAGGCATGACGGATCAGATGTGGGATGTTGTTATTGTCGGCGCGGGCCCAGCCGGATGCGCGGCTGCATACGATTTACAAGAGCAGGGGCACCGTGTGTTGCTTGTGGACCGGGCAGAGTTTCCGCGCGCAAAAGCCTGCGCGGGCGGGTTGACGATGAAAGCGGTGCGGGCTTTGCGCTACTCAATTGCGCCGGTTGTGCGCCGTTGGTGCAACGGCTTGCAGCTGGAAGGCGGGGCGGGGCAGCGTAGGCACATCGGGCGGCGCGCCGCGGTATGCGCCATGACGGTGCGTGAAGAGCTGGACGCATTTTGCCTGGAGAAAACACGGAAGCGGGGTGTGCGTTTCGAGCGGGTGGGCACACTTCGAAATCTGTCGAACAATGACAGTGCTGTTCTCCTCTCATTCGACAGCGGTCAAAGTGCCCATGCCCGTTTTGTCATTGGGGCCGATGGCGTCCACAGCGCCGTGCGGACGCTGGCCACGGACGGGACTTGGTTTCACAGGGGCTTCGCGGTTGAGGCAAACGTGCCTTACTGGGCGGGCGAACATGAGCGGTTTCCGTTGACTTTTGATTTCGCGCCGGTCGGGAAAGGATATGGGTGGCTGTTTCCGCGCAACGATCACGTCAATGTCGGCTTGTACGTTGAAAACAATGAGCGGATTGGACGGGCGGAGCTGGAAAGCTATATCGAACAGCGGTGCGGCTCTGGGCGTGAGCGGTCGCGCATCGTAGGGCAGCATCTCGGGTTGGGGGCGGCTTGTTACGCGCCGGTGTGTGGAACGCGGGTCGTGCTCGCAGGGGATGCGGCGGGATTTGTCGATCCGCTGACCGGCGAGGGGATCTCCGGGGCTATCCAAAGCGGGCAGGCCGCCGCTGCCGCGGTCCATGCGGCTTTGACATCGGACGTCGAGCTCGGGGAGGTTTACCCTGGGAAAGCAAGGGCGCTTCAGCAGGATTTGCGTGTCGCTGAATTTGCCGCGGAGCGCTTCCACGGACAGCAGGAGCGGGGTTGGCGGCTGCTGCGGGCACCGCTGGTACCCGGGTTGGCACTGCGCGCTTATAGCGATGGGCTGCCGCTGGCGCAACTGTTGCGCGCTGTACGCGTTCTGGACCGAGTAAGAATCTTTCACGGTGCCGCGCTGTAGACGACACATCAGCGTGGACAGTGCTGTTACTGTCAGAATGTTCGACATTAGTAAAAGTGTTTTGTTGACCTGATCCGCTATTACTGTGAGCGCGGTCGATGGATGGCGGTCTTGCTTTATTTACCGCGAGCAACGCTCACGCGAACTGCTTATAGGTAGGGCGAAGTTGACGGGAGCGGAGCAGTTCCGTGCGGTGTTGGCATGGTGGAATCGCCGCTCCCACCCATGCAAAGAAAGCCGCTTTTGCCCTTCGGCATCCTGCTAGGATGAGAACTGTCTCGGGTTGCCGCCGTTCCTTTGGAGGGAGCGGGAGCAGCGCGGGCGGGAGCTGGATGTGAGCGGTTTCGAGAAGATCCGGATGTATGGACGGCAGAGGTGGATAAGCAGGGCGGTCCGCCTCAGCGCGCTGATGGCGGCGTTTGTATGCGCCGGCGCGGCAGCTTTGGCTGAGAACAAGCCCTCGCCTGTCCCGAACATGTTTGCGCCTACATCCACGCCGGCGCATGAGGAATTTGTACTCAGTTTATTTGTGATCGGGATCACGATGGGCATTCTGGCCGTCGTGGGCGGGGCTTGGTTGTATGTGAATGTACGCTATCGCTCCACGGATCCCAGTCCGGTCGAGCCGCCGCAAGTGTACGGCTCTCCTCAAGTGGAGTTGGCCTGGACGGTTGTGCCGGTCGTCATCGTCGTGGTGATGTTCCTGACGACGGCGCGCATGATCTTTACGATCCAAGATCACCCAAAACCGCCGACGGCGCTCGATGTAACAGTTGTAGGCCACCAGTTTTGGTGGGAGTACCGCTACCCGCAGTACGGTGTCGTGGTTGCGAATGAGCTGCACGTGCCGATGAGTACGCCTGGCAAGCCGACACCCACCTTCATGAAGCTGCTCTCGGCAGATGTTTGGCACTCCTACTGGGTGCCGCAGCTCGCAGGCAAGGTCGACAACATTCCCGACCACGTAAACCAGATGTGGATCGAGCCGACGGTTCCCGGCATCTATGTCGGCCAGTGCGGGCAGTTTTGCGGGGCGCAGCACGCGAAGATGCTGATCCGTGTTCATGTGGACACCCCCGATGAGTTTCGCCGCTGGATCACGCAGCAGCAGCAGCCGGCGGTGGAAGTGATCCCAGGGCAAGAACAGGCTCGTGAGAATGGCCCACAGCAGGGTCGTTTCTTGAACGCCTCGTATGTACAGGGCGCGAACGGGACCGCGGCGAAGCCGGGCGGCACCGCGAACGATAAGGACAACGCGGGGACGGTCGCGAAGCCGGGCTCGCGTCCATTGGATTCGAACTCAGGCTTTACGCCGAACGCGAAAGCTCCCGGCGCAGGTCAGCCGAACTCAGCGGCGGCCGAGGTGGCCGCAGGACGGCAGGTCTTCATGACCAATGCGTGCATCAACTGCCACGCAATCCGCGGGACCGTGGCAAACGGCCGGTTTGGGCCGGACCTGACGCATTTCGGCGGGCGGGACAATCTGGGCTCGGGAATCCTGCCGAACAGCGTCGACAACCTGAGGACCTGGATACGCAACCCGAGCGATGTGAAAGAGGGAGCGCTGATGCCTCCCATGCAGTTATCGGAAACGCAGCTTGAGCAGGTGTCGGTGTACCTGTCGAGCTTGAAGTAGAGGAGTGAAGGGCAATGGCTGACGCATCACTACCGATCGGCGCACTGGACCTGACGCCGCCCAAAGCGGCCGCGGGAACCTTTCGCGAGTACCTCCACGGCTGGATTGTGACGGTGGATCACAAGCGGTTGGGCATCCTGTACATCATCTATGCGCTGTTCTTCCTGCTGGTCGGCGGCGCGGAGGCGATGGCAATCCGGGTGCAGCTGGCGAGGCCGGACAACACATTCCTTTCGCCCGAAAACTACAACCGGATGTTCACCATGCACGGCACGACCATGGTGTTCCTCATGGGCATGCCGCTGTTGTTCGGGTACGCGAACTACTTCGTCCCGCTGATGATCGGCGCGCGCGACATGGCGTTCCCGCGTTTGAACGCCCTGAGCTTCTGGTTGACGGCGTTCGGCGGGCTGCTGCTGTACTACTCGTTCATCGGCGGCTTCGGGCTGTACGGGCAGGGCTCGGCACCGGACGTGGGCTGGTTTGAGTACGCCCCCTTGACAACCCGTACCTATTCGCAGGGGCACGCGACTGATTTCTGGGCGCTGAGCCTGTTCGTCACCGGCTGGGGAACGCTGGGCGCGGCGATCAACATCATCGCGACCACGGTGTCCATGCGCTGCAAGGGCATGACGATGATGCGGATTCCGCTTTTCGTCTGGATCATGCTGTGCGTGTCGGCCCTGACCCTGGTGGCGATCACCCCCCTGACCGCGGCGCAGGTCATGCTGGAGCTCGACCGGTACCTGGGCGCGCATTTCTTTGACGCGCAGGCGGGCGGTTCGGCCCTGATTTGGGCGCACTTCTTCTGGATATTCGGGCACCCCGAGGTGTACATCCTGGTGCTGCCGGCGTTCGGCGTCGCGAATGAAGTGATCCCTGTGTTCTCGCGCAAGCCGGCTTTCGGCTACACGGCGATGGTCGCGGCTACAGTATCGATCGTCTTCATTTCGCTCGGCGTATGGGCGCACCACATGTTCACGGTCGGGATGACCTCGGCGGCAAACACGTTCTTTACGCTGTCGACGATGATCATTGCGGTGCCGACCGGAATAAAGATCTTTAACTGGATCGCCACGATGTGGGGCGGCAAGATCCGGTTCGCGACCCCGATGCTGTTTGCGTCCGCGTTCGTGATTCAGTTCCTGATTTCAGGTTTGACGGGCATCATGCTGTCCGCTTCGCCCTGGGATTGGCAGCTCCATAACTCTTACTTCGTCATCGCGCACTTCCACTATGTGCTGGTGGGCGGGATCGTGTTCAGCATGTTTGCCGGGCTGTACTACTGGTTCCCTAAGGTGACCGGCCGCATGCTCAACGAGAAGCTCGGGAAACTGCACTTCTGGACTTTCCTGGTCGGCTTCCATCTTACGTTCGACTTCCTGCACGTGCCGGGCATCCTGGGCATGCCGCGCTGGGTGTATACCTACGAGGCTTCGCGCGGATGGGCTCCTTGGAACCTGATTGCCTCAGTCGGCGGGTACATTCAAGGGGCAGCCACCTTGATCCTGGTCTACAACATTGTGTATTCGGCGCTGCACGGGCCGGACGCCGGGCCGGATCCTTGGGACGCGTGGACGCTCGAGTGGGCAACGTCTTCGCCGCCGCCCGAGTACAACTTTGCCGTGGATCCGGTCGTTTCCAGCCGGCGTCCGCTGTGGGATCTGAAGCACCCGACCGATCCGGATTGGAAGTACGAGTAAGCGGCCAGCTGAAGGGGATAGAAGAAGAGAATGAGCACGATCACCGTACCCGTCCTCGCGCACGACATGGAGCAGCCGTGGCACCTTCCCAACAAGGGCAAGGTGGGCATGTACTGCCTCATCATCGGCGAGTCCGCGATTTTCGCGATGTTTGTCTTGGCATACCTCTTCTACATCGGGAAGAGCCAGTGGGGGCCGCAGCCGAAGGAAGTTCTGGAGGTTCCGATCGTGAATACGATCTGCCTGCTCAGCTCTTCTTTTACGATCTGGCTTTCAGAAAAAGCAATCGAGCACGGGGCGGTGAAGAAGTTCATCGCCTGGCTCGGGGTTACCATCGCGCTCGGGTCCATCTTTTTGGCCGGCACGGGGTATGAGTGGTACAAGCTGATTTACCATGACGGCCTGACGCTTCAAACGAACCTGTTCGGGACCACGTTTTACTCGCTAGTCGGGCTCCACGCCTCGCACGTGATCATCGGGCTCGTGATGCTGATTACGCTTTGGCTCCTGGCCCAAGGCGGCCACGTCACGAGCAAGAACACCGAGCGGATCACCACGCTCGCCCTGTACTGGCACTTTGTGGATGCCGTGTGGGTTGTGGTGTTCGCGGTGGTGTACATCATCGGCCGGTAGCAAGGCCGCGGCGGTAAAGGACGGCATACACATGAATGCTTCGCAGGAATACCAAACCGAGCAGCAGCTGGAGCAAGGCCCGACCGACATCACGCACGGCGATCCGGTGAAAGCGCACGCACCGGCGCACGGCGAGGGCATCCACCTGCCGAAGCCGACTGCCTGGCCCATTGTGACGGCTCTCGGATTCACCCTGATGGTTTCCGGCGTGCTGACCCACTATGTCATCAGCTTTCTCGGCATTTTCCTGACCGGGTATGGCTGCGTGGGGTGGTTCAGGGATGTGCTGCCGCATGAGGCGCACGAGGAGATCGAGGTCCGCGTCCAAGAGATCGCGATCGAAAGCTCGCGCAAGTCGGTGGGGCGCATCGACACGGGCAGCCATCCCAAGGCTGGCACCGACCATCGGTCGCATGTAGGCGAGGGCAGCTTCTCGCCGCTGGTCGGACTCAAAGGCGGAATCGCGGGCGGCTTGGCGATGATCCTGCCGGCGCTTGCTTACGGGCTGATTTTTCAGCACTCAATCTGGTACCCGGTCAACCTGCTCGGGGGGGCCGGCATCATGGGGGCTCCCGACCCGACGATGGGCGACTTGCGCGCCTTTCATCTTGGGTCGCTGGGGATTGCGAGCCTGATCCATATAGCCACTTCGGTGCTGATCGGATTGGTATACGGTTCCGCGCTGCCGTTGATGCCGAAGCACCCGATCGTGCTGGGCGGCATCATTGCGCCGCTGGCGTGGACGGGACTGCTGCATGGGACGCTGCCGATCATCAATCCCGAGATGAGCTCGCATATTAATTGGCCGAGCTTCGCCTTGGCGCAAATACTGTTCGGCATGGTCGCGGGCTGGGTTGTGTCGCGGTCGCCGTATTTACAGCAAGCGCGGCAGGTGCCGCTTTCGATGCGTTTGGGGCTGGAGGCTTCAGGGATGGGACAGGATGGGGAAGAGAAGAATGCCGGAGACCGCCGCTGATGCAGCTTTGGGCACGACGTAAGAAGGCGGGAGCCGCCGCGGCGCTGGTGGCCCTTGCTGTGTTGGCCGGGACCGGGTGCAAGCGGCTCCTGGTGGGACCCGCGACCGCGCATGAAATTGAGCAGGAGCCGGACAAGATCGCCGACTTCAACACCTTGTACAGCAATAACTGCTCCTCCTGCCACGGGGTGGACGGCAAGAACAGCCCGGCGTTCGGCTTCAACAATCCTATTTACTTCGGCATCGCTTCCGATCAGGTCATCCGGCACTGGACCGCGGCGGGCGGCCCGGGCGGGTTGAGCCCGGCTTTCGCCACCGAAAACGGGGGCTTGCTGACCGATGATCAGATCAATGTCATCGTCAAAGGGATGCGGCAGCGCTGGGCGAAGCCAGCTATGCTTGTAGGTATGAACCTGCCTCCCTATGCGGCGTCGCATCCGGGCGATCTCGGCCGGGGTTCGCAGGTGTATGCGCAAGCGTGCGCGAGCTGCCATGGTGCGGCGAATGCGGACGGTTTGGTTCTGAAGGCGGGGAAGTCCGGTTCGATCACCGATCCGACCTACCTTGCACTGATCAGCGATCAAGGCCTGCGGACGATCACGATCGCGGGTCGGCCCGACCTGGGGCATCCGGATTACCGGAACGACATTCCCGGGCATCCATTGAGCGATGAGCAGATTACCGACGTGATTGCTTGGTTGAGCGCCCATCGGGTTGCTGATCCGGGCAATCCGCACCCGACCAGCAGCGGCACCGAGCTCGAAAGGAGAACCAGCCAATGAGCGCGACTGAGGACCACAAAGTCAAGGTCGAACATGTGCAGGTGGAGGACCACAAGATCGAGGACGCGGCGATCCACGTCCACCCGGTTTCCCGCCGCAACCTCCTGATGAATATCGGTGTGGCGATCAACGCCGTGGTCGGTCTGGCGATCGCGGCTCCGGTGATTGGCTATGTGCTTGGTCCGGCGCTGCGGAAAAAGGGCTATTACAAGTCTTGGGTGTCGCTGGGTTCCTTGCAGCGGTACCCGAACGGGCAGACGCGGCTGGCGACCTTTGTGACGCCTTACAAGTCGCCCACCGACGGCATCACGGACGATACGGCTTGCTGGGTGCGGCGGCTGGCGCAGGATCAATTTCAAGTGTTCGCGGTGAACTGCGCGCACCTCGGCTGCCCTGTGCGGTGGTTCCCGCAGTCGGGATTGTTTATGTGCCCCTGCCATGGCGGGGTGTATTACCAGGATGGTTCGCGTGCGGCAGGGCCGCCGGAGCGCGGTTTGTTTGAATATTCGTGGAAGATCGTGAACGGCGACCTGCAGATCAATGCGGGTCAGCTGCCTACGCTGTCCACCTCGGCGAGCCTCCGGGATGCCGGAGGGAAGGAAAAGGCGTCATGCCTCGGTTAAATATCAACAGCAAGAAACTCGGGTTGGATTTTTACGGCTGGATTGAACGGCGCGTGCAGCTGGAGGGCTTCGTCAAGGAGTCCGCCTTGCACCCCGTGCCGAAGTCCACGGCAAGCTGGTGGTATGTGTTCGGTTCAGCGGCGCTTTCGTTGCTGATCCTGCAAATCATTACCGGCATCTTTCTCGCGCTGGTGTATTCACCTTCGGCGTCCAATGCTTGGGAAAGTCTGCACTATATCAACAACAACCTGCCCCTGGGCTGGTTCCTGCGCGCGATGCACGGTTGGGGCTCCAACTTCATGGTGGCCGTGGTGGTCGTCCACATGGCGCAGGTCTTCTTGTTCGGGGCCTATAAGTTCCCGCGCGAGCTGACCTGGCTGCTGGGCGTGGGGCTACTTTTCCTGACCTTGGGCATGGCTTTTACGGGTCAGGTCATGCGGTATGACACGGACGCGTACTGGGGTCTGGGCATCGGCGCCTCCATCGCCAGCCGCGTGCCGATCGTCGGCCCGTATGCGGTGCATGCGCTTCTAGGCGGCCCGATCATCGGCGGCGCGACGCTGACCCGATTTTTCGCGCTGCACGTGTTCGTACTGCCCAGCCTGCTTCTTGGGTTTTCGGGTCTGCACACTTGGCTGGTGTTGAAGTTGGGTGTGAATGAATGGCCGATGCCGGGGCGCATCGTTCGGCGCTCCACCTACGTGCAGGAGTACAACCAGCTCGCGCACAAGGACGGCATTGCGTTTGTGCCGGGCGCGGTTTGGAAGGATCTTTGGTTTACGGCCGGAATTTACGCGGCAGTAGCGTTGTGCGCGGTTGTTTTCGGGCCATTCGGGCCGGGCGGGCAGCCGAACCCGACCAATATCCAGGTCGTCCCGAAGCCGGACTACTTCTTTCTTTGGATTTACTCGATCCTTTCCTACCTGCCGGACTCACTGGAGACACCGTTCCTTCTGGTGGCACCGGTTATCGGCATCGCGGTGCTGGTAGCCTTGCCGTTTGTCGCGGGTGAGGGTGAAAAGCATTGGAGTCGGCGTCCGGTTGCGGTGCTGACCTTGGTGACTTTGGCTGTGTCGCTAGCAATCCTGAACCATCTCGGCACCTACGAGCCTTGGAGCCCGAAGATGACGGCGTGGAGCGGTGATGCCTTGCCGGCGCACAAGATCCAGGTCGCTATGCCGTTGGAGCGGCAGGGTGCCATTGTGTTCCAAGGCAAGCAGTGCCGCAATTGCCATATGGTGGCGGGAGAAGGCGGTCAACGCGGTCCGGCGCTCGATGCGGTGGCGACTCGGTTGACCTACGATCAGCTGGTCCGCCAGGTGCTGCAGGGCGGCGGCAATATGCCGGCTTACGGGAAGAATCTTTCCCCTGCTGAGGTGACCTCGTTGGTTGCTTGGCTCGAAACCATGCACCCGGACGGACAGCCGCCGGCACGCAATCCGTCGCTGCCGGTTCCGGACAGGTACGGGCCGTCACCGGACAATACCGGTGCGCCGCTGAGCGGAGCGCAGGTCGGCTTCGACGACCAGCCGCAGCAGGCACCCGCACCGACAGCGCAAAAGCAGGAGCCCGCACCAAAGAACAACGGACCGAACAGCATCAGCATGGTCGCTCACCCGGCTCTAGCGCATTAGGGTGGTGCTCAACAGAAAAGCGGCCCGCAAGGGCCGCTTTTCTGTTTTCATGGCGATGCGAAAAGGCGGAAGCCGTGCGTGTAGGCTGAAGAAAGGGTCACTTCTGACCCTTTGTCATGACAGATGCAGCACAAGCCGCGTACGGGTTCCAGTACAGCCTTCAGCACCTTCCTTGGGGAGCGACGCTTAGTCTGCTAGTTACGCTGAGCTTGTACCTGCGTGGATGGCGGGCGCTCCGCCTGTCCCGTCCGGAGCAGGTACCGGCTTGGCGCGCCGGGTGCTTCGCGGGCGGCATCGTCGCGGTGTGGATTGCGCTCGCTTCGCCGCTTGATGCGCTTTCTGGCGTGCTGCTCACGGCGCATATGATCCAGCACCTGCTGTTGATGTCGGTCGCGCCGCCGCTGCTGGTGCTGGGCGCGCCGATGGTGCCGCTTCTGCGCGGGCTGCCGCGCTTTGTGGTGAAGGAAGGTCTGGGACCGCTGTTCAGCCTGCATGTGGTGCGCTCCATCGAGCAGCTGCTGGCTTCGCGGGTATTTGCTTGGCTGGTGCTGAACGTTACGTTCATCGGCTGGCATGTTCCGGCCGCGTACGGGCTGGCGCTGCGCTCGCCGGGCTGGCATGAGCTGGAGCACATCTGCTTCCTGCTCACCAGCGTGCTCTTTTGGTGGCACATCATTGCACCGTGGCCGACGGTGTACAAAGCGAGCCGCTGGCTGCTGCTGCCGTTTCTGCTGTCGGCCGATCTGGTCAACACAGCGCTTTCGGCTTCGCTCTCGTTTTCAGGCAAGGTGTTTTATCAGGCTTACGCCGAGGCGCCCCGGGTGTTCGACATCGGCGTCATGGACGATCAAGTCGCGGCCGGAGCACTGATGTGGGTGATCGGGTCGATGTCGTTTCTCGGCGCGGCCATGCTGACCACCGTTGCTCTTTTATCGCGCGGCGGCGAGCGCCGGAGGAAGCAGGAAGCAGCCCGGGCGCGGCTGCATGAGCTGCACAGGCCCGCGCCGATGCGGCGCAAACAGACTGGGCGAGCACGGATAGACCTGCTGAGGTTTCGACCTGTCGCGGCGCTGCTGAAGGCGCGGTACGGGCGGCAAGCGCTGCAAGCCTTGGCGCTTCTGCTTGCCGCGGCAGTGATCGTGGATGCCTTTATCGGGCCGCGTACCGGCTCGATGAACCTGGCCGGCATTGTGCCATGGACATTTGCGCGCGCCTTATTTGTTCTTGGGCTGGTGTTGTTCGGGAACCTATTCTGCATGAGCTGCCCATTCACGCTTCCTAGGGAAGCGTCGAAATGGGTGTCCCGGCGGCTGGGTGTGCGGCAGTTTGCATGGCCGCGAGTGCTGCGCAATAAGTGGCTGCCGATCGGTCTGGTGCTCGTGTTTTTTTGGGCGTTCGAGGTGTTTGATTTTTGGAACAGACCCATACGCACCGCGGCGCTGCTGCTCGGGTATTTCGGCGTGACGTTTGCGGTGGATACGCTGTTTCGCGACGCATCGTTCTGCAAGTATGTGTGCCCGCTGGGGCAGTTCAATTTTGTATCTTCCCTACTCTCGCCGGTAGGCGTGGGGCCGCGTTCGCAAGCGACATGCGCAAGCTGCGTGACCAGGGATTGCATCGCCGGCCATGCCGCCCCGACGCAGCAAAGGGGATGCGAGCTGCACCTGTTCCAGCCGACAAAGCAGGGAAACATGGATTGCACGTTGTGCATGGACTGCGTGAAGGCTTGTCCGCACGACAACATCGGCCTGTTCGTGCAAGCGCCGGCGCGCGAGCTTGTGCAGATTTCGCTCGGGGACCCGCAGCGGTCGGCAGTGGGGCGGTACCGGGACCGCATGGATTTGGGCGTGCTTGCAGGCGTGATTGCTGCCGCGGCGTTTTCAAGCGCGGCAGTCATGACAGAGCCATTCGCGGGTCTGACGGCAGGATGGGTGCAGCCGGCGGCCGCGTTTGTGCTTCCGGCGCTGTTGATCGGGGTGCTCGGGCTCGCATCCCCTCGGAACGCGGCAGGGCAGCGCGACCTGCCGAAGTGGCTGCTGGCTCTGCTGCCGGTCGGTTTGGGTATGTGGACGGCGCATCTCCTCTTCCATGTGTTGACCGCCGGGGCGTCGCTGGCTCCAGGCTTGCTTGAGTTTGGGCGTGATTTGGCCCGGCTGGGCCTGCACCTGCGCTCGGCAGCGCCGAACTGGACCGGAGCGGCAGCATTGGTCGCACCCGGCTCCATTCTGCCGGTGCAGCTGTGCCTTTTGGATCTGGGGCTGCTGGGCAGCTTGTACATCGGCTGGCGATTGACCGTGCGGCCGCGCTGGCAGCAGCGCCTTCTGGTGCTGCTGCCGTGGGCGAGCGTCACAGTGGGCCTGTATGCGGTGGGCATCTGGATTTTTTTACAGCCGATGCAGATGCGCGGCATGGCCGGGATGTGAAGCGGGTTGTCCTCTGGGCGCTGCTGTTTGCTGTACCGGGGCTCGCGGACGGACCGCACATTGCGCTCCATGATTCGCAAGGAGGGTATACAGCGACGCTGTTTACCGCGCCGGATCCACTGGTTGTCGGCAGGGTGGAGTTTTTGCTCCTGGTGACCCGGGGCGAGGACGGGCCGGCGGTACCGGTGCGGAAAGCCGATCTTGTACTGGAACTAGACGGACGGCCGGTCGCGGTGAGTTTGCGGCAGGGTGACGATGGGGTGAAGGGAGCCGTTGAGCTGACGCGGCCCGGCCGGTACGCGTTGATGGTTTTGATTGACGCCGGTCAAAGCGATGCGGTACGGCTTTCCGGCTCTTTGCCGGTCGCCGAAAACCACGGTCGCCGTGACGCCGTACTGTGGTCGGTGCTGTTTCCCCTGCTGGCGATACTGCTTTTTCTCCTGAATCAGGCAGCTAAGCAGAAACTGCGCGGGCTGAGAGCAGCTTAAAATTCATTTTGGGATCGCTTTCCCAAATCGGTGCTTCACAGGTGCCGTGACGCGTCTATTTACTTGATCACCGGCTTGAAGCAGCTGAGAATAGTGGGGAGAGGGATTGAATGCCAGGCAGGAGGGTACAATTTACACACGTGCGTATCTTTCTTGCGTTAATGTTTTTGGGGCTGTGTGCCGGGACGGCTTCCCCGGCGCAAACTGCTCAATTTGATCTAGAAGGCCCTACGCTTGAGGTGAAAGTGCAGCGGTCAGGCAAAACTCTGCCCATCGCTGAAACACCAAACCTACAAGAGGGCGACCGGCTCTGGCTGCACCCGGTCTTGGGAGAGCATGAATCGGTTCACTACCTGATGGTTGTGGCATTTTTGCGCGGGTCGACAAACCCGCCCCCGGACGATTGGTTCCACAAAGTGGAGGCTTGGGACAAAAAGGTGGTTGCCGAAGGAACATATCTTTCGGTGCCGCCCGGCGCGGAGCAGGTGATTGTATTGTTCGCGCCGCAAACAGGCGGCGATTTCGCGGCGCTGAAAAGCGCTGTACGGGGACGGCCCGGCGCGTTTGTGCGCGCTTCGCAGGACTTGAATCTGGCGAGCCTGGACCGGGAGCGAATCAACACATACCTGAAGGCAGTGCGGGGTATTGAAGATCCGGAACAGATCAAGCCGCAGTCGCAGACGCTGGCCCGATCACTCGCGCTCAAATTGAACCAAGACTGTTTCCAGCGCCCGGCGGACCAGCAGGCCGCATGCCTGCAGCAAAGCCAAAGTGCGTTGATTTTAGAGAACGGCAGCTCCAACCCGGCGCAAGGACTGCTGAGCGGGCCGACGAGCGATTTGGCTCTCCAGGCAGGCTCGACCGTAGGTTCCACGGCCGGACTCTACGATCCTTATATCTCGGTGGCACTGGATATCGGGCGCATCCTGGCGTCTTTCCATACCGCGCAGTACCAGTACATTCCTGCTCTTTCCGATGCCGACAGTGTGGAGATGAAGCTGTGGTTGAATGCGCCTCCATCCTTCCACAACCCGAAATCAGTTTTGGTCATGGCTTTGCCGGCTGTCGAGTCGACTCGGCTACCCCTTCTGCACCCTGTGAACCCGAAACAGGTGTACTGCTTACAGCAGGTTCCGCTTGTTTTGCCGGTGGACGGCGCGCCTGCGATCTTTACGACGCAGTTCGGACACGGACTGGCTCTACACGTTGCCGGCAGCCACGGCAGTCTTGATGTACCGGTTTCAGCAGACCCTACGCAGGGAGGTTTTGTGGTGCCTTCGCCTGCGCTGAAAGCCGCGGAGTTCGGCAATCAGGTGGATGGAAAGATACAAGGGTTCTGGGGTTTTGAGTCTTACAGCGGGCCCTCGTTTCAGCTGCGTTCCACCGAAGGTGCGGATTGGGCGGTAGCCGATGAGGATAAAAATGCCCTGGTTGTAGGGCGGGAGGATGAGCTGCACTTACGGTCGCATGCAGCGGCTTGCGTAGAAAGCTTGAGCTACCGAGGCGCGGACGGGGAAGAGAAAAGAGCAGACTGGAAGCCGGACGGAGCGGACGGCATCACTGTAACGCTTCCGCTGAAAGAGGCTCAACCCGGAGCCGTGGCTGTATCCATAAAACAATTCGGTATCGCAACGCCCAAGCTGCTGACGATTCCCTCCTTTGCCGAGGCAGGCAAATATGAGCAGTTCACCATCCATGCTGGTGACAACGGGGGAGTGTTGGCCGGCTCACGTTTGGATGAAGTCGCCGGGCTGAAACTTAAAGACCAGGAGCTCCTGCCCGGCAAGCTCACTCGCGTTGGGAATGCGGATTTAATGGAGATGTCGGCAGATGGGCACTCCGGCTCAGGATTAAACGGCCTGCAAACCGGGTCGAGAAGCTTGGGGCAGGTTGCATTGAAAGACGGGCGCGTGATCGCCGTCCCGGTGGTGGTTTCGGATGCGCGGCCCGCAGTGACTCTGCTGGGTAAAAGCATTGAACAGCTGCCGGCTTCTCAGCAGATTGCACTCAAGCTCGGTACGAGTGATGAGCTGCCCCTCGGCAGCCGTCTAACCTTTTCGCTAAGGACGCAGATCCCGGCAAGCTTCGCCCGCGGCGAAGCTGTTGAGATAGCAACAGAGGATGGGCTGGCGTCGGTAACACTTCCTCTTGCTTCAGACCAAGTTATTTTGCAGGATGCAAGAACCGCCATCGGAACACTTGATCCGCTGAAGAGCCTTGGGCCGTCCGCCTTTGGAAAGCTGCACCTGCGGGCTGTTTCAGGCAGCACCGTCGGCGACTGGGTGCCTCTTGCTACATTGGTGCGGCTGCCGGCATTTCAGAGTTACAGCTGTCCAACGGACGCAAGCCAAACCTGCACATTGGTTGGAAGCAATCTGTTCCTTTTGAATGCTGTTGCGGCGGATCCGGCATTTGCTCATGCAGTGACCGTGCCTGATGGGTTTTCCTTGACGACGATCGAGGTGCCACGAGCAATAAACGGCCAGCTTTTTGCAAAGCTTCGTGACGACCCGGGGGTTGTCAGCACGGTCGTGGTGGACACAGGTGTACGAGCTGGTTTGTACCGGCATCGCGTGCCGGCCTTCTATGAGACCGACTTCTCCAGCGATTCAGTTCAGAACAGTACTGGGTCCGGGAGCGGCGGCGCATTTCGTTGAAAAACGCTCTGGCTTACTACACTGAGTTGCACGGCTTTGCTGCAAAGAGATATCTCGTTCAGCATATTTAGTAAAAGGTTGATACACCTGCGCGAAGGAAGCTAAATAGTTGCTTTGCAGGCCTTAGCCTGCGGATGAGAACGAGCTATTTACACAGATGGAATATAGATCAGAGATGCCGTTCAACTGGAAGTCCGAAGAGGATGTCGGCATTTGCATGAGAAAGCTTCCTCAATTCGACCTCAGGCAAATCAAGACTGTCTAGAAAAGCGCGGCCCCGCCGTGCAGAACTGAATGGGTACTCGATAGAAAACAGCATTCGGTCGATACCGACGATCTCAAGAGCCGCATGAAACATCGGCGCGGTGTAGCAGCCGCTGTTCGTCACCCAGAAATGGTGATGGAGGTAATCATATACGGGCCGCTGAAGATGATGTGATATGAAATGCAGCGTGTTTGCGGCCCGATCGATGGATGAAGGCAGGTTCTCGCCCAGATGCCCCACAATGACCTGTAAATGAGGATGCCGGTCAAACAACCCTGACATAATAAGGCGAAGCACTTGCAGTGCTATCTCCGCGTGCCACTCCCAAGCCGCGATGGAAAGCAGTTTGCCCATGTTTCGCGGTAGCCCGCTATAGTAGGCTTGCTCGATGCTTGGAGGAGCAGCAGCAGGATACAGGTATACAGGTGCATGAAGAGCTTCCGCTTCGGCCCAAAGGGGGGCGAAGCGTTCATCATCTAAAAAGAAGCCTGGCAGTCCTGATTGGAAGAGAAAGCCGACGAAGCCGAGCTGCCGCCGTGTGCGGCGCATTTCAAGAACGGCACTGTCAGGGTTCGTAAGCGCGAGCGCGGCAAAGCCGGCAAAGCGGCCTGGGTAAGCCGCAATCGCCGCCGCGATGCGGTCGTTTGCATCCGCCGCGAGTTCGGCCGCAGCGTTAGGCGGCAACTGTTCCAAGCCTTTCATCTCGAGCGAGAGCACCTGGAGGGTGATGCCCGCCTGGTCCATCGCCAGAACTCGGCGCTCACCGAGATCGAGCAGGTCAAATTCCATTTGAGCGCGTAAGGGAACCAATGAGTCTTGGAATAGGCCTCGCGTGGCGGCGACGAGGGCAGGAGTCAACATACGCTCCTCTGTCGTGACGATACGCATTTGCAAGACCGCTCCTAGAGTTCTCCGGGATTGTGCGACTATTCTGCGGGATGCGAGTTTGACTGATTGCCGAGTAAGGCCAGGCTGAGTCTTGCGGTATGTTTACAGTCAAAATGCCAGATCATAAAGGACTCAAAAATCGGTAGAGGTCAATGATTGCCCAATCAAGGTCAGTGTAGCTGAGCATGACAGAACTGAACAGCAATCAGTTCCGTGGAGCAAGGCGGACGGTCGGACTATACGTATAATCGAGCACTGCGGACACGCTTGCCGACGCGGAACACGAGTGTTTTTGGCAATGCGGGTACTGCTAGGCGGGGGACGAGGATAATTTCTCCGTCGGCGCGCACAGAACCCTGCTTCAGCTTGCGTACGGCATCGGTAGCTGAGTCGGCGAGAGCGAGCCGAACTAAGAGTTTATCGATTCGGACCTCCGATCCAGCCTGATCCCAGCCTACCTCGGCAGCGTTGATGCGAATTTCTTCTATGTGTTCGGGCTGCTCGTTGCGTTGGAACTGCCGAGCCCAGTCTTCGTCGGCTTGCCGGACGATGTGCTCGGGATGAAAACCGTGGGTGATTGCGCGGGCGAGCTGCTTTTTCGCTTCCATTGGGTGAAGCGCTCCGCTTACGACTTCGGCCTGTTTCGATTGCACTTCAGACTGGCGCAGGTCGGTGAGCAGAAGCCAAAAGCGCCACATCAGTTCGTCGGAGATCGACATGATCTTGCCGTACATCTCACCGGCAGGCTCGTCGATGCCGATCGAATTATTCAACGACTTTGACATTTTTTGAACGCCGTCTAAACCTTCGATGATGGGCGTCATGAGGACAATTTGGGGAAGCTGGCCGTAGTGGCGCTGGAGTTCACGCCCGTTTAGGAGGTTGAACTTTTGATCCGTGCCGCCTAGTTCCACATCTGCTTCGAGAGCGACGGAATCGTAAGCCTGTGCAAGTGGATACAGCAATTCATGGAGTGCAATGGGTTTTTCTTCTTGCCACCGCTTGTGGAATTCATCGCGCTCCAACATCTGCGACACGGTGAACTGGGCGGAAAGGCGGATGATGCCTTCAAAGCCGAGCTTGTCGAGCCATTCGGAGTTGAAGCGGACCTCCGTGCGGTCGCGGTCGAGAATGCGGAATACTTGATTGGTGTAGGAGCGGGCATTGGCGTCAATCTGCTCGCGGGTGAGCGGCTTCCGTGTTGCGGAGCGGCCAGAAGGGTCGCCGATAAGGGAAGTGAAGTCGCCAACGAGAAATATAACTTGGTGGCCAAGATCTTGGAAGTGCTTGAGCTTGCGCATGAGCACGGTGTGGCCGAGGTGGAGGTCGGGCGCGGTCGGGTCGAAGCCGGCTTTCACGCGCAGTGGCTTGCCGGTTTTACGGGAGAGCTCCAAACGCTCGCGCAGGTCGGCGACGCGGATGATCTCGGCCGCGCCTTTTTGGAGGAGGTCGAGCTGCTCGTCGACGGGCGGGAAGGTGTGCAGGCTGGTTCCGGGGGGCATACTGCGGTCAGTATAGAAGGCTTGCTTGAGCTGGAAGGTCTGCTAGGCTTCGGGGCAGATGGCTTCCCTCACCAATCGTACGGAGCAACAACTTCGAGCATATCTCCAGGATATGAAGGGCACAGCAAGCGAGATCGGCAAGCGTGAACGCTTTAACGCGTTGCTCGGCAGCCTTTTTCCGAACACACCTGAGATCTCGCAGTATTCTCGGGGTGCGGAGAAAAGCATTCGCATTCGGCTGGGGGATAGGGAGAAGCGGGGCAACGCAGACACGCTGTACGGCTCCGCAGTGGTTGAGTTTGAACGGGATTTGAAGCGCACCCTTCGAGAGGCGGAGCGGCAGTTGCGCGAGTATGCCGCCGGTATTTGGCAGGAGGAGCCGGGCGAGCGAAGAACCCTGGCCGCCGTGGCCACGGATGGGATTATCTGGCGTGTTTACCGTCCGTTTCTTCCGAAAGAGTTTCATGCGCCGACGCCGGAGAACGTGCAACTGGAGCTGCGGCGCGAGATTCAGTTAGACGAGCATGTTCTTGGAGACTTCTACCGGTGGCTTGATTCATTTCTGTTTCAGAACGTAAATATCGAGCCGACCTCGGAGAATGTGCGGCATCTTCTCGGTTCCGTCAGCGAGGTGTTCAGGGATGGGTTGGCGGCCTTACGAGGAGCATGGCTTGGAGCAAGAGAGCAGCCGGAAGCCCTACTGGCTTTTGAGACCTGGCGGAAGTACCTGACGATCACCTACGGCAACTTAGGCAAGGAGTCCTCGACGGGTACGGGAGGCTTATCGGAGAATGAAGAGCTGTTCTTACGCCATACCTGGCTGGTAAGCGTGGCGCGTTTGATGGTGTGGGCGGCGCTATCGCACGGCAAAACGAGCGAACCTTTGCGGGTGGTCGCCGCCGCGGTTTTTTCGGGTGAGTTTTTTCGTTCAAGGAATTTAGCGAACATGACCGATAAGGACTTTTTCCATTGGACAGCCCAGCCGAAGGCGGAATACGCGCTGTTGCCTGTTTGGGAGAAGGTGCTGGACACCATGCTGCGCCTTGATCTGAGCCGCATGCGGGAGGATGTGCTGAAGGGTGTGTACCAGGATCTGGTCGATCCGAAGGATCGGCATGACCTTGGCGAGTATTACACGCCGGATTGGCTGTGCGAGCGGATCGCGGCGGAGATGCTGCCCGCATCGGGGTACATGAGCGTCCTGGACCCGAGCTGCGGTTCAGGCAGCTTCCTGCGCGCGGCCATTCACCATATGCTCGACAGGAACCCGGGGAAGCCTAACGCCGAGAGGCTCGGGTCGGTGCTGGCAAATGTCAAGGGGATCGATATTCACCCAGTGGCGGTGACGATCGCGCGCGCGAACTATGTGCTGGCGCTCGGTCCGTTGGTGCAGGCAGCACGACGGCCGGTGCAGATTCCAGTGTATCTGGCGGACGCACTGTTCCTGCCGCGCGAGGTGGAGCGCAAGCTCTTTGACCAGATCAGCGGGTTGGAGATCACGTTCGGGCCGCGAAGGGACGAGCGCAAGTTCACGCTGCCGGAGGCGCTGCGGGAAGCGGACCTGTTCGACGGTGCGGTCGCGGCTGCGACAGAGGTGGCCGAGGACCATGCGGCGAACCGGCGCGAAACGCGGGAGCAGCTGGATACTTACCTCCGTAGAGCCGTTCCGGCTCTCGACAAGCTTGAGCAGCGGTAGCAGGTAGTGGATGCGCTCTGGCAGTTCACCAGCGACTTGAGCGAGCTGATTCGAGAGAAACAGAACTCGATCTGGTCATTTGTGATCCGGAACAGCTTTCGCCCGGCGCTGCTGCGGCAGCAGTTTGACGTGATTCTAGGCAATCCGCCATGGGTGGCCTACCGGTATGTGACTGACCCGGAGTACCAGCGCGAGATCAAGAAGCGGGCGGTTGAGACCTACGAGATCGCGCCCAAGTCGCAGAAGCTGTTCACGCAAATGGAGCTGGCTACGGTGTTTCTGGCGCACGCGATGCAGACGTTCGCGAAGCCGGGAGGCCGGCTCGCGTTCGTGATGCCGCGCAGTGTGCTTTCGGCGGACCAGCACCAGAACCTGATCCAGCGGAAGTACAAAGCCGACTTCAAGCTGACGGGGTATTGGGACTTGCGAGGTGTGGCGCCCCTGTTCAACGTGCCTTCGTGCGTGTTGTTCGCGGAGCAAACCGAAAAGAGAGGGACGAGCGAGGCAATGCCCGCTGAGGTATGGCAGGCGCAGCTGCCGGCGCGGGACACGGCTTGGGAACAAAGTGCGGGGCGGTTTACGGTGACTTCCAAGGAGGCGCGCGTGATCTGGCTGGGCGGGCGTTGTGCGCTGTCGACCGAGGCGGGAGCAGCGAGCGCGGGACGCGCCGGCACTTATGCGAAGTTATTCAGGCAGGGAGCAACCATCGTTCCCAGGAATTTCTACTTCGTTGAAGTGGATGGGCTGGAAGGCAAGTCCGATCCGGAACGGCTCTACCCGTGCCGGACGGATGAGGAGAGCGCGCGTGAGTCAAAGAAGCCTTATAACGAAGTGCGCATGCGCGGCAGCGTGGAGGGACGATTTCTGTTTTCCACGGCGGTGTCGAGGCATGTGCTGCCATTTGTGCTGCTGCCGCCTTCGCCCGTGGTGCTGCCGCTTGAGGAGTCAAATGGGAAGTTCTATACCGTCAATGCACAAGCGCTGCGGCGAAAGGGCTATCGAGCTGCTGCGGACTGGGTGGAGCGCGTGGATGCTCTTTGGATTGACCTTCGGGGCGGCAAGGTGAAGCAGAGCGCTACGGAGTGGCTTGACTATTCCGGTAAGCTAACCGCGCAGTCGCCGGCCGCCCGGCATTTAGTGCTTTACAACGCGGCTGGGACGAATGTTTCCGCGACTTACTGCGATCGGCATGCCCTGCCTCTGCCGTTTGTGGTGGAACACAAACTGTACTGGGCGGCTTTCGACGAGGCCGACGAAGCGCATTACTTGGCCGCCATGTTGAACGCAGAAAGTGTGAATGATGCGATCAAGCCGTTTCAGTCAACAGGCTTGCTGGGCGAGCGCGATATTGAGAAGAAGCTGCTGGATGTGCCATTTCCCCGGTTTGAACCTGCGAACTCGATCCATGCGCGGCTGGCGGAGATTGGCAGGCTGGCGCATGGGCGGGCGCAGGAAGCGGTACAAGCGGCGCAGTTGGAGCGGAATGCGAGCTTGGCGCGGAAGCGGGCGTACATTCGTACGGCGGTGGAAGACTTGCGAAATGAGGCGGATGATTTAGTGCGTCAGTTGCTTAAGCTGAGTTAGAAAGGCTTGCCGGCGGATTTACAAATAAAACGGCCGCTGCAAAGAGCGGCCGTTCGTCTGTCTAAGGGCAAGCTACTTCGATAGTGCTTCACCGAGTTGTTTGATTTTCGAGGCGCTGGCGGAGGTGTCTTCGCCGGCTACCTTGACGGTGTCCTTGCCGAGCTTTTGGAGGAGCTTGTGGATGGCTTCACTGTCGGGGGTGCCGGCGTGGAGGAGCTTTTTGAGCTTACCGAGGTCGGCGACAACGGCTTTGACGCCTTCGTGGTCGTGCTTGGACAGGTATTCTTCCCAGCCCTCGATGCTCTTGATGCCTTTTTCCGGGCCGAGCTGCTGCGGGCCGCCCTCAAGGGCGTGAATGGTGGTATCGAATCGCGATGTGGACACTCTGATCTCCTTCGTACGGTTGGTGTTCCGGTATTGCGATGCAGGCGGGCGCGGAAGCCGGCAGGAAGCGCGGAAAGAGAGTTTCGGGACCGCAAAAAGAGCGGGCACCCGGAGCCGGGCACCCGCAGGGGGCGGCTAGCCGGCGAGTGCTTCGCCGATTTCCATGATTTTGGCGCTGTTGGAGGTATTACCGCTGTTGGCCACGGCGAGGGTGTCTGTGCTGAGCTGTTGCAGGAGGGTTTCGATGGCGGCAGGATCGGGCGCACCCGCGCTGAGCTGCTTCTTGAGTTGGCCGAGGCTGGTGAGGACGGCCTCAGTGCCGGCGGTCTGATGTTCGTTCAGGTAGGACTGCCAGGATTCGATGTTGGCGACGGCTTGTTCAGGGGAAAGGTTTTCGGGGCCGTTTGCGAGGGCGGCGACGGTGGCGTCGAACTGAGCTGCAGCCATGGAGAAAGCTCCTTGCGTGTGGGGAAGTCGTGGTGCTTTCAGGTGCGATGTAGCCGCGCTCGGGTACGCGCGGCGGAAAGCCGACAGGCTGTTAGGGACATCAACATCTTCAAGATTGTGTGCGCCGTGGGGGTGGAAACAGCCTGGTGTCGCCCTTTCGGTGTACATCCGTAAGGAAGCTGCTTCAGCGAACCCACACTTGGGCCGGGCCGCCCGCGACTTGCTGCGCGTGAAAGATGCCGAGGGTGTGGTTGCTCCAGACAGGCGGGCCTTGGCGGCCGAGCACGATGACGGCACCCTCGCCGCCCTTGAGGGCAGGCAGTTCGGTTTGGATCATGCGGTCGGCGGCCTGCCGCGGGGTGCGGCCTTGCTCAACCAGGGTGCAGACCTGCCGCGCCAGGGTGAGGCGGATAAAGTACTCGCCGACGCCGGTGGAGGAAACGGCACAGGTCGAGTTGGCGTACGTGCCGGCACCGATCAGGGGTGAGTCGCCGACGCGGCCCGGAAGCTTGCCCTGCGCGCCGCCGGTGGAAGTACCCGCGGCAAGGCGGCCCTGCCCGTCACGGGCGACCGCGCCGACGGTGCCGTAATGCGGAGCGTTGATCCTGTTGAATAAACCGGTTGTGGGCAGCAGTGATCCGGTTGGAGCCGGGGGCGCACCGGCGGGGCGCGGCGGAACGGGTTTGCCCGCGGCGCGCAGGATGGAGGAAAACTCCTGCCAGCGCGTTTCAGTAAAGAAAAAAGCCGGAGGCTGCTGTTCGAGGTGCTGCGTGCGGGCAAAGGCATCAGTACCTGGGCCGGCCAGCATGACATAAGGGGAGTGGTCCATGACGGCGCGCGCGAGGGCGATGGGATGACGCGTGGAGCGGACGCCTGCGGCAGCCCCGGCAGCGAGGGTGGGACCGTCCATGAGGGCGGCGTCCATTTCGTTTGTACCTTCCGTGGTGAAGGCTGCGCCGCGGCCGGCGTTAAAGAGCGGGTCGTCCTCGAGAATTTGAATTGCGGCCTGGACGGCGTCGAGGGCTGTGCCGTGGGCGGCAAGGACCGATTGCCCGACGGCGAGTGCTTTCGCGAGCGAGGCATGGTAGGCGGCGGCTTCAGAAGGGCTCATGTGGAGCCATTCCGCTTCGCCCGCGCCGCCATGGATCGCGATGGCCCAGGGCTCGGCTGAAGCGGCGGTTGCAGTGAGGAGCAGGAATGCAAGAAGGGCGCGCATGCTTGTATGGTATGGCGGGTCGGTTGAGCGGGTGGGCATCTTAAACCGCATGGGGCAGCCTGAGCCGAAGATATGCGTTGTGTGCGGGCGAGAAATTCAATGGCGCAAGAAGTGGGAGCGCAACTGGGCCGAGGTGAAGTACTGCTCTGACGGGTGCCGGCGGCGCGGCCGCTCTGGTTCGGCGGTGGAAACAGATCGCGCGCTGGAACTGGCGATTTTAGCTCTGCTGCGGGAGCGCGGGGCGGGCAAGACGATTTGCCCGTCGGAGGCCGCCCGGCGCGTGGCACCTGGAGAGAAGGAGCTGTGGATGCCATTGATGGAGCCGGCACGAGCGGCCGCGCGGCGGTTGCAGGCCGCGGGCAAGGTGTTGATCTTGCAAGATGGCCGGCCGGTCGACCCGTCTCATGCCAAGGGGCCGATCCGGCTGAAGCTGATGTAGGTTGGGAGCATGGGCGTGGAGCTTTCATTCGCGGGTAAGGTTGTGCTGGTGACCGGTGGGTCGCGGGGGATCGGCGCGGAGACGGTGCGTGTGTTCGCGAGGGCCGGCGGCCGTGTGGTGTTCAGCTACCAGACGGCTCGGGAAGCGGCAGAAGCGCTTGTAGAGGAATGCGGATCAGACCGGTGCCGGGCTTTGCGGGCTCATTTGGGTGCTGTAGATGAGGGGCGCGCACTCGTGAGGCGGGCGGCGGCGGAATGGGGGCGGCTGGATGCGCTGGTGGTGAACCATGGAGTGTGGCCGCCGCACGATACCGCGATTGATGCCATGCCGGAAGCACAATGGCGGAGCACGATGGGAATCAACCTCGACAGCGTGTTCGGATTGGTGGGAGCGATGGTGGAGCAGTTGAAAGGCCAGAACCGCAGAGGGCACATCGTGATGGTGGCTTCAACCGCGGCGCAACGGGGCGAGGCGTTCCATGCGGACTACGCAGCTTCGAAGGGCGCTCTAATCGCATTGACGAAAAGTTTGTCGAGCGAGCTTGCGAGCCAAGGAATCCTGGTGAATTGTGTCGCGCCGGGTTGGGTGGCCACGGATATGTCGGCTCCGGCGTTGGAGAGCAGGGAAGGGCGGGAAAGCATTTATAAGACGATCCCACTCGGTCGCGTCGGTACACCCAGTGAGATTGCGGGACCGATTCTGTTCTTGTGCACGGAATGGGCGGGATTTATGTCGGGCGAGGTCGTGAACGTAAATGGAGGAGCGGTACTGGCGGGGTAAGTTTGTCTGCACGCTATGCTGAATCCATGGGATGTACTTTTCGCAGGGCAGGGACACTCATTGCGCTGACATGGCTGGGCTGCGCTTGGGCGCAAAGTGCGCCGTCGCCTACCCAGGACGCGACCGGAAGCGATCCGCAAGCGGTCATGCTGATGCAGCAGATGGCGGCGGCGCTGGGCGGGGAACGATGGCTGGCCGTGAAAAACGTAGCGGAGCAGGGCCGCACCTCCGGCTTTTACCAGGGCAAGCCGACGGGCGCGATTGGAGATTTCTACTCCGTCCGTACTGTTCCGCGTTCGCGGACGGATGCCGGACTGCAGCGTGTGGAGTTCGGCAAGAAAAGGGACGTAGTCACGATTTTGTTGGCGGATGAGGAGTGGGAGATCACTTATCGGGGCAAGCGGCTGATTCCGCCCCAGGAATATCTGAGCGCGTTCCGAAGGAGGGATCACTCGCTGGACGAGGCGGTGCGGATATGGTGGCACGAGCCGGGAACCGTGCTTTTCTACGGAGGGCGCAAACTTCAAGAGCGCTCGCTGATCGATGAAATTACGCTGCTGGATAGGGACAATGACAACATCATCCTACAGCTGGACACAGAGACACATTTACCGGTTCGGCTGGCATTTACTTGGCGCGATCCCTTATACAAAGACAAAAACGAGGATGCGATCGAGTATGCCGATTATCACATGCAGGATGGGCTGCCGACCGCGCTGAACCAGAGCTACTTTCACAATGGCGACATGACTTCGCAGAAGTACTTACAGAAGGTGATGTACAACGTACCTGTCGCAGCGGATGCTTTTGATGTGGATGCGGCGACGGCAAAGATTAAAAAGTAGGGCGGTCTGCGCGAAGGTACAGTGGGGCCGGTAATCCGCGAAGGCCCAGAATGAGTAACGTAAGCAGGATGAGCGGCCAGTAAAGCGGGTGCGCCCTTGCTTGCGCGCTGCAAAGACAAGAGTGCGGACTGCCGCGAGCGCAAGAACTCAACCCTATTCGCAAATAAGCCTGCAAGGAGGTGTGCCGAAATTGTACTTGCAGATTCATGGGAGTGACGAGGTTATCGGGACAGCGGCACCAACTATGGTTGCAAGAATATGGATTGTTCTCGCTTATGTGTTTGCAGCATCGGGTGAACGCGCAATCAAACTAGAAGCTGTGAGCAAAACTTGTGACAAGAGCGTCGATGGTGGGGCGTGCGCTTGCGGCGGGCGAGTCGTTACATAGGATGGAAAAGATTACGAGCCGTCCCGAGTCGGCGGTGAGGAAGCCGGAAAGAGCGTCCGTTTCGCTCAGGGTTCCGGTTTTCGCTTGTACGCGGCCGCGCAGAGACGTGAGGCGGGCAGTCAAAGAGCCGTCAACGCCGGCTACGGGTAAAGATGCCCGAAGGAGCGGACCCCAAGGCTGCGACATGGAATAGTGCAGCAGGGAGGTAAGAGCCCGCGGCGTGACGAGGTCTTTGGTGGAAAGGCCGGAGCCGTCGTAAAGAATGAAATCGTCCGGCAAAATGTGTGCTTGCGTCGTCGCCCAAGCTCGAACGATGCGTGCACCTTGCGCCGAGGAGCCGTCATCGCCCTCGGCCCTGCCAAGCAGGCGCAAGAGCAGTTCAGCGTGAAGATTTTGCGAAACCTTATTGATAACCGTAATGATCTCGGAAAGCGGTGGAGATTGACGCTGGGCCAGCAACTGAGTATCCGCGGAGTTTGGGAGTGAGCTGGTGCCGGGCGGCAGCGCGTGAAGCACGACAGGTACGCGGGTTTCGGCGGCAAACGACTGGACGTCCGTTGAAAGCCGATGTTGGACGCCGGTCTGCCCCGCAACCGCGATGCCGCCATTTCGCAACGCGGCCTGAAATGCCTCGGCAGCAATCTGCGCGGGGTCGTCAAGCGCCAAAGCCAGGTGTACCGGTTGAGCACCCAACGGAAGGCTGCCGTAGATGCGCAATGCGTCAGTTTGGCCCGTGATGCCCAGGGCGGGTGCTGCGTTGATGGCGGAGGTGGTCGCCGTCATGACCAGGTTTTTTGGATGGCCGGGGAGATCGGGAGTCCACGCGGCGGCAAGCGGAGCGCCAGGCGCGGCTCCAGGGCTGAGAGCAAGGTAATGCACGTCATCGTTGATGGGCAAGGCGGAAACCGGAGCTCCGTACTCCCACTGGAGGTCGTCCCAGCACCAAGCCGCACCATAGCGCTCGTCCGGGAATAGGGTATCGTCGGCGATCACAGAACCGGTGATCGCGTGAATGCCGTTTGCCGAGACTTGGGTTGCGAGCGCAGTCAGGCCTAGGAGGGGAGTGCTGGAGCGCTCAGAGCGGACAGCATATGGGTAGCTGCGGCCGGACAGCGTCGGGTCGCCGCCGCCAAGCAGGCGAATATCACCGTGCAGGATACCGTCGGGGTCGACGCGGCCTTCGGCGAGCACCCGCGTTTGCATGGCGTAGCCGGGCCCGAGCAAGGCAACGGTGGCTGCCGTGGTGAAAAGTTTTGCATTTGAGGCAGGTTGAAAGAGTTTGTCATCATCACGCGCCAGCAAGACCGCCCCCGTGGCAGCGTCCAATACTGAAATGCCCCAATGCGTGCGGGCCGCCGCGGGACTGCTGAGAATCGTACTCAGTCCCGCCGGAAGCGGTAGAGTTTGCGATTGGACCGGCAGCAACGGCAGTAGCAGGACAGCGGTCAGCAGCAGAGCACGCATGGATGCGAGTGTAGCAACGCTGCGATGACCCGCAGGACGCGAACCGTCGCTCCGATGCCGTACACTGATCTGTCTATTGGAGGAAAAGCGATGGCGACTGATGTGATGATGCCGCAGATGGGCGAGTCCATTTTTGAGGGAACAGTCACAAAATGGCTGAAGCGGCCGGGGCAGGCAGTCGAACGCGATGAACCGCTGTTTGAGATTTCAACCGATAAGGTGGACGCGGAGATTCCATCGCCTATCAGCGGGACACTCCAGGAGATCAAGGCTGAGGCGGGTGCAACTGTGCAGGTCAACACAGTGGTAGCCGTTATCGGCGATTTAAAGGCAAACCTTTCTACCGAGGAGGCGGCTGAAGCGCCACAAGAGCCGGAGCAGCAGTCTGGAAGCTCGGTAGTAGAAGTCATGATGCCGCAAATGGGCGAGTCTATTTTTGAGGGAACAGTCACCAAATGGCTGAAGGGAGTTGGAGACCGGATCGAGCGCGACGAGCCGCTATTTGAGATCTCAACCGATAAGGTAGACGCGGAGATTCCCGCACCTGCGGCCGGTATTCTCCGCGAGATTAGAGTGGAAGCGGGTGCCATGGTTCAGGTCAACACAGCTGTTGCTGTTATCGCCGCTCATCTGCCGAGTACAGTGCAGACCGATCAGAAGCCGGCAGCAGCGAAAACTGCTTCACCCATACCAAGCAGTCCTACTACACTTTTGAAGCCAGATCTCGATTCCGAAGCATTAAGTCCAACCCGCTCGTCTCCTCTTGTGCGAAAGATGGCTCGCGAGCACGGCTTGGATCTGAAGGAAATTACCGGAACGGGAGCAGCTGGTCGAGTTACAAAGGATGACGTTCTGACCCACATGAAACAGAGCGAGTCCCAAATCCCTGCTGCTGTTTCGCAGGCCTCCATACCTTCGCAGCCTCCCGCACAGGTGCCGTCGGCAGCCTCGCCCGCTTCTGGGCAGCTTGTACCCATGTCCAAGATGCGGTCGATTATTGCGCAGCGCATGGTGGATTCAAAGCGCACTAATGCACACGTACATACCATCTTTAAAGTGGATCTGACGCGTATTGTGCGTTTGCGCGAAAAGGAGAAACAGAAATACGAACAGCGTAATGGAGTTAAACTAACATATATGCCGTTTATCGCGAGCGCCGTCGCGACAGCGCTTCGCAAGATGCCTATACTGAATGCGTCCATCGAGGGTGACGCGGTACGCTACCGCGAGGGCATCAACTTAGGCATCGCTGTAGCATTGGACTGGGGACTTATTGTTCCAGTTATCAAGCATGCGGAGGAGCGCAGCTTTTTGGGGATAGCGCGTACGATTGCTGATTTAGCTGAACGGGCGCGCACCAAAAAGCTTAAGCCGGACGAGGTGGGCACGAGCACTTTCACACTTACGAATGCCGGCATCTACGGAGAAGAGTTTGGCACTCCCATCATTAATATGCCCGACAGCGCTATACTCGGCATTGGCGGACTGGCTAAGGAACCCGTTGTCATCACGGATGAGAGCGGAGCGGACTCAATCGCCGTCAGGAGCGTGATCCGCCTTACGCTTGGCTTCGATCACAGACTTATCGACGGTGCTGATGCGGGTAAATTTATGGCGGAAATCAAGCGTACCCTTGAGCAGTGGCAGGGAGACATTGGTTGAGCATGTCCGTCCATCTACTTCGTGCTTAGGTCGCGGTAAGCGAGCAAGACGCGGTCGACCGCCTCTTGGCTGCCGCCTCCTATGCTCGAAAGATGACCCATCTTTCTTCCTTTTCGCGCTTCAGACTTCCCGTACAGATGAACGCGGACACCTGAATGTTTAAGGGCGCGGTCAAAAGATAAGCTGGTGCTTTGCCAAATGTCGCCCAGTAAATTGACAATTGCTGTTGGAGTAATAATGTCTACGTCGCCGAGCGGTAAATTGCAAATTGCCCGTATCGTTTGCTCAAACTGGCTTGTTGCGCAAGCCTGCTCGCTCGCATGATAGCTGTTGTGCGGACGAGGTGCTAATTCGTTTATGAGCAGCTGGCCGTCGCTGGAGAGAAACATCTCTACCGCAAGCGAACCTTCAAATGAGAGAGCTTCCGCTATTTGCAGTGCCAAGGTGCCTGCTGAATCAGCAATAGCAGCATCAACCATCGCAGGCAGCACACTCCAGAGCAGGATCTGCTGCTCATGATAATTGCTAGCGGGAGGAAAGGTTTTGACTTCGCCCTGCGGGGAACGGGAAACCATGACAGAAATCTCAGCTTCGAGCGGGACTAAGCGTTCCGCTACACAAGGCTGCCGTCCTAACTGTGACCATGCCGTCGCAAGCGAAAGCTCAGAACAGTCAGAGAGCCGTTCTTGGCTTCGGCCATCAAAACCTCCTAAGGCCCCTTTTAAAAAAACACTACTCCCGAGAGCATCTACAGCCTTACTGATATCTGCATACGATCGAACCGCTTGGTACGGGCCTACTGGAAAGCCGTGTTCTACAAGCCATTCCTTCTGCCGAATTCTATTCTGTATGACATGCACTGCCCTAGAACCAGGCCGCATGAGTGAAACCTGCTCAACTGCTCGAAGAACATCGACACTTATTTGTTCGATCTCAAGGGTGACCACATTGCATTCCCTCGCCATCTCGCCTGCAATCTGCACATTATCGAAAGATGCCTGAAAGAAGCGATCGACAAGACTGCGAGCCGAGCAGTCTGGATTAGGATCCAGAGCATACACGCGATAACCCATCGTTTTTGCAGCTACGGTCAACATCCTGCCAAGTTGACCGCCGCCGAGAATGCCGATTGTAGAGCCAGGCTGGATGATCGCTGTCACGTAGGCAGCTCCTCTGATAAAACAGCCTTAGTTTGTTGAAAGCGCCATCTCTCAAGACGATCATGCAATTCTGCATCGCTGAGCGCAAGAACTTGAGCGGAGAGCAGCGCAGCGTTGACAGCTCCGCTTTTCCCAATCGCGAGCGTGCCTACAGGTATGCCTCGCGGCATTTGGACTATGGAAAGAAGTGAGTCCAACCCGTTTAACCCGGTAGCCGCGATTGGAACGCCGAATACCGGCAATATGGTTTTTGCGGCAAGCATGCCCGGCAGGTGCGCTGCCCCGCCCGCGCCGGCGACGATCACTCTTATTCCTCGACTGGCCGCACTGCCTGCATACTCAAAGAGCAGGTCTGGCGTGCGATGTGCTGAAATCACTTTCTCCTCGAAAACAACACCTAATTCATTCAGCAGAAGACCCGAGTGCTGCATCGTTTCGTAGTCGCTGCGACTGCCCATAAGAATGCCTACAAGGGGACTACTGGCCATGCCAGATTATAAACGACAGCTGCTTGCGCAAGACTTGATCACTCGTGGCTTTAGATCGAAGATGACGGTTCAGCTTCTGCGGCCATCTGCTTTCAGGCACTGGCCGCTTGATATTCTCTTATGCTGTACTACCGCAAGATAAATTTCGGCGTCCCTTTCCACTCGCTCTATATCGACAGCTAAAAATACAGAACTCCACGGATCTAAAGAGAGGCTTTGCCAAACTTGATAAATCGGCTTGAGCGCTCGCAACTATAGAAAGCCTCATAACAAAGTAGATTTTGCTGGGCTTTGTTATACTTCTGACAGGCAAAGATGTTCATCTCACATCCTATGACAAAGGGTTTACATAGATAGCAGCAGAGATTGCCGAGTACAAAGCAGGGTTACTTCCATTATACATGCGTACAAAGAATTGCTCAATAGCTGAAGCGCGGGGTATGCTGAAATATCTACCTGAAGCACGCAGTGCTAAATCCGAATCGTCCTGTGGACCGAAGGTGTAATCTCGGCGCCGCACTTCAAAGCCGCCATTAAGCGGTGCATCAATGCCGGCGTCAATACTGAGACTCTTCGAATTGGCATTGCTGATCTGGAGGGCGGAGAGCGAAGGCAGTGCGTGATCTATGTTGGTAGCCTGCTGGGGCACTGACCCTGCTTCAGGTAGAGCATCCGTTAAAGCAATGCATGAGAGATCTGCTTGTTCATTTGAGAAGGAGATATCATATTCTAACAAATCATTGCTTGTGTCTACAAGTGATATGCTGATTCTTTGTATAGTGGCTGATAGGCCAGTCTGTAGAGCGGACTCGTCGGCTAAGATATCGCCCGGCCAAAAATCATCTGAAAAACGACGTAGTGTTCGGTAGGTCCCTATTGCAGCAGCTGAACCGTTGCTGCTGTAGCTGAGAAGGGCCTGAGCTGCACTTTCGCAGTCTAAGCTGCTCCAAGCTGGCGGATGTAGAATATAACCTATGTAACTTGTTGCCGTCATAGTTCTAGTGGAGGCTAGCGTTGAGAAACTTCTGGCGACGGCACGCTTTGCACTGCGATATTTCACAAGTAGGATCGTTCCATTTGCAGGAGTTGTAGCAGGGTAGAAGTTCAGGGTGCCGGTGTTTTCGAAGCGGCATGATCCGCCTTCGGAAAGCGGTGCTGCCTTTAATTGGGTCAGGGCTGCTCCAGGCGCCATGCTGGATATTTGGAGCGGCGTTGTCTGTTTACAATGTATAGCTTGTATGCTGCATACTAAAGAGCCGCTGACTAAGGGAGACAAATGACACGATGCAGGTAGAGACGGTATAACACCCTCGTATAAAGTATTTAGATTTGAGAGTACTCCGCCGGTAACGTCCTGTAAGTCTAAGATGACTCGCCCACTGCTGGCAGCTGTACTTCCTCCCATTGTCGCCGGGCCAGAACTGCCTTGATAGCTGTAGCTCTGGCTGACTCTTTCCCAAGTAGGCGCACTAATCTGTATGCGAAGCGTGTAGACAGAAGTCGCGGAAATGGTAACGGCACTGCCGCTGACGCTTCCGTTTACGATAGATGCTATTGTCGTAATACTGCCTTGTGTCGAAACATTGAAGCCGGCAAGACAGCTGTTTATGCTTGGATCTGCGGTAAACAAACCTGCGATAATGCCTTGGCTACCGATTTCAACTTGCACTCCGCTTAGTTCGAATTGCAAGTTGCCGCCGAGTTCAACTGTTTGTATGCTCATTATAAAGCTCTCGCCGGGTCGGCCTGATCCGCCGGCACACGTCAGCCCTTTTTCTGTAAGCCCAATGTGGCCGCCCGGATCTGAGCTGACCCATAACTGAGGGCTTAATGTAGTACCCTGAAACTGATCCGCGAGTTGTAGAGTCTGGGATGCTAAGGGGCGAAAGGGTAAAGCGCTCAAAGTAAAATCAGACGTAGATCCGTCGCCCTCAAAAATCTCTGTGATGTAGGCGTCTGCCTCGATATGGCCAAATAGCGTGATATCGTTGGCCAGCCGCCGGCGGCTATCCGTACTGGAAGGCAAGAACACTAGCTGAGAATCGCAGGCGGGAATGAGATGAATGGACGTTCCAACCGGGCTTACTTCAATAACGTTATTGAGAGCGCGGTAACTGCTTCGCGTGTTTGCGGCCAGCCTGCCTGCGATTTGAGACCAGGTGCCTCCTGCGGGAAATATGACTCTACTTGCAGCCGTTAAGCCGTCGGCTAATCTAAGCTGCAGGCCTCCTTGCGCGGCGAGAAAACTCAGCATCTGCCAATTCTCCGTCGCTGTTCCACCTAGCGATGTAGTCCCTGTTTCCCAGGCAGCCGCGTCCAGCTGAACCTCGTCGCTGACTGCATAAATTATAATTTCTCGAACAAAGCACGCTGCGGCTGCACCTAAACACACTGTTTCGAGACTGCTGATGACAAATCCGGTAAAAAGATACACATAAGTGGTGCTCTGGATCTTTAGTCGTGCTGATTGACGGGGTACTGGAAGATTCTCACAAGCTATCATTGAGAGCTGGCAAGCGGAAGGAGCGTTGAGCGTACGAATTATCAGCATCTTAGGGCCGAACTGAACACAAGATGTATAATCTATGAAGCCTAGTCCATCCAGGTTGTCGAAAAGTATTTGCATTGTTATCTCGTCGCTCTAAATCTGAAAAGCAGCGCTGGGTAGGAAGCCGCGGTAGCACACGGTTGCGGAACCATCAGTCTTGTCCGCAATAGGAAGCGCACGGAAAGTGCCGTCAAGTAAGCAGGTTTGGAGCTGTCCGCCTAACGGCTCTTCGGCCTGGCCTACACCCGTCATAGACTGAAGGCGCGGATAGTAGAAAAACAGCTTTTCTCCTTGTGTGCCGTTAGCCAAAAACAAGCCCGACCATTCAGGAGTAAAAGTTCCCCCTTCGCGATCGCCGAACCCCATGATTAGTTGTGCTTTCATGGTGGCCGTAGGTGAGCCTCCTAACAATCGGCTTGCCAGCAGCAGGCCTCCATCATCTCTGATTGAGCTGACCTGCGCTATATTCCATGAGCAGCGTCTGATGTAGTCAACATCTCCCGTGATTGCAGTCGCGTTTTGGACATAGCCGCCTGCGCTACCCGCACCGATAAAACCTGTTTGCCCGCTGTAGTCGTTATCGACTGCTAGAAATGCACCGATGGATATGCCAGCTGATGAGGGAAGATAAAGTATGGTTGAACTGGAACCGGATCCGATAGATAAAGGAGTAAACCCGGACTTGAGTATATTCCTGGTGTCTGAGCTGGCTGTCAACGCCATGGTGAGCCGATTCCACCGTTCAAAACGGCAACGAACTCTCGCTCCGATGCTCTGCTTCGCTTGTAATTGCACAGTCGCAGGACTTCCTGACTCTACATTTAATGTTTGGCTGTCGGAGAATCTTGTAAAAGTAGCCAGCCGTCCTAAATCGACCCAAGGAGCCGGTGGTGCATCTATTTGCCACGCGTTCAAAAGTGAGCTGTCAAATGGAGCAGGGCTTTGTGCATTCACAGGAGCAAAATAAGCCCGCATCTTGCCGACGATGAGCGGTAGAGGCAATGGATTTATTGTTGTTCCTGCGCTCATAGCTCCCCTGCCTCCTCGAAACTGTAAATCGTAGCTTTTGCAACGCGTCGTAATGCATTACGGTCAGACGTAGCCTGCCCAAATTCAAGTTCTGTCCAAAATACATTGGTCAGCATCTGTGAAGTGCTTGTAGCGGTGTATCTCATCTTAGGGGTCCAAGACGGCTTCAAGAGTTCCGTCAGTTCTCGGTCCATCTCGCTGAAGGATCGTCCCCGGTCCAGTCCGGCATTCGCGAGAGTGCCGCTGGTCTGATAAAGGATTTCGCAGCCAAGAGCCCAGAGCGGTGTGGGCATGCCTTCAACCTGCTTCGCTGTTGTCCAACGCAGAATAAAGACATCTTCTAACATTTCCATTGTTGCTGCTTCCGCGTCTTCCACCAGCAGAGATGCCCTTTGCACGCCGCGTACCCGTATAGTCCTAGCAGGATTGAGCGTCTGCAAGCGGTTACGAAGCGCGATGTAGAAGCTGTCTTTCGCGTTTTGCATCGGCTCTCTCCTTTAAGTCTGCGCTGTCTGCCCAAGTGTTGCTGCTTCACGAAGCAGCAGCCTGTACAAGACTACTTGTCCTAGCTGTACCGTTGCGCCCCAGCTGTCAATCTCAAAATCCAGGCTCGCTACTTGTAAGTAAGCAGTTATGGCAAAAAGAGCCTCCGCTGAATCAAGCTGAAGCAGGCCGACCAAATCATCAATCGCCGAAGCAGAAGCCAACAGTTCATACCGGGCCGGCTTTTCTCCTGAGACAGTAGGTCTGGTGCGTCGAAAGATAACGGGCTGAAGCGCCACAGCCTGAAACCCCGGCGCGTCCAGCCCAATCTGGCCCGCATCTGTTGCATCGCCCTGCGAGGGAGAAACCATGAAAGTTGCCGTCGAGCCACCAGCAGTTCGTAGCAGCGTGTCGACAAGCCGCAGTCCAGCTTCGCTGCTGTTGCGTATGCTTCGCATCACTCACCCCAATCGGTTGGCGACCCACGGCCGCAGCAGGGTTCGGACATTGCTGTCCAACAACGAATCTGAAAAGTACTGTAGCTGCAGGGTATCCACCCGGCTTGTTTTGACATTCATCCCAGGTGTACTCTGCGCGTTTTTTATGATTAAGGCGCAAGCACTTTTGACTGCATTGGGAATGATCTGAAGCCCGGCGGTATAGGTGACTGCGACTTCATTGAATGGAAGATCGAGAAAAGTAAGCGGTAATGTAAGACTTCCATCCGGCAGCCAATCGATGCTGGTTGGGTCCACGTCGATCCAACTGCCTGGGAGCGAAAATGCCGCCCAAACCTCTTGGAGCTGGTTGCCCGGCTCGCCCCTTCTTGGAAAGCTATACCTGGCCTGTACTTGTATGAAAGGAGTGGTGGCGGGTGATATTACCGTAAGAGGCAGATAACTGAGTTGCAGGCTCTGCGTCCCTGCGGACAGCCGTTTACGTTCAGTGT
The DNA here is from genome assembly GCA_964246845.1 of uncultured Acidobacteriaceae bacterium. Lineage (GTDB taxonomy): Bacteria > Acidobacteriota > Terriglobia > Terriglobales > Acidobacteriaceae > EB88. Next base: position 44,168 of record CAXTSB010000010.1, read on the forward strand.
ATTGCGTCACGAGTAGGCTTATGCGTCGGCAGTGAGTATTTATCAGCGACGAAGCGACTGTCACCCAATCATCGGTTGTGTCCGGCGCCAACCCAAATGAGGCATATTCGCTCGGCTGCAAGTAAGTCATCCCGCCCGTCCTTCCATGAAAAGACCAGGGCTGCATCTGGAGCGCAGCCCTGGCATAGTAGCCTGCTTACGCGGGTAGCTGTCCGGCGAAAGTAAACCTGCGGCCGGCCTCTCCCGCCTGATATTAGCGATCGACCAGCACCTGAGCGTGCGCGTAGCTTGCACCTTTCACAACGACCCCGCCGAACTTAGCAACAACATACTGCTGTGCCAGTGAGCCGGGCAAGCCGAGCTGGAAGACGCGGGCGTTGGGATCACCAAGCCAGTGATACTCGACCATATCCTCTGTCACGATGTAGGCCGGAAGAACTGCGCTCCCTGAACCTACCGTCCCCGTGTATCCCAGCGTCCAGTCAGGAATAAGCGGCAGTTCGCCCGCCTGCGTTGACAAAGTCTTCACCGACAATCCCGCCGTCACCTGCTTAGTGCTGAGCACCACATTGAATTCGCTTTTCAGCTCGCGGTCCAGTAAGTCCAGCAGCACCGGATTTGCATAGATTGCGGTCGGGCGCACCTCAAAGCCTGAATTAGCAACCATCTGTGCCACCACCGACTTCAACCCGTCTGTAATGGAAGCTGAAGTCCCGATCGTTGTGGAATTGCCGCCCCCCCCGATCAGCGCGGCGGCCCCGTATGATTTCTCAGTG
>CAXTSB010000010.1:44953-46614 GCA_964246845.1 uncultured Acidobacteriaceae bacterium
CCCCGTAGTATTGCGCTGTCGTCGGAGCAGTTAACGAAGTATCGGAACCGTTCCAGAGCGCGACATCATGGGACCGGAGCACGCCGTCCACCGTGTCCATCAAGTCTTTTGCTTGTAAGTAGGCAAACTGTTTTTGTTGCAAGCCAAGTTCCACATCGAATAAGTTGTACGACAGCTGCGCGACAACTGCTTTCAGCGGCACCGACCGCTCTACGCGCGTCGGCGCAACTGCGGGGGCCGATATGTTGCGCGGATCGACAAATCCGGCCGTGCCGGGAGAGGGAATTGCCGTCTCCTCAAAGAATCGTGAAGGATGCCCTGTAGCCGGAACTTGCCGGATCCTCTGTCCGAACGCCCCGCGTCGCCGCACAATGTCGGTGATCTCACTCTGGTACATCGGTACTTCAACAGCACCAGGTCCGATGAAGTCGGCTGCGGAGTGGATCTCCAGGAAATTCGCTTTCATTCTATTCTCCTTGCCCACAAGGGCATCGTGATTCCTATCATGTAAAGCAGGCAGTACCCTGCTTTGCAATCCGTTCAATTCATATATGTCGTCGAAGCTCTAAATTGCCGATCGGCAACTTACATCTCTCACCGGGTGAGCGTCCCCGCCCGCAGCATCTGCGACTTGACTGCGATCCGTTCCTCGACGCTCAAGCCCGCTAGTGCCGCATCAAGCGAGTACACATCCACGCTTTCGCCCGCATTCAGACCGCTCTTGGCAAGCAGCTGCACCGTCGCTGCCGGCATGGTCTTCCGGCCCGCCGCCGCGGCTCCCGTCGTCGCGCAGGCACGCATGGAAGCAAGTTCTTCCCGCGCTTCCGCAAGTTGTCGTTCCAGCTCCGCTTCGCGCGACGTAGCTTCTATCGAGGCTGTAATCTTGCCGATTTCACCGCTTTCCAGTATGCGTGCCGCCGAGCCTTCCAGCATGCCTACGGCCGTTTCCAGCCGCGCTCCCAAACGCTCCAGGCTTCCTTGCAAGCCTTCCATCATCTCGGTCATGTTCAGCTCCATTGCGCACCCCATCCTTTCTGTTGCAATGCAAAGTTCTCCCGTACCGGTCCCAGCCGGATATCGCGCCGCGCCGCTGACTGTGTCGGTCCTATCCGGCACCGCCCTTTCAGCAGCCGAAACGAAGTCCCCCCGTAAGCCGCTTTCTCCCGCAGCAAAACAGCCGCACCGGTAAATACCGCGCGTGTTACTGTCCATATCTCTGCCCGCGTGTCTTCTACTTGGGCATCTGCCAGCTCGTAACTCATCCCCATCAAGCCCGGCCCGCAGGCTTCCACCTGCCGCACGACTTCAGGAAAGTCTCGCCCATATACATAGCCGCTCACCCGCAGCTCTCTACCCACCACATCCGCTTCGGTGATAAATCCACACTTCCGTCGTACGTCATGCCCATCCCACCCCGGAGTAAACCCGACCGCCATTCCCAACAAGCTTGGTAAGGCCTCGTGCGCCGCTTTTGCCGTCAAAAGCACTCGGTGCCCCTTGGCACCCGTCGGCGGCCGTGTACTCGGTTCGTCCAGCGTCGTCAGCACCCCGTCAAACAGCATCCGGTTTGGGTGTCCCGCTACCTCCGGCACCATCATCGCCATTGCTTCCAGTCGCATCCTTGCCCCGTTTCTTCCGTTCCCCCGCGCCCCGTCCCCAAC
>CAXTSB010000011.1:0-11719 GCA_964246845.1 uncultured Acidobacteriaceae bacterium
GGAGGGCGGTAATGCGCGCCGGGGCAAGGTCGCGCCGAGGGCGCGGGCTGGGCGGGTCGGGCTTTGCAAGCGCGTCGGGCAGGGCCGGCTTGGGCTTCCGAACAGCAGCGGATTTAACGGCGCGGGCAGCCTTCATTCCATGATGGTAGGGCACGCATGAACCCCTCACAAATGACCCGCTTGGTAGAATTCGTGCGGAAAGGATCTGTCATGCCAGCCGCGCACGCCGTCAGCATGGAGCAGTACCTCACGATGTCTTTTGAGCACGACATGGAGCTTGTTCACGGTCAGTTAAAGGAGAGGCCCATGCCAACCAAACTCCACGGATTTGTACAACAGCTGCTCGGCGCTTGGTTTGAACGGTACATGGATGCTTGGGATATTTACATGGTGTCGGAAACCCGGACCCGCGTGAACCCGGAAGACATACGCCTGCCCGATGTGGCCGTGTGCTTGGGCGAGTTCACTCCCGGCAAAACGTTGGACGAGCCGCCGCTGATTGCAATCGAGATTCTTTCCCCGGATGACAGATTCGCCGACCTGAGCGACCGTGCGGAGGATTTCGCGGGCATGGGCGTCGCGCACATCTGGCTCCTGGACCCTGTGAAGCGTATTGCTTTCGCATGGAATGCCGGTGCCTGGATGCCCGCAGCGGAGCTGCATGCCGTGGGCACGCCTGTTTTCCTTGATTTGCACTGGCTTTGGGGCCGAATCCCAACGGGTGGGAGGAGCCGCTCGGAGTCGCAAGTCTAGATCAGGCCGCGCTTTACTTATGCGCCTGGAGCCGTCGAGAACTACGGCAGAACAGGGAGAAAAGCTTTCGCATGTGCAGCGTAACAGCTTATGTTGCGCTGGAGGCGTGATCCGGTCCTTTCAGCATGCGGGGCTCGAAAAGTTCTATCGCACCGGATCGAAAGCCGGAATCCAGCCCAAGCATGCGGGCCGGCTTCGGCTGCAGTTGACCGCACTCGACCTTGCCGGCCGGGCCGAGGACATGCGGGTCCCGGGTTGGCAATGGCACGCTCTCTAAGGTGATCTAAGCGGTTAATACGCCGTTTCCGTCAGCGGAAACTGGCGGCTTACCTTCCGCTTTGAGGGTATGGATGCCGTGTTGGTGGACTATCAGGATTACCACTGAAGGAGAACCGAATGGCTTATGAGGGTATGTTCAATCCGGCGACTCCGGGAGAGCTCTTGAAGGAGTATCTCGAAGGTTGCAACCTGACGGAGGTCGCGGCACACATCGGTGTCACGCGCGCGACTATGTCAAGGCTTGTAAACGGACGCAGTGCGGTGAGCGCGGATATGAGCCTCCGGCTCGGCCAGGCGCTGGGAATCTCCGAGGATTTCTTCGCCGCCGCACAGCTCAAGCATGACATGTGGACCGCGTCGCGGCGGCAGGTGCACCCCTTAAAAAAGCTGTCCGCGGCTTGAAGCGCAAACTATTCTCGTGACGCGAGCCGAGAGGTGGGAAGCGCGGCGTTCGCGGAAGCTTTTGGATCAGCCGCATGTCCAAGTTCCCGATAAATCATCTCGTTCCGCATCAGCGCTTGCACGTAGTCCCGCGTCTGCTCGAACGGAATCGATTCAACCCACTCATCGATCCCGGTGTACGGCCCGGCGGCTTTCCAGTCGTCCACGCGCGACTCGCCCGCGTTGTAGGAGGCGAAGGCGTACTCCTGCTGCCCGCCGAAGCGGTCCAGCGTTTGCCGGAGATATGCGCAGCCCAGGCGGATGTTGATCTCCGGGTCCAGCAGCTCATTCGGGTCGAAGCGGCCGGGGAGGCCGACCTTGCGCGCCATGTCCTTGCCCGTGAACGGTTCAATCTGCATCAAGCCGTAGGCGTTCGCGTAGGAGATCACGCGCGGGTTGAACTCGGACTCCTGCCGCATGAGTGAGGCAACCATGTATGGATCGAGGCTGTTCTTGGCCGCTTCGCGTTCGATAATGCTCCAGTACGGCTCGGGAAACAGAATGCGCCAGTACTCCGGCGGCAGCTCGTCGAGCGGCGCGGACGTGTAGAAGGGGAGCGCCCGCTTTAAAGCCCGCAGCGCACGTGAGGTTTCGCCGAAGCTCGCGTACAGCTTGGCTTCGGCGAGCGCACCCCACCCGTCCGCACCCTCGGCGGCATGGATCTCCGGGGCGATATAGTCATTCAACCCGGCGTTGGCGAGCAGCCGCGCTTTCGCGAGGTGCGGATCGTCATCCGGGACATCCTCGGTGAGCGTGGGAATCTGCTGCGGTTGGAAGACATCGAGCGCGGGCACGGATGCCGGCGTCACCGCCCCGAGCGTCACAAGCCGTTCGTGCGCGATCGCCGCATAGTAAAAATGACCGAAGACCCGCGTTTCCGCTCCGTAATAGGCGGCGGCGAGCGCGGGGGTGTGGTCCTGGTCCTCATACAAGCGGCCGCGCCAGTACAACGCTGCCGGGATGTTCTTGCTGTCGCGGAAGCTGACCAGCTCCTCATCCATCAACTGCGCAGCCTGGGCGTAGTTATGTTGACGGTAGGTAAGCCAGGCCGCCCGCCAGTGGGCGTTGTCGGCATACTTGTTTTGCGGGAAGCGTCGCGCGACTTCCAGGTAATAGGGAACAGCCGACGGGTAGTCGTGGCGGAGCATGTATAGATTGCCGCTCGACTCCAAGGCTTCAGCCAGCCATTGATTCGTTGCGAACCGCGTCCGCAATTCCCCGACCAGCTCCTGCTGCCGGGCAAGGTCGGTATTGTTCCGCGCGACCTCCATCATCAAGTACAAGCGGTGCGCGCCGTTGTCGTCGTCCGTGTCGGGGATGCCGGCAAGCGAGGCCGCCGAAAGCTTCTTCAGCTTGAAGTCGCAGGTTGCGGCCGCAAGCAGCAGGCTGTCGCGCTCGGACGTGTTCAAGGACGGTTCCGCCGCCAGCGTACGCAGCTCGCCGGAAGCCTCGGCGAACTTTCCGCCGTTGAACAGTGCGTCCGCATGACGGCGACGCTCCGTCAACGGCAGACCGAGCCATTCGCCGGTCTGCTCCAGGTGCTGTTTGGCGGCCGAGGCCTCCGGGCTCAGGGGCGCTTCGTCCAATACGCGCCGGAAACCCGCAAGCGCATCGGCCGGACGTGCCAGCGCCGCGTAAGCCCTGGCTTTGGCCAGAACGGCATCCGGTTTCGCGTCGAGCGGCTGGCCGGCATGCGCATCCAGCAGCGCCAGGGCACGGTCGGGGTGGTTTTGTTGGAGCAGCAGGTTGGCTTCCAGCACCGGTATCTGCGGCGCGAAAACGGAGTCCGCGTGCTTGGCGGCAAAGGTGCTCAGGATCACGTCCGCCTGCGCCGGCTGGCTGCTTTGGAGGTAGGCCTGCGCGGCGAAGTAGTCCGTGTAGTCATCGAGGGGGCCTGCGCCGGCCGCGCGCAGCGCCGTGAGCGCATCAATGTAGCGATGGTCGAGCAGGTAAGCGTGGCCGAGCGCCAGGTACGCCGCTGCCGCGCCTGCCCCGGTGTGTGTGCGCGCGTACCCTTCCACCGCGGCATAGGCTGCCGCGCTACGATAGTTGCCGAGCTGCTGCGCCATGGGCCGGAGCTCAGTGGAGGCGACGAAGGCATGCTGGATCCGCGCGGCACGCGCCCGGTCATGTGCGGTCAACACGCGGTGCCGGCCCCGGCGCTTGATCACCACCAACCGATGCGCATGGGCTCCGTGTTTTGCTCCGATCCGCGCGCCCGCTTTCCTCGCCGCCGCATGGGGAGGCTTGTGCGCGGACCTGTGCGGCGCGGCCATGGCCGGCAGTGCCGCCGCGAGCAGCAGGAATCGACTGTAGTGAAGGCAGGAGCGAAAAAAGCGCAAGCGGGGCAGGTTCCTCGTTTTCACAGACTAAAGCCGGACCGCGCGGGTGAGCCAAGCATTTTCCACCCGCTTGGGTACCGTCGTACCGGGGGCGTTACCGGGCGGCTCCGCTGTCGTCTCACGGGAACCGGACAGCTTTCAGCCGTTTGCCGGTTCCCGCGCGCGATACGATGGAAATACGACCCAAGAAAGCGAGAAAAGGCTGAAGCCTCACGCTATGCCCCCCATCCAATCCCCAGCAAGCAATCCGGTCGGCCTTACAGCCGCGGTCGAGGAGCACCCGGACGTCCGCCTGGTGAACCTAGCCAAGGCCGGCGACACGGAGGCGTTTGAGAAGTTGGTCAAGCAGTACGATCGGCAGGTGTTCCGTATCGCGCAGCACATCACGCAAAACCGCGAGGACGCGGAAGATGTGGTGCAGGACGCATTCCTGAAGGCGTATGAAAAGCTGAACCAGTTTCAAGGCAATTCCAAGTTCTACACCTGGCTCGTGCGGATCGCGGTCAACGAAAGCCTGATGCGCCTGCGCAAGCGCCGGACCGGCAAGATGGTTTCGATCGACGAGGATGTGGAAACGGAAGAAGGCTCCATGCCGCGCGAGTTGGCGGACTGGGGTCCGAGCCCGGAACAGCAATACGGCCAATCGGAGCTTGCGGAGATCTTAAAAAAGACGGTAAACGGTTTACCGCCGGGGTTCAAAGTGGTGTTTGTGCTGCGCGATGTGGAAGGGTTGTCGACGGAAGAAACGGCGGAATCGCTGGGTTTAAGCATCCCGGCGGTCAAGTCCCGGCTCCTGCGCGCGCGCTTGCAGCTCCGCGAGCGGCTGAACCGCTACTTCAGCAACCGCGTCCCCACGAATGGGAGCGCGAAGCAAGACGGAAACGGTGGGCTTAAGTGAACTGCTCTGAATTTCTTGTGCACTTGGACGACCTGCTCGACGGAGCGCTCGACCCGACCCTGCGCGCCGAGCTCGACCGGCATCTTTCCGGCTGCGAGCATTGCAGCATCACGGTCACCACCACGCGCAAAACCATCGAAGTCTATCGGTCCAATGTCCTTTATGAACTTCCGGACACCCTGCGCGACCGGCTTCAAGCCGTGATCTTCGCGAAGTGCCGCAAATGCTGAAGCTTGTACTCGCAGGGCTTGTGATTGTGCTGATCTTGCGGATGATGAAGCGGCGGTAAATCCGGCATTATTTCCGAGTTCCGGAGCACGAAACAAGCCGGCGTACCTTGCCGCATACCGCGAACCGACAGAATGCACGACCTCGCTTATCATTTGCGGCCCGGCTTCGCGAGCGCGGCGGTTTGCTCCAGGACCGCGGCGGCCACTTCCGGAAGGAGCGGCCGGGGACGCATATCGGACCAGGGATCTCTCGCTAAGCGATGCCGCCAGTCTGCCGCGTTGCCGACGGCAAAAGAGAACGGCCCTCGCGCGAGTTCGTCCCATGCGAGCGGAACGGCGACGCGGAGGCCCGGGCGGGCTCGTGGTGAATAAGCGGCAACCGCCGTCGCGCCGCGTTCGTTGCGCATCCAGTCGACAAAGATGCGTCCGGTCCGCGCGGCCTTAGTCATCTTGATCAGGTAGCGCTTTGGCTCGGTGCTCTCAATCACGGCGGACAGGCCGCGGGCAAACTCCTTCATGGCAGGCCAGTCAAGGCGCGGCTGAATGGGCGCGACCAGGTGCAGCCCTTTGCCGCCCGTGGTTTTCACCCAGGTCTTCAGCTGCAGCTCGCCCAAGAGATTGCGGATCGCGACAGCGCTTTCAACCAATGTGGTCCACGGTAAGGCTTCATCGGGGTCCAGGTCGAGGATCAGGCGGTCGGGCTGCTCCAGGGCGGCGTCGGTCGAGAGCCAGGGATGAAACTCAAGAACATTGAGCTGCGCAAGGGCTAGGAGCGCTTCCGGGCTGCTGATGCCGATGTAGGGGTCGGCATCGCCGGGAACACCGATCGACGTTAGAGATTTCGGCAGCCCGGTTTTAATGTGCTTCTGAAAGAAGGAAGGCTTGCCCACGCCGTCCGGGCAGCGGACGATGGAGGTGGGGCGGCCCGCCAACTGTGCCAGCAGCGCCGGCGCGGTCTGCTCGTAGTACTCGTACAATTGCCGCTTGGTGACGCCGGATTGCGCGTCGAGCACCTTGTCGGGATGGGTGAGCTTTGCCGCCGTACGCTTCGGCGCGGGCCCAGGCTCATCAGGAGCGGGCAGCACCGGCTGCTCGCGCGCGACTTCCGCGGCGGGTTTGTCGGAGCGCAAGCCTTGGAAAGAAGCGTGGCGCACCTGGTGGTCGTCGGTCCAGGAGCTGAACTGGACCTCGGCGACGAGCGTGGGCTCTACCCACAGGGCATCGCGCCGCTGAAAGCGGTCAAGCGGGTGCGCGTAGGGCGTTTTCGCTTGGCGGAGCGGTTCCAGCTTCCCACGCAAGTCACGCGCGGCGGTATGCGAGAAGCCCGTCCCGCAGCGTCCGCAATGGATCAGCTTGCCGTCGGCATGGTAGCCGAGCAGGAGCGCGCCGAGCCCCGCGCCGCCGTCCCCGGGCAGGGTGAAGCCGGCGACGACGAACTCCTGGCGCTGGAGGCACTTCAGCTTGAGCCAGGTTTCCGAACGGCCGCTCACGTAGGGAGCATCGGCCTGCTTTGAAAGCAAGCCCTCCGCGCCGAGGCCGCATGCGTGCGCGTACACTTCGTCCGCGTCGAGCTGGAGGTGCGCGCTGTAGGCCAGGGCGGGGCCCGCGTTCTTCATGAGCGGCTCCAAACGGGCCTTGCGGGCGCGGAGCGGTTCGGCGCGGAGATCCTGTCCGTCGAGGTACAGGAGATCGAACGCGACATAGCTCAGGTTCGCGCCGCCGTTTTCAAACGCGGCCTGGAGCCGTGAAAAATTCGCCGTGCCGTCGGCGATCACCACGAGCTCGCCGTCCAGGATCGCTTCGCGGGCGGGGATTTGCTCGACGGCGCGCGCCACCGCGGGCATGCGGTAGGTCCAGTCCAGGCCTGTGCGCGTGTACAGAACCGCCTTGCCCTGTCGGAGATGCGCCTGCATACGGTAGCCGTCCAGCTTGAGCTCGTGGAGCCATGCGGGGCCGGGCGGGAGAGCGGCGGAGGGCGTGGCCAGCTGCGGCGGGATAAAGGACGGCATGGACCCGCTTTGCGCGGTCCGGCGGGGCTGCTTCGTGCTTCCGGCGGAGGGCTTTTTTGGCTCGGGCGGCGCGCTTTCGCCCTTGGCGGCGGGATCGGGCGTGGGTTTCTCTTCCTGCTTGGCGCGCAGGCCTTGGATCTTCCGCTGAAGCCGGCTGCGGGCCCCGGCACCGGCAGGCTTTTCAACCGCGTGGGAGTGCCACACGTGATCCTCGGCGGCGGCGATCTCCGCGAGGCTGCGCCCGGTGATGACGGAGTCGGGCGCTTCGTCGGTGACGGCGGGCGCGTCGGCGGGCCGTTCGCGTCCGTCGCGCTCCTTGATGAGCAGCCAGTTCGGCTTGGCTTCGTTTGCCGCCTTTCCGCCCATGCGCACCAGCGTCCAGCGGCCTTGGAGCTTTTCGCCGTGGAGGGTGAACTTGAGCGAGCCTTTCCTGAGGCCCTCGTCAAAGTCGGTGCCGGGCAGCGGCTCCCAGGCGCCCTGGTCCCATACGAGCACGGTGCCGCCGCCGTACTCGCCTTGGGGGATGGCGCCCTCGAAGCCGCCGTACTCGATGGGGTGATCCTCGACTTCGACCGCGAGCCGTCGGTCGCTCGTCACGTAGCTGGGGCCTTTTGCGCAGGCCCAGCTTTTCAAAACACCGCGCCAGCCGAGGCGGAAATCGTAATGAAGCCGGGTGGCGGCATGTTTTTGGATCACAAACGGCAGCGTGCCGTCGGGAAACTCGCCCCGCCCGCCCGCGGGCTCGGCGGTGACGGCGAAGTCGCGCATGGAGCGGTAGCGGGCAAGCTGCGCATCGACTTGGGAACCGGCTTTGTCGGGCATAGGCGGAGGGACTCGGGCACGTTGGAAGCAAAAGAAAGCCCGGCTGGTTTGCCGGGCTTATCTGTTGGGTGAAGGCTGAAGCTAGAACTGGTACTTCAGCGCGAACTGGATTTGGCGGGGGACGTAATTGGACTGTGTCGTGGTGATCTGCCCTACGTTATTGGAAGCGTAGTTGTACACATTGGCGGCAGGATCTGTCGGGTTTGCAGTCGGGTTGCTTTGCACCGCGTTGAAGGTGTTATTCGGATTGCCGAAATTGGTTGTGTTGATGGCGTTAAAGGCTTCCGTGCGGAATTCAAGAGTCGATTCCTTATAGACAGGGAAGCTTTTGAACACGGAAAGATCAACCTGACGGAAATGTGGACCATAGATTGGATTGCGGGATTCCGTGCCGACGGTTCCCGACAGCTGCGGCGCGAATGTAGCTCCGGAGATGTCGAAGAATTGATTGATGTTGCTCCCATTCCGAACTGCTCTACGAAGTTGATTGGGACGCGAATTACCCGTGGAAGAGCTTGTAGTACTTGCCACGCCGTTGCCTTGAAGAACGGTGAAGGGAAGACCGCTCTCCCAACGCAGGAGCGTATTGCCTTGCCAGCCTTTGCCGAACGCTGCTTTGATGCCGGTCAGGTTCTGACCGAACGGCAAAGCATAATTGGCCGTGACTGCGAGGCGGTTCCGCAAGTCAAGATCGCTGTTGCCGTATTCAAGCGTGCTTAGTTGCGTGGGAACCAAACCGTAGCCGTCGTTCACTTCATTGCTGTAAGCCAACACATTGTCCAATCCATGCGCCAATGTATAGTTGGCCCCTACAGTAAGGCCCTTGGTGGTACGGCGGGTAAGTGACACCTGTACGGCGTTATAGTTTGACGCACCAGTTGAAGTGAACTGCCCGATCTGGGTTACGTTTGGAAGCTGCGTATGATACGGACGCAGAAGGTTGTACTCTTGCGCGGGCGTGACACCCTGCTGAGCAGCAAGCGTTGCAAGGGTTGAGTTGGAAATTACCGGTGCGGCGTTCTGGTCATTGGTGATTTGCGCTAAGTGGCGACCGACGTTGCCGACATAGTTGAGAATGACGACATTAGCCCCGAAGCTTTTCTCGATACCAAGATTGAATTGCTCGATGTAGGAAGTGCGGAAATTGGCATTCAGCACATCATTCAAGCTGCCGCTCGGGTTTGCCGCGTCCGAAGGAGCGGGTGCCGGCAAGCCTTGTGCGAGCCGGGTGGGTGATACTCCCGTTGCCGGATTAACCAGGCAGCTGCCGTTGGTGCATTGATAGTCAGATACGAACGGCTGCGCTTTCTCCGAGCCGTTGGATGTGTAATTGCCTTGGAAATACGAGATGCCGTATCCGCCGCGAAGAACAAGGCCCGGCTTTGGCGTCAAGGCGAACCCGAGCCGGGGGCCGACATTGGAGTAGGTCGTGCTCAGGCCGCCGTAGTTATTTACTCCATTGCGCCCCGCGACCAGCAGACGTCCCGCAACAGGGTCGAAGTTGGTCAGGGCGTTCTGCGTGGCTTCAGTAAACGGCGTCAGCACGTCATAGCGCAGACCGATGTTCAATGTCAGGTTCTGCGTCGCGTGATAGTCGTCCTGCACGTATACGCTCGGTTCCCACTCCCGATAGTGCGGAGGTGCAAGCGAGTTCGAACGCTGTACGTTGGTGAAATTACCTTGGAGCAGGGCGGCTAGGCCGGTTCCGGTCGGATCACCTGTAAGCGGGTTGAAGTTGTAGTTGCCGATGCCGTAGTTGTTTTGGACGTTGGTAGCCTGACGGCGAAGAAGGGCAGCGCCTGTCTTGATACTGTGCTTGCCGCGGGTGATGGAAACGGAACCCTGCCACTGGAAGGTATTGTCGATGTCGATGATCGGAATAAAGGCGCCGTCACCGATGTCGTTGAAGCCGGAAACGCCGATCGGGGTCAGGCCTGAAGTAGTCGGATCACCAAGATTAATTCCAGGGATGCCGAGCGCGTTATCGACGTTTTCACCGTAATTTAACGGCAGCGATTGATTATTCACCCGTGTGTAGCCGAAGCCGAGTTGAAGGAGCACTGTCGGACTGATCGTACGCACGAAGTTGATTTGTGCATTCTGCGCGCCGTCATTTGCTTGGCCGTAGAAGTTGAAGATCGCCCCACCTGGCGCGATATTCAGGCCGTTCTGGTTCACTGCCGGAAACAAGCCGGGAAAGTTTGACGGGACGGTGTTATATGTGTACCGGCCATAAATCAAATCTTTCTGATCAATTTGCCAGTCCACGCGGCCGTCATAGGTATCGGAGTTGCGGGTGAACGTCGGTGATGCGGTAAAGCCCTGTGTATTTGGGTTATTGGGGTTCACGGGGGTGTTTGCAAGGGGATAAAGCAGGGCGACGTTTAAGCCGGCTTGATCGATTGCGCCGCCGCGCGCAAGCTGCGAGCTGATCTGCGCGAGATTGCCGCTGTGCAGGATGTTGTAGTCGGTCGTAGTCAGGGTCTGAAACGTCGCCGGATTTTCACCGATAACCTGTCGCAGGCCTTCATAGGCACCAAAGAAAAAAACCTTGTCCTTGACAACTGGGCCGCCGAAAGAACCGCCGAACTGGTTTTGCCGCTGGCGCGGCTTCGGAAGCGGCGTGCCGTTCGCCTGCGTCGCGCCGAATTGGAAAGGGTTCGCATTCAATGCGTCATTCTGGAAAAACTCGTACGCGGAACCGTGGAAGGCATTGGTGCCTGATTTAGTGATGATGTTGATGACCGCGCCGCCGGTTCGTCCGACCTCAGCGGTGTAATCGTTGGTCTGCACACTGATTTCTTTTATGGCTTCGATTGAAGGCCGGATACCGATGCCGCCGATGATCCGCTCATTGTTATCCAAGCCGTCCACGGTTTGGTTGTTCAAGATTTCCGATTGGCCGTTCGCGACCACGGCGGACGTTTGCCGGCGATCGTCCGGGCGTGCTCCCGAAGTCAAGCCGTTTCCGGGACCTTCGTTCGCACCGGGAGTGATCTGCACCAAGCCGATGTAGTTGCGGCCGCTCAGCGGTAAATCCTGCACCGATTGCTCCGTAACGGTGGACGCGACGTCCGAGCTGTCCGTCTGGAGAGCGGGAGTTTGTGCGGTTACCTGCACCGTTTCGCCTTCGGAGCCGACGTCGAGCTTCGCGTCTTCACGGGCACGGTCGCCGGCCGCGATGGTGACCATACCGATTTCAAACGTTTTGAAACCGTTCTGCTTCACCGAAACGGAGTAGTTGCCTGGCCCGAGCTGCGAAAAGTCATAATCGCCCGCGCCGGTAGTCTGTGCCGTGCGGATTTCCTTGGTGTCGAGATTGGTCAAGGTGACGTTGGCGTTGGGCAGAACCGCGCCCGCCTGATCGGTGACTGTGCCGAGGATGTCGGCGGTGGTGCTCTGCGCTGCGGCGAAGGGAGCCGCCGGGAGCAGCATGCACCCGGTCATCATGGCTACCCCTGCGGCAAAGCGGGCGCGTCGTGCTGCTGCCTCACGAAAAATTGCGATGCTGCTTGTATGTGTCAATCGTTTGTCCTCACTACAGCGGGCCGGCAAGACGCGGCTCGACCCATTGCGGATAAGAAAGTACCTGCCCGGCTATGGGGTTGGCAAGACTTTTACTGTGCTGAGTCTCACCAAAGTTTGGCCGCTGCTTGCAAGTCATTCATTGTGAACAGGTTATGAATTGTCCCGAAATCGGGCGGGCTGCTGTTTTGCGGGCCGGCCCTGCGGGCCGCGGCTGCCGCCGCCTGTGGAGGATGTTCGTGAGAACGTAATCAAACGCTTGTTCCTGTTTCCCGGCGAACGTTTCAGGATGTCGATGTCAGACGATCAAGGCGGCTTCCAGTGCGCGCGTGACCCGGTCGATCGCCGGGCGGCTCAGGTAGGAGTGCATGGGCAGGCTCAGCACCCGGGCGGATGCCTCTTCCGCGTGCGTCAGCGCGC
>CAXTSB010000011.1:11729-36670 GCA_964246845.1 uncultured Acidobacteriaceae bacterium
GCAGCGCGCCCGCGACCCGGTGCGGCGCAGCGCCCGAGGCATACACAGGCTGGCGGTGGAGCGCCGCGCGGTAGTGCACGGCGGTCGGCACCCCGGCCGCGTGGAGCGCCTCGGCAACGCGGTTGCGGTCGTCGACCTCGATCGTGTACTGCGCCCACACGCAGGTGCGGTCCGGACGCACTCGGGGGAGCCGCAGCTTTCCTTTCTTTTCGAGGGCGAGCAGCGCGCCGGAGTACTGGTTGGCGTTCTCGCCCCGGGCGACCAGCTCGCGGTCGAACACGTCGAGCTTGGCCAGCAGGATCGCCGCTTGCAAAGTGTCGAGCCGGCCGTTGATCCCGATCGACCCGTGGCGGTAGCGCGCCTCCTGCCCATGATCGCGCAGCTGCCGCAGCCTTTCGGCAAGCCCGGGGTCCGAGGTGAAGCACGCGCCGCCGTCGCCGTAGCAGCCCAGCGGCTTGGATGGAAAAAAGCTGGTGCAGCCGATCGCGCCGAGCGCCCCGGAGTGCCGCCCGCGGTATATCGCCCCGAAGCTTTGCGCGGCGTCTTCGATGACAGGAATGCCGTATGCGCGGATCGGGTCCATGTCGGCCGGCTGGCCGTACAGCGATACGGGCAGGATGGCGCGGGTCCGCTCGCTGAGGGCGGCTTCGATCAGCGCGGGATCGAGGTTCTTCGTATCCGGCTCGATGTCGACCAGCACCGGAACCGCGCCGAGCAGGGAGATCACTTCGCCGGTCGCGAAAAACGTGAACGGGGTGGTGATGACCTCGTCGCCCGGGCCGATCCCGAGCGCCATCAAGGCGAGCAGCAAGGCATCGGTGCCGCTGGAGCAGCTGATGCAGTGCGCGGTGCCGACCCGCGCGGCTAAACGCTGCTCCAGCTCCCCAACCTCCGGCCCCAGGATGTACTGGCCGTGGTCGAGGACCTGGTGGATGCGGGCGTCGATTTGCTGCTTGAGCGCGCGGTACTGGGCTTGGAGGTCGACAAATGGGAGCACGCCTTATCTTCGCATCACCCCAGGCGCGCGAGCATGTCCTCGGGCGTCATGCGGATGCAGGTGAAGATGGGCGTGTCGCGCAGGGTA
This sequence comes from uncultured Acidobacteriaceae bacterium, assembly GCA_964246845.1. Lineage (GTDB taxonomy): Bacteria > Acidobacteriota > Terriglobia > Terriglobales > Acidobacteriaceae > EB88. Next base: position 12,814 of record CAXTSB010000011.1, read on the forward strand.
TAGGGGCTGATCTCGGTCTCCCGCAGCCGCTGGACTAAGTCGAGGAAGTCCTCGGGATAGTTGGTTTCAAACGCGACGACAAACTCTTGGTCGTCGATGCCGAATGAATAAGTGGTGTTGAGCTTGACGCGCGGAAATTCATGCCCGACGCGGATATGTTCGTTCATCAAGCGCTGGCGCTCCTCCTGCGGCAGCAGATACCAGGCGCGGGTCTTCCAGAAGGGGTAGATGAAGATGTAGCGCTGGCCGCCGGGGCGCAGAAAGCCGCGCGAGTCAGCCTGGCCTTCGTGCTCATGGCCGATCAGATACTGCGAGCGCTTCGTCATCGAGAGATAGCTGTAGGGCGTTTCGAGGTACCCGCCGAGCGGGCTCCGGAGCAGCTCCGCGCGCATCTCGTTCAGGTCGTCGACCGAGTAGCAGATCGTCCACAGGACCATGTCGGTGTCGGGCCGGAGACCTACAGTCGAGTAGCTGAGAGAAAGCAAACGGCCGGGCTGGTTCCAGCGCTGGACCACCTCGGCGAAAAGCCGGGTGTGCTCGGCGCGTTCGTCCGCGGGCAAACGCCGCCACTCCGGGCGGACTTTGTAAAACGTGAACCCGATGATCTGGCGGCGGACCGGCTTCTTTTCCGCACGCGCGGGTGCTTCGACCGCTTCGGTTTCAGGCGTTGCGACTGCTTCTGCCATGTGCTTGCTCCGTGGATCTAAGTTTATCGCAGGGGGCATGCCGGCAAGCCCGGACGCCCGCACATGACTTCCGTACCGTTGCCGGTTCGCGCCGATCGACGGACACTAGGCCGAACGGGGTGGGTATGCAGCGGTTCCATATCGTGTTGGTCCGACCAGCCGGCTACGCGCACTCGGAGTGTTTCCGCGAGATCGCCGAAGGGCTGCAATGGGGACTGCAGCAGCTCGGCCATGGTGCCGTGATCGGTGAAAACACCCTTGACCCGCGGGCGACCAATATCGTGCTCGGCACGCATCTGCTGCCGGAAGCGGAAGCGCTGGCCCTGCCCGCGAATACGGTGGTCTACAACCTGGAGCAGTTGGGTGGGGCGGAGCTGCCGGCCTGGTATCCGGCGTTGGCCTCGCGGGTGCGGGTTTGGGAGTACTCCGAGCTGAATCTACCCTTCTGGACTTGTGTACGGCCGCTCGCGCCGGTAGAAGTGGTCCCGATCGGGTTTGCGCCGGTGTTGGAGCGCATCCGTCCGACGGTTGAGCAGGACATTGATGTACTGCTTTACGGCTCTTTAAACGAAAGACGGAAACGGGTTTTGTCGGCGCTGGAAGCGGCGGGAGTGCGCGTCCACCATGCCTTCGGCGTGTACGGGGCTGAGCGGGATGCCTTGATCGCGCGCTCCAAGCTGGTCTTGAATGTGCACTACTACGAATCCAAGGTTTTCGAGATCGTGCGGGTCTCCTACCTGCTCGCGAACGCAAAGGCGGTTATCACCGAGCCCTCGCCGGATCTAGGCAGGCTTGCCGGCGCGGTCGCGGTATTTCCCTACGAACAGCTGGTGGAGGGCTGCCACAGCTTTCTAGCCAACGAGGAAGCGCGCCGAGTTTTAGAGCTGCGGGCGCAGATGCTGTTTCGCGAGCGCGGCCAAGCCGAGCTGCTCCGGCCTGCCCTCCGGAGTCTGGAAAAGCCCTTGCCGCTTCCACAAAATTTCCCGCGCAAGCTCAACCTAGGCAGCGGCAAGGACTGGCGCGCGGATTGTTTAAACGTCGACGTGAACGGCTACTGGCGGCCCGACGCGGTGCTCGACATCTCGCAACCGATGTCGGAGCCGGCGGAAATCGAAACAGAGCGGTTTGGCCGCATCCGCTTGGAGGCGGGATGGTTCGACGAAATACTGGCCAATGACGTGCTGGAACACATCCCGAACCTCCAAGCGGCCATGACCGCAGCGCTCGGCCTTTTGCGGCCGGGCGGAACCTTCAACATTCATGTGCCCTACGACCTGTCCTGCGGCGCATGGCAGGACCCCACGCACGTCCGCGCCTTCAATGAGCGCAGCTGGCTCTACTACACCGAATGGTTCTGGTACATGGGCTGGCGGGAGGCGCGCTTCTCCATTGCCAAGCTTGAGTTTGTGCTGAGTCCGCTCGGAGAAAGCCTGAAGGTCAAGGTGGGCGGCGACGAACTGGTGCGGACACCGCGCGCGGTGGACTCGATGCGGGTGCACCTTCGCAAACAGATGCTCCGATGCGATGAAACAGCCCGGTCCACAGCCTATCTCAGAAGCCCCGAAACTGCTTCTAGCTCCGACAAGCAACTACAAACGGCATTGTAAGCGGCAGTATTTCCGGTAATACTTTTGAAGCAAGCTTGCTATCGGTTCACACGGGTTCGTCGTGCGGATCACATTTACCAACTGGGTATAGAGAAGTTCGCGGCTCTGCTATTCCGCCATCAGCAGCACCTCGGTCGATTTAATCAGCGCCGTTACTGGGTCGCCTTTTTGCAAGCCCATCTCTTCCACGCTTTGCCGGGTGATCACGCTTTCGATCAGGTTTTCGCCGACGCGCACCGCCACTTTCGCGGTGACCACGCCGAGGGTGATGTCCTCCACCGTGCCGCGCAGCTGGTTGCGGGCGGAGATTTTCTTGTTCTGGCTCATGTTTTGCTCCCTCGTTGTCGATGAACACAGAGTATCCTGACCGGGCATGTCGGAGAAAATCATCGCAGCCCTGGCGGGCTTCATCATCGCGGTTATCGGGACGACCGGCTACGCGGGCGTCGCGCTGCTCATGGGCATTGAGTCGGCCTGTGTGCCCCTGCCGTCCGAGATCATCATGCCGTTCGCGGGCTACCAGGTGTATCTCGGCCACCTCACTCTGTGGGGCGCGGCGACAGCCGGGGCGCTGGGGTGCAACTTGGGTTCGGCGGTTGCGTACTGGGTCGGCGCTTGGGGCGGCCGGCCCGCGGTGGAGCGCTTCGGGCGCTATGTGCTGCTGAGCCGCCGCGACCTGGACCGCACAACTGTGTTTTTTGAAAAGTACGGCTCGGCGACCGTGCTCCTCGGCCGCCTACTGCCCGTGGTCCGCACCTTTATCGCGCTGCCGGCGGGCATCGCGCGCATGCCGCAGCTCCGGTTTCATATCTACACGTTCCTCGGCTCCTGGCCGTGGTGCTTTGTGCTGGCGTACGTGGGTGCCAAGCTCGGCGACCGTTGGGACAATGATCCCCGCTTCAAAGAAATCTTTCACCGCTTTCACGTCGCGGTGGAGCTTGTGTTGCTGCTGGGGCTTATATGGTTTGTCTGGAGCCACTTGCGCCGGAGCCGGGAGCCGGCGGCCGCCTAGAAGCTTGCCAAGCTGCGCGCTGACGGGTGAGACTGTGAGTTTGGCGGTTGCAAAGACTGCCCGAAAGCGCCCCTCGCGCATGAAGGACGGAAGCACACGCAGATGGAAGCAACGGAAAAGCCCAAGCAGCCGACCGGCAAACTAGGCGTGATGGTCGTAGGGATGGGCGCGGTCGCGACAACCCTGATCGCGGGCGTGGAAGCAGTGCGCAAGGGCTTGTCGAAGCCTATCGGCTCGCTGACGCAAATGGGCCACATCCGGCTCGGCAAGCGGACCGACGAGCACTCGCCCTTGATTAAAGATTTCGCGCCGCTCGCCGATCTGAACGATATTGTCTTTACCGGTTGGGACATTTACGACGAAAACATGTACGAGGCGGCGAGCACGGCCAACGTGCTGGAACGCCCGCACCTGGAAACCATCCGGCCGTTTCTAGAGGCGATCCGGCCGATGCCGGCCGTCTTCGACCAGCACTATGTCAAGCGCCTGAGCGGGACGCACGTGAAGCAGGGCCGGTCGAAGTGCGACTTGGCGCAGCAGCTGCGGTCTGATATCGCCGCGTTCTCGGCTACGGTGGAGCGGGTCGTGGTGATCTGGTGCGGTTCGACCGAAATCTTCATCGAGCCGACGGCTGTGCACGCGACCCTGGCCGCGTTCGAGGAGGGGCTGAACAACGACGACCCGGCGATCGCGCCCTCGCAGATTTACGCGTACGCAGCGCTTAAGGAAGGGGTTCCCTTCGCCAACGGCGCGCCGAATCTTACCGTAGACCTGCCGTGCATGGTCGAGCTGGCGAAACAAACAAAGACGCCCATCTGTGGCAAGGACTTCAAGACCGGCCAAACGTTCATCAAAACCGTGCTCGCCCCGGCTTTCAAAGCGCGCATGCTGGGAGTGGCCGGCTGGTACTCGACCAATATCCTGGGCAACCGGGACGGCGAGGTGCTGGATGACCCTGAGTCTTTCAAGACCAAGGAAGAGTCCAAGCTTGGTGCGCTTGAGTATATCTTGCAGCCGGAGCTGTATCCGGAGCTGTACTCCGACATGTACCACAAAGTGCGGATCAACTATTACCCGCCGCGCGGCGACAATAAAGAAGGCTGGGATAACATCGACATCTTCGGCTGGCTCGGCTATCCCATGCAGATCAAGGTGGATTTCCTATGCCGGGACTCGATTCTGGCGGCACCCTTGGCGCTGGACCTGATTCTGTTCATGGATTTGGCCAAGCGCACGCCGGAGCTCGCCGCGGCGGGTATCCAGGAGTGGCTGAGCTTTTACTTCAAAGCTCCGCAAACGGCAGCAGGGTTATATCCCGAGCATGACTTATTCATCCAGTTGATCAAGCTCAAAAACACCCTGCGGCATATCATGGGTGAAGAGCTGATCACCCATTTGGGGCTGGAATACTACGAACAGTAAACCCAAGTACGTTGCACGAACCAGTGCAACGTACCGCACCGAGTCAAACTTATGACTTACTGCGAAACAGGGTTCTGATCTTTGATTGTGTAATCCGCCGGGGGTTGGAACAGAGCGGGATCGGGTTCGCCGCGATCCAGCTCTGTCACTTCCAACGTATGGCGGCCTGTTCTTGGGTCGTCGTGTATCTGGCGAACAGTCAAGCGCAGCTCCGGAGAGGTCCAGGTCTCGTCCACAATCGTCAACGGTTTGCTGTTCCCTTCCTTGCCTTCCGGAATAACTCTCGTGCGGCGTGTACCAGTCGCGGAAACGCCTGCAATGGTTTCGGTACCAAGCTCCTCAAATCCGGGAACATCCCGGCAGGGCGCGGGCGGCTTCGGAGCTGTCTCCTGCTGAGTAGTTCCTGTCGAATGGCTTGCAGATGAAGTTTGTACCGGCTGATTCATGTGAAAAAGAAAGCCCTGTTTTGAGGTGGAATCCCAATGCAGGTTTGTATGGTTTACCGGATCGAGAACATCGGTCAGGTATCTAGGCCCTCCGCCCGAAGGCTCTTGCAGGGCATGCTGATGCATGGTGCGGCCCTGAGAATCCCGAGCTTCTTTCGTTTCAGACGTTCTGGTAATCGTGTTTCCATCGGCGAGTACTTGAACATCCGTGGTTTTCTGGATGGCTATATAGGGCAGGTTAGACGGCCCTGCGGTTTGGCCGTTGACATACGTGTGAACAGTGCTCTGGGCCGGTGACGTAAGCGGGGGGCAAACTGCAGAAAAGACGACCAGGGCAAGGCGGATCGAAGAAACGCGCATACACAGCTCCTAGCATCTGAAGTTGAGCCGCCCGATCTTGGAGAGCTTTGCGAAGCGCGGACGGTTCCAGGCACCGGCAGGTTAAGCAGCCGCGTCCCTTGAAGTCAAGATAAAAACATCCCGCTACTCGGGTTTATCGTCGTTATCGGCCCACAGCTTGATTCCACCCAGCAGCCCGTCCTGGTTGGAAACAAGGCTCACATGCTCCGGCAGTGAAAAATTCACCAGCTTCGCATTGCCTCCGCCGATGTAAAGCGAATCCCAGTTAAAGGTATGCGCGGTCTGTTCGATCGCCTTCTGGAGCAGCTTGTTCCATTTTTTCGGCCCGTACTCTTTTAAGCCGCGGCGGCCCAGGTAGTCCTCGTACTGTTTGCGTTTGCAGAATGGATGATGGCCCAACTCCAAGCCCGGCGCGAGCCGGCCGCGGGTGAACAGGGCCGAACCCATGCCGGTGCCGAGCGTGATCACCAATTCAACACCCTCGCCCCGGATCGCGCCGTAGCCTTGCACGGCGGCGTCGTTTGCCACCCGCACCGGCTTGCCCCACCGCTTTTCCAGAGCGCCTTGCAGGTCGAACCCGACCCACTCCGGATGCAGGTTGGCCGCGGTCAGCGTGCGCCCGCTCTTGATCACCCCCGGGAAGCCGGCCGAAACCCGATCAAACGACGGTGCCTGGGCTTTCAGCTTTTCGAGCTCATCCAAAACACGGGCCGGGGTCGGTTTGATGGGCGTTTCCGTCCGCAGCCGCTCCGTCACCGGCTTGGCCATGGCGTCCAGAGTCATGATCTTGAGGCCGGTTCCGCCGATGTCGATGGCCAAGGTGACCGGGCTTGCCGGGTCGGCTTGGGAGGTGGTGCTTGGGTGTGCTTCCGCCATGAAGTCCATACGCACACCAGTGTAAGGCGTTTCCGCCCGGGTGCCCGCGTTTCGCCGGTCGAAAAGGGCGAAATACGTCCGCAACAGATCGGCGCATACTGTGTCTAACAGCTTAGTAGTGCTTCCCGGTTGAAAGGTTCCGCCATGCCCAAACGTCTTCTGCCCTTCGCTGCTTTCGTGCTTGCATCCTCGGTAACGGGCTGGGGACAGTTCGGTTCGCCCCAAACCGGGCAAACGCCGACCCCGTCGACCGTGCCGCAAACCACGCCCGCGCCTACGCCGCCTCCGAGCGCTCCCAAGCCGGACGACAAAAGCAAAAAAGACCCGAAAGCGGCGCAGCCCATAGAGCCTACCAAGCCCGTTCCGCTGGAGGCAAAGGTCGGCTCGAACGGCGTCGTGCAGGGCGTCAAACAGGGCAGCGAGGAAGACGTCAGCGCCATCGGCACGCGCAACATCGGCGGCCGCGGCTTAGGCAACTGGTACTCGACCAATACCGAAATCGGCGAGGGCAAGCAGTATTCAGTCGAGCTTGAAAAAAGCACGAAGTTCATCAACGACCCGGTGGTGACCGAGTACGTGAACCGCGTCGCGCAAAACTTGGTCAAGAACTCCGACGCGCGCATCCCGTTCACGGTCAAGGTGGTCGACTCGGACGAGATCAATGCATTCGCGCTGCCCGGCGGGTTCTTTTATGTGAACTCCGGGCTGATCCTCAACGCCGACACGGAAGCGGAGCTCGCCGGCGTCATGGCGCACGAAATTTCTCACGTCATCGCCCATCACGCCGTGCGCCAGCAAACCCGCGCCAACTACGCGCAGTTCGGCACGCTGCCGCTGATCTTCGTCGGCGGCGGGCTCGGCTACGGTATCTACGAAGCCAGCAACATTGCGCTGCCGCTCACGTTCCTGCAATTTTCCCGCGAGTTCGAGGCGCAGGCCGACTTCCTGGGTACCCAGTACATGTACCATGCCGGCTACGACCCGCAGGCGCTGATCTCCTTTTTCGAGAAAATCGACAACCTGCAAAAGCGCAAGCCGGGCGCGATCGCCAAGGCTTTCGAGACCCATCCGCAAACGCCCGACCGCATCGCGCGCACGCAGGAGGAGATCGCGACCCTGCTCCCGCCGCGCGGCCAGTACCTGGAAACGACCTCGGAGTTTGACGACGTAAAGGCGCGCCTGGCGCGGATCGAAAACAAGCGCAAGCTCGACGATAAAAAGAAGGGCAATGGGCCGACGCTGCGCAAGGCGGGCGGCGACCCGAACGCCAACCCGCAGAATCCGAATGCGCAGCCCGGGGATGACCGTCCGACGCTGCACAAGAGGGAAGACTCAAGCAGCTCGTAAATGCATTCCTCAGCCGGCACGTGCGGCTTGTACACGCAGAAACTTGTCCAGAACGCGCTAGCCCCAGTGCTTAAGAGCCGCGCGCGCCGCGTGGCAGCCGCACATCCCGTGTACGCCGCCCCCGGGCGGGGTTGACGAGGAGCAAAGAAAGATGCGGGGGTCGGGCGTGGCATACGGCCGCACGCTCGGCCGGAAAACGAGCTGCAGCGGGTCCATCGCGCCGCCGCTGATGTCGCCCCCGCGCAAGTTCGCGTCCGCGGCTTCGAGCGCACGCGGACCTGAAACGGTCCGGTGCAGCACGCACTCCCGGAAACCGGGCGCGAACCGCTCGATTTGCGCTTCGATGCGCTCCGCCGCGTCCACTGCTGAGCCGAACGGCACATGGCAGTACGCCCAGGCGATATGCTTGCCCGCGGGTGCGCGGGTCGGGTCGGCGAGGGTGGGCTGCGCAAGCAAAACAAACGGCCGCTCCGGCACATGCCCCCGCAGGACGTTCCGTTCGCTGCGCGTGATCTCGCCCAAGGTGCCGCCCAGGTGTACCGTGCTTGCCCTGCGGCACTCCGCTGCTTTCCAAGGGATCGGTTCGCGGAGGGCGTAGTCCAGCTTGAACGAGCCGGGGCCGGGTTTGAAGCGCGCCAACCGCCGCGCGAACATGCCCGGCAAACGCGCCCCGGCGAGCGAGGGCAGCCGGTCGGCGCGTACGTCGCACACCGCAACCGCATTCTCGCCGAATTCGCCGAGCGAGCCTACCGGAGACCCAACCCGCACCGCTCCGCCGTATTCAGCCAGAACACCTGCAAGTGCCTGCGTGATTGCCCCGGACCCGCCCCGCGGAATCGGCCAGCCCACCGCGTGCGCCGCCGCGCCGAGCACCAGGGCCACGGCGGAGGAAAACGGAGCGTCCAGCGATTGAAACGAGTGGCCGGCAAGCCCGGCGAACAGTGCCCGCGTCCGCTCCTCGCGGAACAGCAGCCCGGCCAGCAAACGCGCGGGCTGCGCGGCAAACAATCCGAACCGCGCCAGCAGCAAAGGGTGCCGTGGAAGGTGCGGGATCGGCCCGAGCAGCTCCGGCGCGAGCTCTTCCCAAGCCTCGACAACAGGGCCGATCAGCCCTTTCCAGGTTTTACCGTCGCGGCCGAGTGCTTCGGCGGTTTCCTCCAGCCCGCGTTCCAGCGTCACCGCCGTGCCGTCGTCGAGCGGGTGCGCGAGCGGCGCGGGATGGTGTACCCACGCGAGCCCGTGCTGCTGAAGCCCGAGCGCATGAAAGATCGGCGAGCCCGCCCCGAGCGGGTGCACCGCCGACCCGAAATCGTGGACAAAGCCGGGTAAGGTCAAGGGAAGCGTCCGGCACGCGCCGCCGAGCTCGGGTTGCGCTTCCCACACCGCTGTAGCGAAGCCTGCCCGGGCCAGCATCGCCGCCGCCGTAAGCCCGTTCGGCCCGGAGCCGATCACCTCTACCCGCGTCGGCGTTCGCATGCGCACCTGCTTTCCCGCGCGCTTACTAAAGTAAGCCCGCCCGAGCGAAGTGTACGCGGTTTCCGCGCCCGCGGCTTGTAAGCTTGCCGCACCACAGCCTATGTCTAACCCCGCCGAAGAAACTGTATCGATCGTCATCCCTACCCGCAACCGCCCGAAACAGCTGGCCGAAGCTGTGGAAAGCGCATGGGCGCAGACTTGCCCGCCCCATGAAGTGATCGTGGTTGTGGACGGCCCGGAAACAGGTGCGGCCGTGTCTTTACGTCCCGAAACTCGGGTAATCCGCCTGCCTGCATCCGTCGGTGGCGCCGAAGCCCGCAATATCGGCGTGCGCGCCGCGACCGGCAAGTGGGTTGCGTTCCTGGACGATGATGACCTGTGGCTGGCGCAAAAATTGCTTGTACAGTTCGCATGTGCCCAGGACTTTTCCGGGGATTTTGAACCGGTCTTAAGCTGCCATGTGCTTGCCCGTGCTCCCGGCTGGGAAGAAACGTGGCCCCGCACCCCTTACCGCCCCGGGCAGCCGATGTCGGAATACTTGTTTTGTCGGCAAGGCTGGCGCTATGGTTCCGCACTGCTGCAAACCTCGACCCTGGTTGCCCCGCGTTCACTGCTGCTGCGCGTACCGTTCAGCCCGGGATTGAAAAAGCATCAGGACTGGGATTGGCTTCTCCGGGCAGCCTCGGAGCCCGGAGTGCGGGTGCGGCTCGTCGGAACCGAGCCGCTGGCTGTCTTTCATGTGGAAGGGGAACGAAACAGCGTGGGCCGTGTTGCGGACTGGCAGTTCTCGCTCGAGTGGGCCGCCTCGCGGCGCGCACTTTTCACGCCGGAGGCTTGGAAAGCTTTTCTGGCAACGGAATGCGCCGCTCAAGCCGGTTCGGCCCCACTCGGCGAACGGGCGGCCTTGCTCAGGATCGCGCTCGAAGGCGGATTGAGGCCGGATAAAGAGCTGCTGCGTATGCTGGCCTTTCTCGCGGTTCCGCAGAAGATGCGCAGAAAAGTGCGAAGCTTCTCACAGTTGGTCAGGGCATGGTTCCCGGAGAAAATCGCAGGCGTGGGCCGCTGAAGCAGCTATTCACCTGAAGCCGAAGCCGGCAGTCGCTCTAAAGCTGCTCCGACCGGGCTGCGTCCTGAAGCCGCGGTGCGGTCAAGGCAGAAGTGTCCGTGGTTTCCACGGCCGAGCTTGAGGATTTCGGCGGGGCAAAGGACACCTTTGACCGGTGCGGCATCTGCTTTTTCGCTTTACGCAAACGCAGCCGTTCCCGCGCCGTGATTAGTAGAAACTCAGTATTGCCGACCAGGTAGCGCTTCCAAAGCCGCCGCGGCTCCATCGCGAGGCGGTAAGCCCATTCCAAGCCGATGTTGTGCGTCCAGGCTGGGGCGCGCTTGCGTAAGCCGGCGAGCGTGTCAAAAGCCGCGCCGACCGACATTGCCGCGCCGACCGGCAATGTCGGGCACTCATCGAGCATCCAGATTTCTTGCTTGGGCGCGCCGAGGGCAACAAACAAGAAATCCGGCTTGGCCGCTGTGATGCGCGCTCGGATGAGCTCGTTCCGGTTGTGATCCTGTTGAAAGCCCGGTTCCGGACAGTCCGTGCCGACGATACGGAGGCCGGGGTAGCGGGCGCAAAGCGTCCGCGCGGCTCCCGCGGCCGCGCCCGGCAAGCCGCCCAACAGGTACACTGAAAAGCTTTTGGGGGAGGCGAGACTGCACAAGCGCTCCATCAGTTCGCCGCCCGGTACACGCTCCGGCGCGGGCCGGCCCAGCCAGCGGGAGCCCCACACCACCGACATTCCATCCGGCAGGCAGAAATCAGCCCGGCTCAGGGCTTCGGCAAAGGCGGTATTCTTCGCCGCGAGCGTAACCAGAAATGCATTCGGTCCCATGATTTGCACGGGTTCGGAATGGGGCAGCTCGCGGCGCCGGTCCACCTCTTCAAGAATGCGGGCCGCCGCTTCCTCCATGCTGAGCGTGTCCACCGGCGCCGCGCCGAACCAAATCCGCTCCGAGCGTTCTACGCCGACGTGTGCTGCGGCCATAGCAAATCTTCCCTTTGATGGAATAAGCGCGGTTCTATACCGTTGCTGATCGCCGCTTTAGGCAGCAGTTCGTCCTTGAGCCGCTCCAGTACGTAGGACGGCGAAGCTTTGAAGGACGCGGCGAAAGCTCGCATCGCCTGAAAAATCTGCCCTTGCCCAAGGTGCATGTTGAATGCCCGCAAACGCTCCTTCGCGATGAGCGGCGTTTCTTCGAGCAGCCGCGCAAGCTCGCCTTCCACGTCGCTCAGCTTCTCCGGCATCCGGCTTCCGAGCTGCGAAAGCAGCAGGTACTGCACATAAAGGCCGTGCAGCGCTTGCGCCCGCAGGTTGCGCGTGGTCAAGCTGCCGGCGTTTTGGCGGAAGTAGACAAGGGTTTCCGGGATGAAGTGGATGTCGTAAGCCAAGGCCATGCGCCACCACAAATCGGCATCCTCGCACTGAATGCCCGGCCGGTACCCGCCGACCGCCGCTGTTTTGGCTACGTGAAGGGTGACGCTTGGGTGGCAGATCGCGGGCAGGTAGCCCGAGCGGGCAACGGAGCGGATTTGGTCCGGCGTCCCGCGCGTGCAGCGGTACAGTCCCACGCTCTTGCCTTGCGGATGGTAGGCGGCGTTGGAATAAAACATTCCCGCGTTGGGCGCTTCCCCGATTGCGTCCGCAATGCGCCGGAGCCGGTGCGGAGCCGACAGGTCGTCCGCGTCCTGCCGTACCAGCCACGGTGTGGCGCACTCGCGCAGCATGCGGTTGAGCGTGTAGGTGATGCCGCAGTGCTGCTGCTCAATCACGTGCAGGCGGGCATCGCGAAAGGAGCGCAAATACTCCAGGCTCCCGTCAGTAGAGCCGTCATCGATCGCCAGCACTCTGAAGTCCTCAAGGGACTGCGAAAGCACGCTTTCCAGCGCTTCCGGAAGATACTCGATCGCGTTATGAACCGGCAGACCCACTGTGAGCAGGCCGTTTGTGTGCCGCGGGTACGCCATGCTGCCCGAAACTCCTTGGTTTGCTTTCTCCTCCTATCTACACGGTTTTGTGTGTCGGATGTCAATAATTCTCATGTGGCGGCAAAACTTACGTAACGTAGCTGATTCCTCACTCACATGCTAGCGTTTGCTCAACCACGATTGTGTGCGATTCAAGCGACGTATGAATGCCGACTTCCAATCCGTGCTTCCCGTCCGGCAGGCCACTTTCGGCACGGCATGGGCCGCTCTGCGGCGACGGCGGTTTTGGATCGTTTGGCCGACGGCGGGTTTGGCGCTTCTGTCCTTTTTGGCTTGGGCTGTAAACGCGCCGCGCTACCGCGCCACGGCTGAACTTGAAGTGTTGAAACAGGACGGCGGCGCTTTCGGCTTGAACACCGACGTTTCAGGGCAGGGTGCTTCGGGAGCCTCGACCGACTCCCTGGACTTCAACACGACCTTGCAGACAAAAGCTGCCCGGTTGAGCTCGCCGGCTCTAGCGGAAAGGGTGATCGAGGAAACCGGCCTTGAAAACACGCCCGACTACTTCCAGCCAAAGCCCGCCGGTACTGGTTTCCGACTGCCGCACACTCCATGGAGCAAACCGCTTGAGCCGTTGTCCGTCCCGCTTTCGCGCGCCCCGAACCGGCGCAATGTTGCGGAGCGCATCTTTAAATCGCACCTAAAGATCAAGGTATTTGCCGGAACACGGTTGATGGATGTGAGCTACAGCGACCGCGACCCGAAACGGGCCGCCCTGGTTGCGAACGCGGCCGTGCAGGCGCTGATGGACGCGAGTTTCGCGGAGCGCACCGACCTACAAGGCGTCGCTTGGCTCAAGGATCAAGTGGAAGAGCTGCGCGCGCGCGCAGAGCGGGCGCAAGCACATGCGGCCGAGCTCCAGCGCGGGACCGGCGTTTTCGGCGCGGATGCTTCGCGCAATGTCGTGCTGGAGCGGCTGACAAACCTGAACCAGAGTTTGACCGATGCGGAAGCAAACCGCATTTTGAAGCAAAGCATCGACCAGGTCGCCGCCCACGGCAGCCCTGAACTTATTTCGAGCCTGAGCGGCAACTCAAGTACAGGTTCGGTTGCTTCGATCAACAGTTCGCTCTCGCTGCTGCAAGGCTTGCGGCAGCAGGAAGCGCAGGCGCGCTCCGAACTCGCGAAAAGCAAGCAGCGCTATGGGCCGAACCATCCGGAGCTCCTTGAAGAGCAGGCCAAGCTTGCCGATATTGAAACGGCCATCAGCGCGGAAACTACACGTTTGGGCCAACGCGCACACACAGATTGGGAGGTGGCCGTACGCGCCGAAGCCGCCGCGCGAAAAGCATTTGACGAACAAAAGAAAGTCGCGGGACAGCAAAACAGCGCCGTAGCGGATTACCTGCTGGCCCGCGAAGAAGCCGAGAATGCCCGCGCACTGTACCGGAACCTAGAAGCGAAGCTCCAGCAGGCCGTTCTTCTCCAGGGATTACGCGCGAGCGACATGGCTTTCGTGGGCCCTGCCGAGGAGCCGCCTCCCAATTACCCTTCCAGTCCGAACCTGCTCCTTTGGTTGGGTGCGGGTGTCGGAATCGGCTTTCTGATTGGCTGCTCCCTCGCGGCGCTCTGGGAGCTGTCCGACGACACCCTGCATGGGCCGGCGGAACTGGAAGCCTGCACAGGCGCGCCTTTGCTGGCTGTCCTGCCGACGGCCTCCACGCTGCGATGTGCCGGTTCAAGGCCGAATCAACCGCTTTCTGAGGACAGCAGCTACGTGGAAGCAGTACGCGGCCTACGCACCGCCCTCAGGCAGCCCGACCCGAAATCAAAATGCCAGGTCGTACTCGTCACCAGCTGCCTTGCGCATGAAGGGAAAACCACACTCGCGAAAAGCCTCGCAGGCGTACTGGCGCAGACCGGCGTGAAAGTGCTGCTGATCGATGCGGACCTGCGGCGTCCCCAGCTTCATGCGCTCGGCAAGCCGATGCAGGACGAGGGGCTTGCCTCCGCGCTCGCCGGCCATGAGGCTTCAGCCGCGCAGCAGCCCTGGCCGGAGTGGCCCAATCTCCATCTGTTAGCCGGCAGGGAAACGCCGGTTTTGCCTTCTGAGCTGCTTGCTTCGCCCGGGTTGGCCGGCCTGATTGCCTCGTATCGATCAAATTACGATGTCGTTGTCCTGGACGCGCCTCCGGTTCTGCCGGTCACGGACGCGGTTCTGCTCGCCCCGCACTGCGACCGCACCGTGCTGGTCGCCCGGCATGGGCAAACCACGCCGCGCGCCGTCGAGCGCAGTTTGCAAGTATTGCGGGGTGCTGCCCCGGTGGGTGTGGTGCTGAACGCGATTTCAGCCGATTGCAATGAGTACCGCCAATATTTCGGCTACACGGGAGGCGCTTATGCAAAACCTCAAAACTAGTTTGCCGGTGCTTCTGCTTGCACTGCCTTTGTGGGCGCAGGCTCGGCCGGAAAGCCTCCGCATCGGCTCGGGAGACCTGCTTGCAATCCATGTGTTTCGTGAGCCCGACCTGGACAGCAAGGTGCGGGTCAAGGACGCCGGAACGGTCACTCTTCCGCTGGTGGGGCAGGTTGAGGTCGCGGGCCTGAACGCCGCTGATGCCGCGAATTCCATTGCCGCGCGCTACCGCGATGGCCGCTTTCTCAACCAGCCGCAGGTTTCTGTTTTTGTTGAGGAATCGCACACCGAACAGGTGGAGGTGCTCGGGGAGGTGCAGCGCCCCGGAGCCGTTGCGCTCACCAGCCCGCGCAGCCTGCTGGATGTTTTGGCCGGCGCGGGCGGGCTGACCAAGGCCGCGGACCGCCACGTCACCGTTCGCCGCCGCGAGGGCGCGCCTGTTACCATGCTCATTCCCCGCGATGCCGAAGGGCAGATAGGAGCGGATACCGTTCAGGTTTTCCCGGGCGATACGGTGCTGGTACCCCGAGCCGGGATCGTCTATGTGCTCGGCGACGTCGCCCGACCGGGAGGCTTCCTGATGCAGGACGACTCGCGCATGAGCCTGCTTCAGGCGCTTGCCTTGGCTGCCGGAGCGACTCGGACAGCTTCTGAAAACAGTGCCCGCTTGCTCCGGACGGTGAACGGCGCACGCACCGAGGAACCCCTGCGCCTTCACGATATTGAACGCGGCAAAGAACCTGATCTCGCGTTAAAAGACGACGACATCATCTACGTGCCGTTTTCCTTCGGCAAGAATGTTGCCCTGGGCGCGTCCTCCATTGCAGCTTCGGCCTCCTCGGCCATCATCTACGCGGCCTACTGACGATGCACCTGCTCGCGCGCATATCGCTTAAGGATGCGGCAATCGTCTTGCTGTTTATGTTTTTCGGAGTTGCCGGCGCGATTCCGGGGATCGCGCCGAACCAGGCAAGCGAGATGACCGGCGCTCCGGCCACCGGCCTGCAAGCAGCCGTCGGCATCGGATCGCAGCTGCTGGTCAATGCAGCTTTAGCGGCGTTTCTGCTCGCGTACCGCGGCCTCCTTGCGCGCTCGCTCCCGCTCTTGCTCCCGGCCATGCTCCTCACCGGTTGGGCCATGCTGTCGGTTCTCTGGTCCGCGGCACCATCCCTGACAGGCCGCCGCGTAATCCCCTTCGCGCTTGCCTCCGGTTTTGGGGCGCTGCTCGCGCTTGGGCTGACACAAGAGCACTTTCTCAAGCTGCTGCGGATCAGCTTTGCCCTGCTTGCCGTTTGGTCGGCCGCGCTCGCCGTCGGTTTTCCATCCATCGGCCTTGATGCCTCAACCGGGCATGCCGGCGACTGGCAAGGCGTGTTTACTCAGAAAAACGCCTGCGGCCGCGCGATGGTGTTCGCCTTGACCGCTCTCGTTTGCACATGGCGCTTCAAGCCCGGCCGCTTTGCTCTGCTGCTGCTGTTCGGGGCAGAGCTTGTGCTTAGCGGTTCGCGGGGCGCTTGGGGGCTGGCCTGCCTTGTACTGCTTACTCTTGGTGTGTTTTGCGCGAGCTGCCGGTTCACAGCCGGGACGCGGATTGCTTTCTTTTTAGGAACAGCGGCGGCGATCGCGGCGGCCGCCGTGTTCGCGACCCTAAACTTTGGAGAGATTGCGCCTCTTTTCGGGCGCGATGCGACGCTGACCGGGCGCACTGCCATTTGGCAAGAGGTTTGGCTTGCCATCCTTCGCCGGCCCTGGCTCGGCTATGGGTTTTCCGCGTTCTGGCGCGGTGCGCAAGCGCCTTCCTGGGATGTTGTCGTTGCCCTACGCTTTGTACTTTTCCACGCCCACAACGGGTTTTTGGAACTCTGGCTTGAACTGGGCGCGGGCGGCCTCCTTTTGTTCCTGCTCGGCTATCTCCGCGCGGCTGTTCTCCTGTGGCCGGAGCTGCGGGCCGGACGGTTCGCGGAAGCAGCATGGCCCGCGAGCACGCTGCTCCTCATTGCCTTGTACGACTTCGATGAGAACACGCTGCTTTCGTTCAACGGCCTTTTCTGGGTCCTATATACGACGGCGCTTGTGCGCATCGAGGTGCTCGCCCGGCAGCGCGGCACCGTCCGCAGAATCGTGCCTGTCGCGGCAGCCGCGCCTCGCTCGCCTCACGTTTGGCTTACTCAGACTGTCCGGGGCAGCTGGATCCCGAAGCAGGCAGGGAGCAGCCCATGGCTTTAGATTTGGCGAAGCACACCGGCGTTGTCACCCGAGAGCGCTTTTACCGGCCCGAACTGGACTGTCTGCGGCTTTGCGCTTTCGGGATGGTCTGGGCTTCGCACGCGCTGCTTTCTTTTCATGGCTTGCTGCCCGCGGGCCTGCTCGTAGTTTTGGAAGGCGCGGGAAGCTGCGGCGTTCCCGTTTTCTTCTTTCTTTCCGCTTTTCTGATCACGGAGCTGTTGCGCCGCGAGGAGCGGCTGACCGGCGGCATCGAGGTTCGATCGTTTTACCTGCGGCGTATCCTGCGCATCTGGCCGTTATACCTAGGTGTGCTGGCCGTGTACGGCCTGCTCGGGCTCCGTTTTCATGGCTTTCACATCGAGTCCGGACGCTTGCTCGCCTCGCTGTTCCTGGCCGGCAACTGGTATATCGCCCTTCACCCGCTTATCACTACCCCCATGCGCTCCTTATGGAGCATTTCGGTCGAGGAGCAGTGGTACCTGCTCTGGCCGCTGCTCCGCCGCGCTTTTTCGCCCCGCGTGCTTCTCGCCGGCTGCGGCGTGGTGGTTGCATCGTCGTATGGCCTGCTTTTCGCTTTGGTCCACACCGCCGCGCAAGGCACACTTCACGTCACCGCCTGGGTGAACAGCGGCGTGCAGTTTCAGTTTCTTGCCTTGGGCGCGGCGGCGGCTATTTTTCTTGCGGGGCGCGTGCCCGCAATCCATGCCGGCGTCCGCTGCGGACTGGCCGCCGCCGGAACCGCCGCCATTCTTGCCGCGAGCGGCCTGTGCCGCTTCAAAGCATCTGCTGCTCACACCGCAGCCTCGCTTTGCGGCGGTTATCTGCTGGTTGCACTAGGCGCAACGGCGCTGTTTTTTGCGGCTTTCGGCATTGCCGACCGGATTTGCCCGAAGGTGCTGGAGCGCTTGGGGCAGCTTTCTTTCGGCCTTTACATTTTTCATGAGCCCGGATTTTTTCTTGCGAACGCGCTGGCGCGCCGGGCCGCCGTACCGTTCAGTTTTTCGGCACTCGCTGCGGAAAAGGCCTGCGCGCTCCTGCTGACAACCGGCATGGCCTTTGTCAGCTATCACGCATGGGAGCTGCCGTTCCTTCGCTGGAAGCAGCGCTGGACCGCGGTCCGCTCGCGAGAGGCTGTATGAGGCAGACAGCACTGATCTTCCGCAGCGAACTGCTGCCTCCCTCGGAAACCTTTATCGCCGCGCAGGCTGCATCGCTGGAGCGCTACCGGCCGGTATTTGCCGGCTTCCGGCGCTGCCGGCCCTCGCTGCCGTTGCCCGGTCCGGTCGCGGGGACGCTTTCCCAAGCCGAACGCTTCTTTTTCCGCCGGACCGGCTTTGCGCCGCGGCTGCCCTTCAACTGCCGCGTCCACGCTCCCGCGCTGGTTCATGCGCATTTTGCCGTGGACGGCGCGCAGGCTCTTCCGCTCGCGCACGGACTGCGCGTGCCGTTGGTCGTCACCCTGCACGGATATGACGTAATGCGCTCGGATGAAGCGCACCGCGCGCATGCCTGGGGCCGCTTTTTTCTCGCACGCCGTGAACAGCTTTGGCGCGAGGCGGCGATGTTTCTTTGCGTATCCGAAGCAGTGCGGCAGCGCGCGCTTACGGTCGGCTACCCTCCCCGCAAGCTGCGGGTGCTGCCCATCGGGATTGCAACAGAAGCCCTTCCCATTGCCGGTGAACTCTGCCCCGACCCGCAAGTGATATTCGTCGGCCGGCTTGTCCCTAAAAAGGGCTGCGCCACTCTGCTGCAAGCCTTTGCCGAATTGCAGGAAAGGCTTCCGTCGGCGCGGCTCACCGTCGCGGGCGACGGGCCCGAGCGTGCCGCCCTGGAAGCCTACGCGGCTCGGAATATACGCGGAACGCGCTTTCTCGGTGTGCAAACTCCCAATCAGGTGCGGGCGCTGATGTTGGGGGCGCGGTGCCTTGCCGCTCCGTCCCAAACCGCGCCCGACGGCGACGCCGAAGGACTACCGACCGTGCTTTTAGAGGCGCTCGCGCTGGGTCTGCCTGTCGCGTCTACCCGACACTCCGGCATTCCGGAGCTTATCTCCCACGGGGAGCATGGGCTGCTCTCCGACGAGGGCGATGCGGGTGCGCTGGCGCTGCACTTGGAGCGGCTCTGCACGGATCGGGAACTCGCGGATAAGCTGCGCGTCAACGGCAGGCAGCGGGTGGAGCGCTCATTCAACCTCCGCATGCAGACCGGCCTTCTTGAAGAAATCTACGATGAAGTCCGGCGCAGGCCCGTACTGATGGCGGCACGGACATCGCCCATGCTGCATCCGGATATCAAAACTGTAGAAAACCAGCCTACAGCGGCGAAGCACCCGGGGCTGCCCGCGGGCGAACGGCTCAGGAATCAAGCGCTCTGGCTCTTCACGGGCAATGGATGCGCGCTCGTTTTTCAGGCCGTATACTTCCTCCTGATCGGACGCTTGCTGGGCGCGCCGCGGTATGGCGCCTTTGTCGGGATAGCCGCGCTGATCGGGGTGTTGTCGCAGTTTTCCTCGCTCGGCATGGAGATGGTGCTCTTGCGGACGATTTCCCGCGACCGCACGCGCTTTCCTGAAGTTTGGTCCCGCGCGCTCGCGGTCTCCGGGGTCGGTTTTGTGTGTCTTCTCGGCATTGTCTGGGTGTATGGGCAGCTGTTTCTGCCGCCGGCATTGCGGAACCTGCTGCCCTACCTCGCGATTGCCGACGGTTTATTCGGCAAACTCACCCAACTCAGCAGCCGCGCGTTCCAGGGCGCGGGGCTTACACGCTGGAGCGCGCAGCTGCTGGCGCTCACAAATGCAGCGCGCGCGCTTGCCGCGGGGTTCCTGTTCCTCAACGCCGTCCACCCATCCATGCTTGCCTGGGCGCGGGTGTACTGCCTTGCATCGCTGCTCGTCGCGCTTGCCGCGTGTGTGCTGGTCACGCGCAAGCTGGGCTGCCCGCAGCGGCCGCGCCTCCTTCGCGCGCACCTTGCGGAGGGGCTGGCGTTTTCCTTTTCTAGTTCCGCGATCACCGTCTATAACGATATCGACAAGTCGATGCTGGTTTCGGCGGGACTGCTCAACGAAGCCGGCATTTACGGCGCGGCCTACCGCATCCTCGACGTCGTTTCGACGCCGATCATCAGCCTGTTCGCGGCGGCTTCGCCCCGTTTATTCCGCGAGGGCGCGCGGGGCGGTCCGGCGGAAGCCGCGCGCGGCGCAGGCTCGCTGCTGCGCTGGACGGTTCCCTATGGAGTGCTCGCCGCCGCCGGGCTTTTTTGGGGAGCACCGCTCGTGCCCAAGCTGTTCGGCGCTTCGTTCCGGGGCTCCACAGAGGCGCTGCGATGGCTGTGCCTGCTGCCCCTTGTGCGCGGCTTGCACTACGCCTGGGGAACGGCGATCACGGCTTCGGCCAACCAATGGCTGCGCACGGCCGCGCAAGGCGGTGTCGCGGCGCTCAACGTGCTGCTCAACTTCCTGCTGATCCCGCGTTGGGGATGGCGCGGTTCGGCCTCCGCCAGCCTTGTTTGTGACGGGACGCTCGCGCTGGCCTGCTTTGTTCTGCTTCAAGGCAGAGTCGGCCGTGCGGCACGCGGCGGCTCGGACGGCGCGCGAGGCACTGTGCCGACTTCCACAAAGACGCAGCCCGGCATCGAAAGTGCGAACATGTTTCGTCCCGCTGGTTCAGGAAGGAGATAAATCACTGGTTTGGAGTCCATAAAACCGTTCAAGCTGATTCATGCCGGTGAAGCGAGGGCATCACCCAAGGCCTGCCGCGGCGGTTCCATGGGGACGATGCAAGCAGTAAAAATAACGAAAGTTGCAGGCGAGATCTCCGGCGCTTACCCGGCGGATCTCCGCGACTTCGTCGTCCGCGGTACCCTACCAGAAAGTGGAGCTATGACACGGGGCTACTCGGGCAAGACGGCGCGGCTGTGAGCGCCGGGCGTTTCCTCACCTTTGAAGGGTTGGACGGCTGCGGCAAGAGCACGCAAGCCGCGCTGCTCGCAGCCCGGCTCCGCGGTCAAGGCCGGGAGGTCATCGAAGCGCGCGAGCCCGGCGGGACGCCGTTCGGTGAGCAGGTGCGCGCCCTTTTGCTCGGCGCGGAGAAGGGAACGCTTGACGTTTCAGCGGAGCTTGCCTTGATGTTCGCATCGCGGGCGCAGCTCGTCGCTGAACGGATCCGACCCGCACTGGAGCGGGCCGCGTGGGTGGTGTGCGATCGCTTTGTCGACTCGAGCGAAGCCTACCAGGGAGCGGGCCGCGCCCTCGGCTCTGAGCCGGTCCGCCTATTGGCGCGCGCGCTGCTCGGCGGCTTCGGGCCTGACCTCACGTTTTGGCTGGAGCTCGCGCCCGAGCAAAGCCTGGCGCGCGCCCGGGCCCGCAAAGCAGCGCCTGACGGGCTGGCCGACGCGTTTGAGCGGGAAAACCGGAGCTTTTTTGAGCGGGTGCACGGGGGTTATCGGCAAATCGCCCTCCGCGAGCCCGAGCGCATTGTTGCCGTGGATGCGCTTGGGTATGTCGAAGCTGTACACGAGCGCGTTTGGGCCGAACTGCGGGAGCGCTTTCCCGATCTTTCCTGAGGCGGCCTGCAAAGCGACGCGTCCGTTTGGTTGGATCTTGACGGTGTAAGCCCCGGCAGGGAGGTCGTCAAGGAAAACTCGCCCGTGCCGGAAGACACCGCCTCATGCAAAGAAGAGGTGGCTGCCTCGGCGGTGCTCACTTTTGCTCCAGCCACGACCGCGCCGAAGGATCCACGATGCTGCCGTTGGTGTTGCCGCGAAAGGTTTGCGCGACGACAACTCCGTGGTGAGCAGCAGCGCAAGCATCGGAAATGTCAGCGTGCGGCCTCGACTTACTTACATCAACGCTTCCTGGAAAGTACCTCAAACGGTCGGCTCGGCCATGGAAAACCCGGTTCGGATAAAGTTGTTCGTTTGCAGCCTACGGGCCGGTGCGGGCGTAATTTTTATTCCGCAGCAGCAAAGCTGAGAAGCCCGCGAAACAGCGCGTGAATAGACCAAAGCCAGCACAGCCGCTTTACTTAGCAGTCGGATAAAAAACAATACCTTGCCGATGCCGGGTAAACGGAACCGCTCATTTCTAACTTATGCCGGCGGGGTCTCGATTCAGTGAATCGCGGGGGAAGTCTCCGCATCCTATACATGTACGCAAAACGTACTAGGAGGCATCACATGAAGCGCAACACGGCACTGTTCAGCGGGTTGGTTCTGGCGTTATCTCTTTCAGCCGCATCCGCCCATGCGGCTGTTGATTTCGGAGGAGCGCGCTATGTTCGGCAGGCCGACGCGGCCCATACGGAAAAGACCAAGGGCACGCTCAGCTTGGACGCGGGCACCAAGCAGCTCACCTTCAGCGACAAGGATCAACAGCCGGTGGTGATTCCTTATGCCGCAATCAATACGCTGCGCTTGGACAACAGCATCGCCCGGCTGCACCGGCCGTTTACCCAGCGGGTGGGCAGGGAAGAGTTCCTGACCGTGGAATACAGCAGCGGCAACGCGCCCCAGTACGCGGTATTTCAGCTCAACGGAAAGTCCTATCGCGAACTGCTCGCGGCTTTGGAAACACAAACAGGAAAGCAGGTTGCGGTTAAGTCGAATTAGCCGAACGCCAGCTGAAAGCTGTTGGTGGACCTGATCGGGATCGAACCGATGACCTCTTCCATGCCATGGAAGCGCGCTCCCAGCTGCGCCACAGGCCCACTCGCGGCTCCCCCTCGACCCTGAAATCGACCCGGGTAACCCAGGGAAGGAGCAGGTCTTATTCTGCCGCGCCTTGCGGGCGGCGTCAACTGAAGGCTTTCAAAGTCGTGCCCCGGTACGGCGGCGCGAAGTCTAGAATGGCGGGATGCTGGCGCGTTTTGTAGACCGTGTGGACGCGCCCCCCGCCCCGGGGGCGGACCCGCTCGCCTGGGCGCACCCGGTCACGGTGGAATGGTTCACGCGCCGGTTCGACACACCCACTGAGCCCCAGGTGCAAGGGTGGCCGCATATTCTTGCGGGCCGAACGACGCTGATCTCCGCCCCGACCGGCTCGGGCAAGACGCTCGCGGCGTTTCTGGTCGCGATCGACGGGCTGCTGCGCCGCGCGCTCGCCGGCACGCTCGGCGACTGCACGGAAGTGGTGTACGTTTCGCCGCTCAAAGCGCTTTCCAACGACGTGCAAAAGAACCTGGACGGGCCCTTGCGCGAGATCCAAGCGCTCGCGCTCGAACACGGCTATCTGTGCCCGGAAATCCGCACCGGCGTACGTACCGGCGACACGCTTCCCAAGGAGCGGCAGGCGATGCTGAAGCGGCCGCCGCACATCCTGGTCACCACGCCCGAATCGCTCTACATCCTGCTGACGGCCGAGGGTAGCCGGCGCAATCTGCGGCGTGTGCGGACGGTGATCGTGGATGAGATCCACGCGGTGGCGGACGATAAGCGCGGGGCGCACCTGCTGCTTTCGCTTGAACGCCTCGACGTTCTGGTGCGGGAAACCGGCGCAAAAGCACCGCAGCGCGTGGGCTTGTCCGCCACCGTCAACCCGCTTTCGCTCATGGCCGAGTACCTCGCCGGGGCGGGCGAGCCTGCCGAGGTGGTGCAAGTCGGCATCCGGCGCGTTTTGGATTTGGGCATCGAAATCCCCGATGAGGAGCTGAGCTCGGTCGCTTCCCGCGGCATCTGGGCGTCCGTGCACGCGCGCCTGGCCGAGCTTGCGCTCGGGCACCGCTCGACGCTGGTGTTCGTCAACACGCGCGCCATGGCCGAGCGGCTGGCGCACGAAATGGGCGAGCGCATCGGCCAAGAAAACGTCGCGGCCCACCACGGGTCTTTATCCAGAAAGCTGAGGCTGGAGGCGGAGCGGAAGTTGAAGGCGGGCGAGATCCGCTGCCTAGTTGCGACCGCCTCGCTGGAGCTCGGCATCGACATCGGCGCGATCGACCTGGTGTGCCAGGTGAACTCGCCGCGCGCGATCGCCCCCGCGATGCAGCGCGTGGGCCGGGCGGGCCACTGGCGG
>CAXTSB010000011.1:36680-45549 GCA_964246845.1 uncultured Acidobacteriaceae bacterium
GCCCAAGGGCCGCTTCTTTGTAACTACGCGCGACGACCTGCTCGAGACAGCGGCGCTGGTGCAGGCGATGCGCGCCGGGGTGCTCGACCGTTTGGAGATCCCGCCCGAGCCGCTCGACGTGCTCATGCAGCAGATCGTGGCCTGTTGTGCAGCCGAACCCTGGCGCGAGGACGACCTGTACGCGCTCGCGACCCGCGCCTACCCGTATCGCTCGCTTACCCGTGCGTGCTTTGACGAGCTGCTGTGCCTTCTGAGCGAGGGCATCGTGAGCGCGCGCGGCACCTGGGGCGCATGGCTCCTGCGCGACCGCGTCCATGGCGTCGTGCATGCGCGCCGCGGGGCGCGGCTGGCCGCTGTTTCGAACGGCGGCACGATCCCGGACACCGCGATCTTCCAAGTCATCGCGCAGCCTGAGGGCGTCCCTATCGCCACGCTCGACGAGCACTTCGCCATCGACTCCTCGCCCGGCGATGTGATCCTGCTCGGCAACACGAGCTGGCGCATCACGCTGGTCGAGAGCGCGGGGCGCATCTTGGTCGAGGACGCAGCCGGAAAGCCTCCGTCCATTCCGTTCTGGCAGGGCGAAGCGCCGCAGCGCTCGATGGAGTTGTCCGGCTTTGTGTCTTCCTTGCGCTCCGCTGTCGCGGAAAAAACGCCGGACGTGCTGCCCGGGTATATTTCGCAAGTGCACCCGCAGGTGGCCGCGACCGCCGCCTGGCTGCGCGAAGAGTGCTGTGTGTCCGACGCGGCCGCTGAGCAGATCATCGGCTACATCGTCGACGGCCGTGCCGTGCTGGGCGCGGTGCCGACGCTCGACACCATCATCGCCGAGCGCTTTTTCGACGAGGGCGGCGGCCAGCAGCTCATCCTGCACGCGCCCTTCGGCGGCCGCATCAACAAGGCCTGGGGCCTGGCGCTGCGCAAGCGTTTTTGCCGCGGGTTCAACTTCGAGCTCCAAGCCGCCGCCACCGACAACGGCCTGAACATCTCGCTCGCCGAGCAGCACTCGTTTCCGCTCTCTGACGTCTTCCAATTCCTCACCGAGCACACCGTGCGCGAGCTGCTGCAGCAAGCCTCGCTTACCTCGCCCATCTTCAAGGCGCGCTGGCGTTGGGACGCCTGCCGCTCGCTCCAGCTGCTGCGGTTCACGGGCGGCAAGAAGGTCGCGCCGCAGATCCTTCGCACCCGCTCCGACGATCTGCTCGCGAACGTGTTCCCGCAGGTTGCCGCCTGCCAGGAGAACATCGAGGGCGACATCGAGGTGCCCGACCACCCGCTGGTGCGCGAGGTGATGAAAGACACGCTCCAGGAGGCGATGGACCTGGACGGGCTGACTGAGCTTTTGAAGCGGATCGACTCGGGGGAAGTCCGCTGCCTGGCGGTCGACACCACGACGCCCTCGCAATTCGCGCATGAGCTGCTGAACGCGACGCCGTACGCTTTCCTCGACGACGCGGATCTTGAAGAGCGGCGGGCGCGCGCTGTCTCGTTGCGGCGGACGGTGCCGGATGGGGTGCTGGGTGAGGGGGGGCGGCTCTCGCCCGAGGCCGTCGCCGAGGTGCGCGCCGAGGCCTGGCCCGATGTGCGGGATGAGCATGAGCTGCATGATGTGCTGCTGGGACTGGTGCTCGCGCCGGAAGCGCAGGTGGCGGCCTGGCGCGGGCTGTTCGGGCGCTTGCAGGCGGCCCGTCGGGCGACGGTTGTTTTCGGGGCCGACGGTAAGCGCTTCTGGGTCACCGCGGAGCGGCTGGGGTGGGTGCGGGCGCTGCGGCCTGAGCTGATGCCCGAGCAGGCCCTGCCGCTGGTGGCCGTCGAGGAGCACCCGCCCGACGAAATCCTGCGCCGGGCCGTGCAGGGGTGGATGGGCCTGCTCGGCCCCGCAACGGCGCGCTCGCTGGGCGCGCTCCTTGGGGTGGCTTCGGGCGAGGTGTGGAAGCAGCTGCTCCGCATGGAGGTGGCCGGAACGCTCCTGCGGGGCCGGTTCGAGGGGCCCGCACTGTTGGGCGGGCCCGAGCCTCCGCCGGGCTTAGGCGACTTCACGCCTTCGCTCAGGATGAGCGACTTGGATACAGAATGGTGCGATCGGCGCCTGCTCCAGCGCATCCACAAGCGCACCCTCGGTTCCCTGCGAAAGTCAGTGGAACCCGCGACCCCCGCCGTGTATATGCAGTGGCTGCTCGGCTGGCAGCATGTCGCGCCGCAAACACAACTGACAGGGGAGGAAGGTGTTTTGGAGGCCCTGCGCGGCCTGGAAGGCTTTGAGGCTCCAGCGGTTGAGTGGGAGCGCTCGCTCCTGCCGGCGCGTGTGGCCGGCTACGACCCGCGCTCCCTCGACGCGCTCTGCATGGCGGGCGTGGTGGGCTGGGGCCGTGTGTCGCCGCACCCGGCGTTTTTCGCGGCCGACTCCGGCGGGCCGCGCCGCGTGGTCCCCACCAGCATGGCCCCGGGCACGTTTTTTATGCGCGAGGAGGCTCTCTGGCTCGCTGCGTCGCTCGCCGCCTCGCGGGTGCCGGAGGAGAACCTGCCCTGCTGCTTGTCCGAGCTCGCGTTGCGCGTGCGGGGCTGCTTGCGGCAGCGCGGGGCGATGTTCGCGGCGGACCTGGCGCGGGGTTTGGGTGTTTCGCTCCCGGACCTCGACCGTGCGCTGTGGGAGCTGGTCGCCGCCGGGCTGCTCACGGCGGACGGGTGGGACTCGCTGCGGCTGCTGATTGATCCGCGCAAGCGGCCCGCGCCAACGCCGGGCCGGACTTCGGCGAACCGGACCCGCCAGGCCGCGGGCCGCTGGTCGCTCCTGGTACCCGAGGAAGGCTGGCGCGAGCCCGAGTCGCCCGGCGCGGAGGCCGAGCGGCGCGACCGCGAGTTGCACTCCGCTTGCGCGGTGCTTCTGCGCCGGTACGGGGTGGTGTTCCGCGACGTGCTCGAACGCGAAGCCAACATCCCCAAGTGGCGCGAGCTGCAGCCTATGCTGCGCCGCATGGAAGCGCGGGGCGAGGCGCGCGGGGGTCGGTTCGTCTCAGGCTTCGCGGGCGAGCAGTTCGCGCTGCCCGAAGCCGTCGAAAGCCTGCGCGCGGCCCGGCGCGGGGGGCTGCGGCTCGACCTAGACGTGACCGTCGCCGCCGCCGATCCGCTCAATCTAATCGGCATCGTCGTTCCCGGACCGGCTCCGGGCGAGCGCGTCCCCGCCGTCGCCGGCCGCACCGTCCGCTGGACGCACGAAGCACTCGCTTCGACCGCAGCCCGCGTATTGGAAGCCGCGCCCCCGCCCACGCAAACCGGCTTTGCCCTGGAGGCCCACGCATGACTGAGCCCGCGCCGGAAGAGTCCCTGGTCAAGGGAGAGGACTACTACATGGACGGCGAGTACTTGGTCTTCACGGCCGAGTACCACCGCAAGCGCGGGTTCTGCTGCGGGTCGGGGTGCCGGCATTGTCCGTATGGCACAAATTACCCACCCGAACTGTCATCGTAAAAATGCTCTGATCCACGTCTGCAAACTTAGAGCGTGTCTGTGCGGCAGCTACATTACTTCCGTAATGTTCTTGACCTCAAAGACGGTGATAATGTCGATGCAGTTGATTAATCCGGCATGCTCAGACTCGTTTGATAGGGAGTTTAATGTGGAGATTTTGCTGCTTTTAGTGCTGAATAGCTATCAAAGGCAAACCGATAACAGCGCAGATTCTGCCATTAACGCTCTTTTCGGAGGCTTATTATTTTTCTGGCTACTTGGTTTCTTTTGGTACTTTGCTCTCTGCTGTTTCATTTGGCACCTAGCCAATCAGAAAGGGCATAGAGGGTGGATGTGGATGGTCTTTGCTGTATTCTTTACACCGCTTATCGCGGCTGTTTTCTTGCTGCAGCTGCTCAGAGGCCGACCTCCTGGAGTAGCTTCGAGACGGAAGCAATGCCGACTCGCAGAGCTCAGAGTCTAATTGCGTAAAGCGCAACTCAATAATTGAGAGTCGCTTTACATACCGAGCGCAACTGCTTACCTTAAGGTTAGTAATTGAATCCGGTCCTGCTCTCAACCTTGATGTAGTGCGCTTCTCGCGGCGGAATCTCCTGACACTAGAAGATAGGAACTAAACGCGATACTGCCTGTCGCTCACCGGCTCCAGCCACTCAGCATTCTTTCCACCCAAGCTTTCCTGGACGGCTAAATGCGTCATCCCGGATGTCGCCGTGGCCCCATGCCAGTGCTTCTCACCCGGCGCGAACCACACCACATCGCCAGGACGCAGCTCCTCGACCGGGCCGCCCTCGCGCTGCGCCCAGCCTAGACCCTCTGTGATGACCAGCGTCTGCCCCAGCGGGTGCGTGTGCCAGGCCGTGCGCGCGCCGGGCTGGAAGCTGACGCTCGCGCCCGCGACCCGCGCCGGGGCGGGCGCTTGAAACAGCGGCGTGACCTCGACTATGCCGATAAACCAGTCAGGCGGGCCGGAAAAGGGAAGCTGCGAACCTGCGCGCTTGATCTCCATGGCTCAAGCTTACCGGCTCGCCGTGCCGGACGGTGCGGGAGCAGCGGGTGTTGTTCCAGGTGCGGCAGGTGCCAGCACAGCCGCCCCACCCCTCACCAACAACGCCGTCCGGGGAAACGAAAACGTCCCGCCCGCATCGTCGATCACGTTCACCTGGCACGTATACTGCCCGTCTTCGAGCGACGTGAGCGGCACCGCGAACGCGAACGCCACCGCATTCTTCCCCGGCAGGTTGACCTCGTCCGCGTCGACCACCGGCGACTCGAATACCTTCACATTCCCGCGCAGCAGCTCGATCGAGGTGGACACGCGCTGCTTGCCCGCGAGCTTGGCGGCCGGGGCGGTGTCGCTGGGAGTGGACGCGGGATACTTCGCCGGGTCGTACACCTCGTAGAAAAAGTACAGTTGTTGGTCGCGCGTGAACACGTGCGGCAGGTTCGGCACATACTGGCTGCCCGCGTAGACCAGCGAATTGTCGCCGCCTTTTTTCCCGGCGGGCGGCACACGCTGCGAAGCCAGCACCACCGAGCTCATCTTGAGCGGCGCTTTGCCCAGGTCCGGGACCGTAATGTCCGTTTCAAATGAACCCAGCTTGCCTGTTTCGTTCTCCCGCACCACGAACTTGACGTGATACTTGCCCGCGGGCAGGGTGAACGCGGTCGCGTACTGGATGTTTTTCGCCCGCACCTGCTCGCCCTGCGCCACCGCGAGCTTGACCGTGTCGCGCGCCTGCTCCAACACGCGGCCGGCTGAGTCCTTGATGTTCCCGATCACGTCCAGCGTGGCCTTGTCCCGGTCGCCGCCTTGCTTAAAGGGAATTTGCGAGCCGGGGATGAGCAGCGCGATCGGTACCGCGTACTTGTCGGCTGCATCGCGGAAAAAGAACGGCTGCAGGTACACGGGCAGGTCGGTCGCGGGCAGGTCGGTGTTGAGCGCCGTTTCGAGGTCGCGCTCCCGCTGCTCGCCGTTTGAGTGCTGGAAGTCCGCTGGAGCAAAATAGCCCGGTCGGTAGCTCAACTTGACGTCAGCCCGGTTGACCCGGATTTCGAGCTTGCGGAACCGCCCGTCGCGCAACGTATCCGTCGACCGAAACCCGAGCACGTAGTAGCTCGCCGTATCGTCCTGCACCTGCTGGAAGGCGGGCGCGAAGTCGTTGTTGTCGAAAAACGCCTTGCCGCCGGTGTCGGACGAGAGCGTCGCGAGCGTTTCCTGAGTGTTGAAATTCGCGTCCTGATTATTCTGCGCCGCCGCGCCCGTGTAGGCGACGTTGCCGCGCAAGGAGCCCTGGGTCGCATCGCCGAGCGGCGAGACCGCTTCCAGCCCTCGCGCGTCCACGCTGTAGATCGACAGGTTGTTCTTGACCGCCGTGTTGACGGTCGCGCGCAGCGAGGCTTGGTTTTCGACCCCGTCGCGCTGCAAGCCGCCCGAGAAGTACAGCAGCGACTTCTTCTGGTTCAGCGGCCCCAGCGCCTTCGCGATGGACTGGATGGCGAACAGCTCGCGGTCGGTGTTCAGGTCGTTGTAGTCGGTATTGTCGGCGGTAAAGCCGGTCGTGTCCTCCACCTGATTGCTGCTGGAGGTGCCCGCGAGCGCGAAATCGTTGCTGCTGCCCCCGGAGTATTTGGCCACCGCGCGCAGCAGCAGTTGCTTATCCGCGGTAAAGTCCTGGTCGAGCGAGAGCGTGCCGCCGAGCGAAACCACGCTGACCAGGTCAGCCGCCTGCATGGTTTTGTTGATGTAGTCCCGCGCGGCCTGCTGCGAGCGGGCCAGGTCGTCGGGCTGCAGCGAGGTCGTGTCGAAGAACAGCACGATCAAGCGGTGGTCGCGCAGCTGCGCGGCTTGCTGCTCGGCGCTCGCGCCCAAGGCCGCGGCGGCCCCGGCCCGGCCCGTTACGGCAACCGTGTCGGGAATCGCGAGCGCCCTGTCCACATCCTGCGGGTCGAAGGAGACCAGCCGCTGCGGCTTTCCATTTTCCAGGATCGTGAAGTCGTCGCGCGTGAGCCCTTTCACCGGCTGACCGGTTTTGCGGTCGCGTACCACTACGTCGGTCAGCACCAGGTCCGTTTGCACCTTGAGCGTAAAGCCGGGCGAGGCCGGCTGGGGTTCCTGCGCGTAAACCGGAACCGCCAAGAGAAGGGAGAGCAGAAGCGTACGCATCATCAGTACCGGAACCGCGCGAGGAAGTTGAACTGCCGGGTGGCTGCCGTGCCCGTCACCTGCCCGTAATCGTTGGACCCGAGTGAGGTGGACACCGACGAGTACTGGATGGTGTTGAAGACATTATCGGCGGTGACGCGCATTTCAAGCGAGCGTGTGTCCCCGAAGTTCACGGTTTTCGACGCTGAGGCGTTCGCTTGAATCGTCCCCGGCCCGGCAATGGAGTAGCGGCTCGCGTTGCCGTAGACGCCGGTGGGCGCGGCAAACGCCGACGTGTTGAACCACTGGGCCGCGTTGCCGGCCCCGGCAGTCAACGACGCGCCCGGGACGCGGTCGGGACGCTGCGAGCCCGTGCTGCCGCGTGCGACATCGTTGACCGAAGCCACATAGGCCGGGGTCAGCGGCTCGCCGCTCGCGATGGTGTAGGTGCCTGAAAGCGACAGCCCTTCAAGCAGCTTTCCCATGCTGCCGCGCGTGAAATACGACTTATCCGACCCGAAAGGAAGCTCATACAGAAAATTGCCCGTGACCCGATGCCGGATGTCGAACGACGAGTTCGACTCTTCCGCCAGCAGCGCCTGCCAGTTTTGCGCGACCGCATTGCCCACCCCGCCGACCGAGGTCGCGTTGTCGATCGAGTGCGCGTAGGTGTAAGTGGCCTGGAGCGCAATACCCTTCGATAAGCGCCGACGCAGGCTCACAGCCAGCGCGTTGTAATTAGAAAATGCGACGGCCTGCTCGTAATCGTAAAAGATGCCCGAAAGCGTCGCGTTCGCGGTGCGCCCTGGGGCATCGACAATACTGAGCCGTGTGCCTTTCGACCCGTTGTAGCCGATATTCAGCACCGTGCTGCCGGGCAGCGTGCGTTGCACGTTTAGGTTCCACACCTGCACGTACGGGAGGCGGTAGTTGCGGTCGACCGAGTAGTTGCCCTCGGCTTGGCCAGTGGCGGAAAAGCCGTTCGCCAGCGTGAGCGCTGCGCCTGCCGTGGTTTCATTCGTCTGCACATCGGCGAACGGGGGCTGAAACGCAAACTGCTGCACGAATTTGCTGTACTGCCCGGTGGCGTAGTTGATGCCGTAGCCGCCGCGGATGACCGTGTTCTTGGCGGCGCGCCAGGCAAAGCCGAGCCGGGGCGAAAAGTTGTTCTTCTCGGGAGACACAAGCGAACGGGGGAACACGCTGTCCGCGTAGGGCGTTACGGTCGCGACCGAGGTGAAATCCGCGCTGGGGTTGAGCGTGGCCAGGCGGTCAGTCTTCTCTGAGTACGGCGAGAAATACTCGTAGCGCAGCCCGGCTTGGAGCGTAAGGGAAGCGAGCGCCTTCCAGTCATCCTGGAAATAGCCCTCAATTACGTTTTCGCGCAGGTAGCTTTTCGCGTTTGTGGCCTGGAGGCGCGTCTGCTGCGGCAGGCCCAGCAGCAGGTCGGCGAGCGAGGAACCGCTTTGGGCAGTGCCGGTTTGCGTGGTGTTGCCGACGCCCGAGACCGCGCTCGACCCCGGCTGCTGTGTAATGAGCCCTGAAAAGACAAACGAGCCGGTCGAGATCAGCGAGGGAGAACCGAGCAGGTTCAGCTGTATGCGCTTCACGTCCGCGCCCCACTTCAGCGTGTGCTTCGCGTGCGACCAGGAGCTCGCCTCGGACAGCGCGAGCGTTTGCTGCACCTGGAACGAGGGCTGCTGCTCCGCGAAGCCGGTGAACTGCGTGAGGGTGATGTTCGGCAGACCGTAGTTGAGCGGGTTGGTCGCTTGGCCCGAGAAGATGCCGATGCCGAGCGCGTTCGCGACGTCGTTTGTGTCGGTGAAGTTGTTGGTGACGTTTGTGGTCGCGCGATTCCAGTTCAGGGTCAAGTTGTTGGAAAGCCGGTCCTTCGAGAGCGTGTAACCCACCTCGACCTCGCGACCGTTCACCTGTGTCTTGCCGCCCAGCGCGGAAAAGATGTTCAGGTTGTCCGAGGCGGAGTGCGAGTAGTTAAAGTTGACATGGAAGTTCTGCTGCACGCCCTTGTTCTGGCCGATGTACTGGCGGATGAGCCCGCCCAGCGGCGACCCGCCCGAGGACGACCCGAGCGTATGGATGAACCGAAGCCCGACCGCGGTCGAGTTGGTTTGCGCGCTGGTCAGCAGCTGGTAGTTGCGCGAGATGCCGGGCAAGTTTTGCCCGGGCAGGTAGCCGAGCAGCGCGCGCGCTTGCGGGCTGATGCGCCCGGCCGGAATCACATTGCCCAGGAAAGGC
>CAXTSB010000012.1:0-20196 GCA_964246845.1 uncultured Acidobacteriaceae bacterium
GACTCGAACCTACAACCCTTCGGTTAACAGCCGAATGCTCTGCCATTGAGCTACTGCGGAACGTCCTCCACTTTTGTACCAAACCGGGCTCCCGGCGTCAAAAGCTCAGTGGAGGCGGCCGCGCTGGGCCAGGATCGCCTCCGCCGCGCGCCGGCCTGAAGCGAGCGCGCCTTGGAGCGAGGGCTGCTCTTGCGCGTCCGAGCACACGTACACATTGTCGGTGAGCCGGGTGGCGCTCGCCTGCCATTGCGTCCCGCGCGCGAGCGGCAGCGCGTACTCAAGCGGGTATGCGCCGACCAGCCGCCAGCTGAACACCGCTTCCGCGCCGAACCAGCGCTCGGCATGCTCGCGCACCCCGCGGTCGAGCGACTCCATCGCGGTGTCGTTCGCGGGGGCCTGGCCCACCACGGCGGCCGCGATCAGCTCCTGCCCCGGCGGCGCGTAGCGGCGCGACACCTGGCTCATAACGGCGAGGTTGTTGATGGGTCCGCCGTCCGGGCCTTCGCCGTTGAGCGCGAGGATGGGGCCCTTGATGGGCGTTTTGGGCGCGGCATAGTAAAGCGTGGTGGTCCGGTTCCAGGCGCGCTCCACCTTGGCCCTGGACGGCGGCAGCAGGTCGGCGACAAGCGGCTTGAGGGCGTGCTCGGCCACGGCAAAAACTAATTGCTTGGCTTCGATCTCGCGGCCGCCCGCGCGGACCAGGAAGCGTTCGCGGCGGCGCTCGACCCGGTCCACGCGTGTTTGAAGCTCCAGCGTGCCGGGCGCGAGTTTCGCGGCCATCTGCTGCGGGATACGCTCCATGCCTTCGGCGGGCACCACCGCGCCCCCGGCGGCGAACATGCGGAACAGGTACTCAAAAAAGTGCGCGGAGGTTTGCAGCTCGTTTTCAAGGAAAACGCCGCCAAAAAACGCGGCGAAGAAGCGGTCGATGATCTTGTGCGAAAAACCGAACCGCCGCAGAAGTGTGTAAGTGGGCACGTCCGGACCCTGAAAAAGCGCTTCGTCCGTGCCGCGCGCCACATGCGTAAGCAAGCGCGTCACACGCAGCTTGTCCCGGAAAGTGACCACATCGTCAAACACGAACTTGGCCGCGTTGATTGGCTCCTTGCGCGGGTCGATGAAACGGTGAAACTTGCCGCCGTGCCAAACCAGCGCGCCGTTGATGAACCGCTTGAGCTTGAGCGCGCGGTAGTTGAGCACGGCCTTGGTTTCAGCATAGGCGGGCAGCAAGATTTGGAAGCCGCGGTCCAAACGGAAGCCGTCGACGGTATCGGTGCGCACACGGCCGCCGGGGGCGTCCGAGGCCTCCAGCAGCAGCGTGTCGAAGCCGGCTTTTTGCAGCAGTTCCGCGCAGCGCAGCCCGGCCAGGCCCGCGCCCACGATCACAATGTCTTTTTCCTGGCTCATGCGGTGCTTTCTAGGATGCCATGCGGCGCGGACATCTCTAGTAGCGTGCTTTTCCAAGTTCGGTGATACAGCGCTCGGCCCGCTCGCGCAGGGCGATGCGCTCGGCGGCGGGCTTTTTTCTGAGCGTGCTGTATTGCATCCGCAGGCGGTTGTTCCCGGCCAGCAGCTGCTCGTGCCGCTCCAGGAACGTCCAGTACAGAGCCGTGAACGGGCAGGAGCCCTCGCCCGAGGCAAGCTTGGGGTTGTAGCGGCAGTGCCCGCAGTAGTTGCTCATTTTGTTGATGTACGCGGCCCCGCTCACGTAGGGCTTGGTCGCGGTCAGGCCGCCGTCGGCAAAGGTCGCCATGCCGAGCACGTTCGGCTCCACCACCCAGTCATAGGCGTCGATGTAGCCGATCCAAAACCAGTCGGTCAGCTCGCGCGGCGAGTAACCGGCGAGCACCGCGAAGTTCGACAGCACCATAAGCCGGGTGATGTGGTGCGACCAGCCCTCGTCGATCACCTGCTTCACCACGGTGTCCAAGCAGTGCATGCCGGACGGGGTGCCCCAGTAAGCCGCGGGCAGGGGCAGGTTCGCGCCCAGGGCGGACGGACGCGCGCCTTCATCGGCGAGCTCCGCGGCTTCCGGTTTTGTTTCGAAGCGGGGCTCGCGGCGTGGGGGCTCGCTCGCAGTGGTGATGTTGCGGTAGCCATCGGTGACCCGGTGCATGTGACGCATGAACTCGCGCCAGCCCAGCAGCTGCCGCAGGAAGCCTTCGGCGCTCGCAAGCGGGATCAAACCCTTTTCCGCAGCCCGGACCACATCGCCGACCACCCGCGCGGGCAGGAGCCGGCTGATGTTGATAAACGCCGACATCTTGGAGTGGAACAGGTCGGGCTCGACCGTATGCATCGCGTCCTCGAACGGGCCGAACTGCGGCAGCAGCTCCGTGAGCGCCCAGGTCCAGGCCTCCTCGATCTCGTCAAGCGCCATCGGCATGTCCCAACCGGCGTCCTTGCCGAAATGGTGCGGAAACTCGCGCTCTACCAGCTCAATGACCTCGCGGGTAATTGCGTCGGGCTCGAAGCGGCGGCGCTTGGGCACGCCGGGGTTGCCCTTATAGCTTTGGCGGTTCTGCTCGTCAAAGGAAAACTGCCCGCCCTCCGGCTTGCCGTTGCGCATCAA
Organism: uncultured Acidobacteriaceae bacterium; assembly: GCA_964246845.1. Lineage (GTDB taxonomy): Bacteria > Acidobacteriota > Terriglobia > Terriglobales > Acidobacteriaceae > EB88. The sequence continues at coordinate 2,573 of CAXTSB010000012.1, forward strand.
CAGGCCGGTTTTCTCGCGCATGTGCCGGTAGAAGCGGTCCATCAGGTGCAGCTTCGTGACCGGGCCGTCCGCCGGGCCGTACACCCCGTCGAAGTCTTCGTCGGTGGAGAGCCAGGTCGGGTCGGGTTCGCGGATGAGCTCGATGCCGCGCCGCTCGGCCTCTTCCATGTCGAGCCGCATCTCGCGCTCGGCGGGCTCGATCATACGCAGCGGGCCGAAGTCGTACCGCTCCTTCGCAAGCTGGAGCCCGTCGGCGAAGATGCCGGGCGTGAACAGGTACGCGACCTTGACGCCGCGCCGGGCCTGCTCGAGCGCGAAGTGGCGCTGGCTCGCGAGGATGAGGGTGAGCTTTTTCTTGTGGTACGGCCGCCGGCGCGCCTTGGCGAGCGCTTCCATCATGACAATGCCCGTGTTCTCGGGCCGGAGGCGGCTCAGGGGGCCGACTTTGTCGGTCAAGCGGTCGTACTGCACGTAGACCCACTCGCGTTCGCGCACATCGGCCGGGCTGGGCGCGGCCGATGCGATCTGCTCATCAAAAAGGCTCATCCTCGAAAGAGTAGTTGCTTCCGGGGCGTTACCTTAGATTTAGCTTGCAAACAGTTTGCGTTTACACAAGCCGTGATGAGAGCGATACTGAGGAAATTCCGGGGGAATGCGCCGTGCATGACAACCTTCAATTTGCCGCAACGCTGATTGCAATTCTAGGCGGCATCGTCTTTTCCCGTCAGGACGCTCGACGGCTGGAAAGCAAAAGTGACTCACTGCGCTCGGATATACGCGCGGATATGTCCATTTTGGATAAGATCGCCTACGAGCACCATGGACGCATCACCAAAGTGGAAACCGGCAAGCAAGACAAGCCGTAACCCCCTACTTCGCCGCCCGGGTCGGCTCCGGCAGAGTATAGATCACCTCACCGGGCCGGGTATAGTGCAGGCGCTGCCGCGCGGTGACCTCGATCGCATCCGGGTCGGACTCGAGGTGCTCGACGTGCTGCTTGAGCCGGGCGTTTTCCTCGCCCAGCTTGGCTACCGCGGCGGTAAGTTTGCGGTCTTCGGCGCGCTTGCCCGCGTACGCGCTGATGCCGTTGTGCCCCCATACCGCGTGCCATCCAAACGAGCAGCCCGCGGCGACGGTGGCCAGGGTAGCCACGCGCCGCGTGTTGACGACCTTGCCGACCGCCTCCCGAATTGATTTCCCACCCATTGTGTATCTCCCACTTATAAAGTGCACAATATCAAGCATGTGCCGGGGCAGATTCATCCGCTACTATCTGCCACTTTCCATGCCGCTTCAGCAAAGTGCCGAGTACGCGAACTCGCACCTGAACAGGCTTACCTGCCGAATTTGTGAAAGCGGCACCGATAATTCCCGTTATTACGGCCGTGTTCTTCACTACCAACGAATGGATTTCTTCCACTTGCATTTCATTAAATACCGGAGCTTCCTTCGCCTCCTCCAGTTCGAACGCTTTCGTGGCAAGCTTATTCTGCCCATTGATGGCGAGGTAATCGTCCGCGATGAAGCGGTCCAAGGCGGCCAGGTCCTTCGTCCGCGTTGCATCCACGTAAGCGAGGAACACCTTCTCTGGTTCGTTGTGCTGCGGCTCGGAAGCGTAAGCGAGTCCTGCAAGCTGGATGGAAAACAATAACGCCAAGATCTGCTTCATACCTGCTCCCCTACTCCATCACCCAAGCCTTGGCCGCCGCGCTCAGCTTGGCGCTGTCTTCCTGGCGCCGCACTTCCGTGTACACCCGCACTACCGGCTCCGTGCCCGACAGGCGGTAGCAGACCCACGACCCATCGTCGAGGATCAGCTTCAGCCCGTCCGTTCTGACGACTTGGGACACCTTGCGGCCGCTCAACTCCGTCGGGTTGTTCTTGACCTTCTCAGTGAACTTGGTCTTGACCTCGGGGGTCAAGCGGAAGTTTTCCCGATTTGGATAGAACGAACCAACCTCGTCAAATAACTTTTGTAACTGCTGCCCTAAAGTTTTTCCGCGCGCCGCCGTCATTTCGGCCACCAGCAGCCCGGCGAGCACACCGTCCTTCTCCGGCACGTGGCCCCGGATGGTCAGCCCGGCCGACTCTTCCCCGCCGATGGCGATTTTGTCCCCGATGATGAGCTCGCCGATGTACTTAAAGCCGACCGGCGTTTCATGGAGCTCGACCCCATTTTTCTCGGCCAGCGCGTTGATCAGGTTCGTGGTCGCGACCGACTTCGCGACGCCGTTCTTCCAGCCGCGCGTTTCCATCAGGTAGTCGAACAGGAGCGCGATGATGTAGTTGGGCTGGATATAGGTCCCGTCCTCATCGACGATGCCGAACCGGTCCGCATCGCCGTCGGTCGCGAGCCCAAGCTTCGCGCCCGTGCGCTTCATCGCCGTCCGGCACTCATTCAAAAGCTCGCCGTCCGGCTCCGGCGCGTGCCCGCCGAAGAGCACGTCGCGGTAATCGTGTACGGTCTCGACCGGAATGCCGTGCTCGCGCAAAAGGTCGGAGGTATACCCGCGCGCCGCGCCCCAGAACGGATCGAAAACCAGCTTGATTCCGGATTTCTGGACAGCTTGGAGGTCGATCAACTCGGTGAGCCGGCGAAGGTAGTCCGGCTTGACGTCTGTTTCCTCGGCTTTCGCGGCGGGCGCGGCTTCCGGCGCTTTGTCCGGGATGGCCGCCTCGATCTGCTTCGTGGTCTCGGGCAGCGCAGGAGCGCCGTCGGGCGTGGAGAACTTGATCCCGTTGTACTCGGGCGGGTTGTGGGAAGCGGTGAAGTTGATCGCGCCCGCCGCTCTTTGCTGCCGCACCGCGTAAGCGATCGCCGGGGTCGGCGCGGCTTCGGGGATCACGCGCGGCACCACACCATGCGCGGCCAAAACATTGGCGGCCTCCCGCACAAAGCTTTCCCCTAGAAACCGCGGATCGCGCCCGACCAGCACAGTGTGCGGGCCGCCGGGCTGTGCGGCCACATGTTTCGCGATGCCCGTGACCGCGCGCCGGATGTTGGTAACCGTGAACTCTTCGGCGACAATCGCGCGCCAACCGGAGGTACCGAATTTGATGGAAGCGGCCATGCGGGTTCCTTCATTTACCGCGAGGATAAGTGCATCCTCCCTACTGTCTCACCGTTTTAGAACACTTGCATTTGGTATGCTCGCGGGAGGTTTCCATGCGGCCCTTGTTGATCGTCTTTCTGCTGTGCCTTGCCCTGCTGCTGTGGGCGGCTTGGGCGATCGCGCGGGCGGTGCGTCGGCATGTCACCGCGGAAGCGCAAACCGCGCGCCGGCGGGAGCCGGAAGATCAGTAACGTCCGAGGATATACGTCCATGATCGCCAGAACGTCCGATAGAAGGCCCGCGGTTCCCTTCCCTGCTTTGCGCGCATCCTCCCTCGCCGCGGCGGTTGTGGTCGGCTCGCTGCTCGTCGCCATGTGCGCGCGCATTGCCGTACCCCTGCCCTGGACCCCGGTCCCCATGACCATGCAGCCGTTCGGCGTGCTGCTGGTAGGGCTTTTGTTCGGCCCCCGCCTGGGCGCGGCCGCCATGGCGGCCTATCTGCTTGAGGGCGCGTCGGGGCTGCCGGTGTTTGTGCCCGGCTTTGGCGGGCTGATTCCGCTCGGTCCGAGCGCGGGCTACTTGCTTTCCTATCCGGCTGTCGCGGCGCTCACCGGCCTGCTTACCGGCAAGGGTTTCGGGCGCAAGCTCCTGGCCGCCGCCGCGGGCAACGCGCTCATCCTGCTGTGCGGCGCGGCGTGGCTGGCCGCGGTCGGCGGCGGCTGGGCCCAGGCGTTCCGTCTGGGCGTTCTGCCCTTTCTCGCGGGCGATGCGATCAAGGTCGCCTTGGCCGCCGGCATCGCCGCGGGCTGGTTTTCCATCCGGCGCAGCCGCGCAAACCGGTAGCAGGGTATTCTTAGGGGTGTACCGGCGGCCTCCTATCCGGCAAGAGCCGCGGGCGAAAGGACACTTCCGGTGAGCACAATTCTTTCCCCAGCGGGCGAACAGGTCCGTGAAATCACCATCGCGCACTCGCCCGACTCGGACGACGCGTTTATGTTTTACGGCCTCGCCACCAACAAGGTGCGGGTGCCCGGCTACCGCTTCTCGCATGTGCTTTGCGACATCGAAACCCTGAACCACAGGGCCATGCACGAGGCGTTTTACGACGTCACGGCCATCTCCTTCCACGCCTACCCGTACCTCCAACAGAACTACGCCCTGATGGCGTGCGGCGGCTCCGTCGGCGAGAACTACGGCCCCATGATCGTGGCTCCGCAGCGCCACACTCCGGACGAGACGAAGCGGCTGAAGATCGCGGTTCCCGGCACGCTCACCACTGCGTATCTGACCCTGAAGCTGTGGGCGCCGGAGATTGAAACCGAGGTCGTACCGTTCGACCAGATCATCCCGCAGGTGCTCGCCGGCAAGTACGCCGCCGGGCTCATCATCCACGAGGGGCAGCTCACCTACGGGACCAGCGGCCTCCATAAGATCATCGACCTTGGCGTTTGGTGGCGCGAGCAGACCGGCATGCCCCTGCCGCTCGGCGGCAACGCGGTCAAGCGGTCGCTCGGCGAAGAAGCCATGCGCTCGGCGACCAAAGCCGTCCGCGATTCGATCCAGCACGGGCTCGAAAACCGCGAGTCGGCGCTCCAGTACGCGATGCAGTTCGCGCGGGACCTCGATCCTTCGCTCGCCGACAAGTTCGTGGGCATGTACGTGAACGAGCGCACGCTGGACTACGGCAAGGACGGCCGCGCGGCGATCGAGAAGCTGCTCGCGATGGGGCATGAGCGGGGCATCATCCCGGCGGTGGCGCAGCTGGACTGGGTGGAGTTCGGCTGAAATGGCGACGCCGGCCGTACCCGCGCCGAGCCGCAGGCTGAGCTTGGGACGCACAGTGCGCCGGCAGCCCTTGGCTGCGGTCGGCTTGGCGCTGCTGAGCCTGTTCTGCATCCTAGCGGTGTTCGCACCGTGGATCGCCCCGCACCCGCCGGCGGCGCTCGACCTGGACCACCGGCTCGCTCCGCCGAGCACGGCGCACCCGTTCGGCACCGACGAGCTGGGGCGCGACACCTTCTCACGCATCGTGTACGGCGCGCGTGTGTCGCTTACCGTCGCGGTTTCCGTGGTGGCGTGTTCGCTGTCACTCGGGCTGGTGCTGGGCGGCTTGGCGGGGTTCTACGGCGGCTGGGTCGACACCCTGCTGAACATCTTCGTGATGAACGCCTTTCTCGCGCTGCCCGGGATCCTGCTCGCCATCGCGTTTGTGGCTTTCCTTGGACCGGGACTGCTGAACCTGGTACTGGCGCTCGCTATCGGCGGCTGGGTGGGCTATGCGCGGCTGGTGCGGGCGCAGGTGCTGGCTGTGCGCGAGCGTGAGTTCGTGGAAGCGGCACGGGTGCTGGGCGCGTCCGACCTGCGCGTGTTCACCCGGCACATCCTGCCTAACATTCTCCAACCCTTGATCGTGCAGTCCGCCATCGGCATGGCCGGGGCGGTGCTGGCCGAGGCCACCCTGTCCTTCCTGGGATTGGGCGTGCCGCCGCCCGCCGCAAGCTGGGGCGGCATGCTCAACGACGCGCGCTCGCACCTGTTCGACTCGCCGCACCTGGTCGTATTCCCCGCGCTCGCGGTGATGGGGTGCGTGCTTTCGTTCAACTTCCTGGGCGACGCGTTGCGGGATTACCTCGACCCTCGGACGAAGATTGAGCTCGGGCTGTAGGAAGCCGTTTCGATCGCCTGTAGATTCTTCCACTTACGTAATCTCCTCGAGCCATACAAAAAGGTGTCATCCTGAACGAAGTGAAGGATCTGCTTCACTCGAAGCTCGGGCAAAGGCAGATCCTTCGCTTTGCTCAGGATGACCCTCATTTCGTTTAGGTTTAATGATGAAAATTGGAGTCATCGCCGACACGCACGGGCTTCTCCGCCCCGAGGTCCTGCCCGCCTTCGCCGGGGTCGGGCACATTCTGCACGCGGGCGACGTCGGCTCACCGGAAATCCTGGACGCCCTGCGCGCCCTAGCGCCGGTGACCGCGATCCGCGGCAATATCGACCGCTCGGGCCCGTGCGCGGCGCTGCCGGCTGAGGAGTACCTGACGCTCGCGGGCGTGAACCTGTACATGCTCCACGACGTACACACGCTCTCGCTCTCGCCCGAAGCGGCGAGGGTGCGGGTAGTCGTCTCCGGCCACTCGCACAAGCCTTCGCTTGAAGAGCACCGGGGCGTGCTTTACTTCAACCCGGGAGCGGCAGGCCCGAGGCGGTTCAAGCTGCCGGTGTGCGTAGGGTATCTTCATGTCGAGAACAGGGTAGTACGGGCGGGGCATATCGCACTGCTTCCGACATAAGGATGAACACTTCAGGCCGCCTCAGAGACCTTCCAAAACTTCTTTCAGGATTTCCTCGGAAAGCGCGGGGTCATCGACAACGCGGGCGAGCATGACCCCGCCGACCATGGAAGCGAGCGCGCGGATCGCCGCCGTCCTGGCTTTCGGCCGCCGCGGCCAAGGGAAGCGCTCCGTCATGCGCCCGATCAGGTTGCGGATATAGCCGGTAAGGACACCGCGCGTCCTCGGCTGATCTTTAAAATCGGTGCTCAGCGCGGCCATGATGCAGCCGCGCCCGGGATTGTCGCGATGGTTCAAGCTGAGGTAGTCGCGGTACATCCCCTGCTTACCCGCTTCCGAGCTGTCCAGGGTATCGACCGCCGCCAGGGTTTCGCGCGCGGCGTGCTCGAAAGCCTCGGCCAGCAAGTCTTCCTTTGAGTCGAAATGGTTGTAAAAAGAGCCGTGCGTCAGGCCTGTCGCGGCCATGATCTCGGCAATGCTCGCGCCAGCGAAGCCGCGCTCACGGAACAGCCGCGCAGCCTCATGCAACGCTTTGGCGTGCTTTTCAGCGGTTTCGGATGGTGGATAGCGCATGAGATTCAATGTACCCGAGAACACTTCAGGCTTGTTCACTTGACATGAAACCTGATCAGCATCATGCTTGACACAGAAGAAACCTGATCGCCATCAGGTATCGCAAGGGGAGAACACAGTGAGCAATCAGCAAACGACCAAGGGCAAGGCGGTAGTGACGGGTGCGTCTTCCGGAATCGGCAAGGTGTACGCGGAAGAGCTTGGAAAGTTGGGCTATGACCTTTTACTGGTCGCCCGGCGTGCGGACCGCCTCCAGGCCTTGAAAGCGCAGATCGAAGCCGCACACGGTGTAGAGGTGCAAACCTTGACTGCCGACCTGAGCAAAGCGCAGGAGATCGACAAAGTTGCCGAGCAGCTCAGGAACGACACCGCGGTCGCCATGCTCGTCAACAACGCGGGCACCTCGATCGTGAAGCCTTTCGCTGAGACGCAATGGACGGAGGTTGAGCCGATGATTCAGCTCAATGTGACAGCTCTTACCGCGCTGACCTTGGCGGTCCTGCCCGGCTTCAAACAGCGCAACAGCGGCGAGATCATCAATATCGGCTCGGTCGTAGGATTCTACGGCTGGACAAACGGCAGTGTGTACGGCGGCACGAAGGCTTACGTCCTCAACTTCACGCGAACGCTCCAAAGCGAGCTGGCGGACACGGGAATCCGGGTACAGCTGGTTACGCCCGCGGCAACGGTTTCAGAGGTTTGGGATATTCAGGGTCTGCCGTTGTCGGCTTTGCCTCAGGAACTTGTCATGTCCACGGAAGACTGCGTCGCGGCTTCGCTGCAAGGGCTGCACATGGGCGAAAAGACGACCGCACCCTCGCTGGAAGATGCGGGCTTGCTCGAGCGGTTTGAAACGGCAAGTAAAGAACTGTTTCAAGCGACGCAGGCCGGCAAACCGGCTTCGCGCTACAGCGCTTCCCGCTGAGGGTCAATACTTTACAATCCGGGCGAACGATTCCGGGTCCAGGCTCGCTCCACCCACCAGCGCTCCGTCGATCTCGGGTTTTTCCATCAGCTTGGCCGTGGTTTCCGGCTTGACGCTGCCGCCGTACAGGATGCGCATGCCGTCGGCGACCGCTTGGCCCAGGCGCTCGCGCACCGCGCCGCGGATGAACGCGTGCGTTTCATCCGCGATCTCGGGCGAGGCGGACTGGCCGGAGCCGATTGCCCAAATCGGCTCGTACGCGATCACGATCGGCCCGGCGGTTTCCGGGCGCACTCCTTCCAGGCCGATCTTCAACTGGCGCAGCAGTACGTCGTTGGTGCGGCCTTCTTCGCGCTCCTCCTGCACCTCGCCGATGCAGACGATCGGCGTCATGCCCTGCGCGAGCGCGGCGCGCAGTTTATGGTTCACGTCCCAATCGGTTTCGTGGTTGTAGTGGCGCCGCTCGGAGTGCCCGAGAATGACGTGCGACACCCCGATGGAGCGCAGCATGGGCGCGGAAATCTCCCCCGTGAACGCCCCTTCTTTTTCGGGGTGCATGTCCTGTGCGCCCACCAACACCGGTGAGCCCTCGACCGCGCGGACCAGCGGCTCCAAACACAAAAACGGAGGGCACACAGCGATCTCGTCGCGGGTATGCCCGCGAACGAGCGGCACGAATGCCTTGGCCCAAACGCAAGCCTCCTCCGGAGTTTTAAACATCTTCCAGTTCGCTGCGATCAGCGGTTTCCTCGTGCCGGCGATGACTGCCTCCCTACGCTTCCGTGAGCGCGTCAACCCCGGGCAGGCGCTTGCCTTCCAGGAACTCAAGCGAGGCCCCGCCGCCGGTGGAGATGTGGCTGATGCCTTCCGTCATGCCGGCCTGCTTGAGCGCCGCGACTGAGTCGCCCCCGCCCACGATGGTGGTGGCCGCCCTGTTGGCCGCGACCGCCTCGGCCACCGCCGCGGTGCCGGCGGCGAAAGCGGGCAGCTCGAACACGCCCATGGGGCCGTTCCAAACAATCGTCCCGGCCCCGGCGATCACCGTGGAAAACCGCTCCACGGTCGCCGGACCGATATCGAGCGCCATCCACTCGGCCGGAAAATCCGCGTCGCCGGAAACGATGTGCGTCGCCGCGTCGGGCGCGAACCGCTCGGCCAGCACGTGGTCGGTCGGCAGGTGCAGCCGATCGCCGGCGCGTTCGAGCAAGCTCTTCGCCAGCTCAACTTTGTCGGCCTCGACCAGCGACTTGCCCACCCCTTGCCCCTTGGCCTTCAGGAACGTGTAGGCCATGCCGCCGCCGATCAGCAGCGCGTCCACCTTGCCGAGCAGGTTCTCGATCACGCCGATTTTGTCCGATACCTTGGCCCCGCCCAGGATCGCGACAAACGGCTTCGCGGGCGGCTCGGTGCCGACGGCCCGGCCCAGGAAGTCAAGCTCCTTTTCCATCAGCAGCCCGGCGGCGGCCTGCGGCACATGGTGCGTGATGCCCTCGGTCGAGGCGTGCGCCCGGTGCGCCGCGCCGAACGCGTCGTTGACATACACCTCGCAAAGCGCCGCGAGCTGCTTGGCAAATCCGGGGTCGTTCGCTTCTTCTTCCGGGTGGAAGCGCAGGTTCTCCAGCAGCAATACTTGGCCCGACTCAAGCTGCCGCGCGAGCTCTTCCGCGATCTCGCCCACGCAGTCCGGCGCGAATGCGACGTTCACCGTTTCGCCCAGACGCTTGTGCAGCAGGATGCGCAGCCGGTCGGCCACTGGACGAAGGCTGTACTTCGGATTCGGCTTGCCCTTGGGCCGGCCCAGGTGCGACACCAGGATCAGCTTGGCCTTGTTTTGGAGCGCGTACTCGATCGTCGGCAGCGTTTCGCGGATGCGCGTGTCGTCGGTGATCTCCGTGCCGTCCTCGGAAAGCGGAACGTTGAAGTCGACGCGGACGAGCACGCGCTTGTTGCGTAAATCCAAATCTCGTATAGACAACTTCGGCATTCTGCTCCTTATTCGTCGACCACGGCTTCGGCTTCCATCTCGACGCGCCATGCGGGGTTGAGCAGCGCGGCCACAACAACCATGGTCGCCGCCGGGCGGACAGTCCCAAACACCTCGCCGTGGACGCGGCCGACCGGCTCCCAGTCTTCCTGTTTCGTCAGGTAGATGCGGGTACGGATGACATGCGCCATGCTCGCGCCGGCCTTTTCCAGTGCTGCTTCGATAATGGAAAGTACGCGGCGGGTCTGCTCTGCAGCGTCGGCCGTATCCGCACCGACTGGGCCTGTGCCGGAAACCAGCACACGCCCGCCCACCCGCACCGCGCGTGAAAAGCCGATGACCGGCTCATACGGGCTTTCGCCGGCGATGTTAGCGCGCACCTACAGCCCTTTCGAAGCTAGGAAGCCGACCAGGTCGCGCACACGGCAGGAGTAGCCCCATTCATTGTCGTACCAACTCAGGACCTTCACAGATTGCCCGACAACCTTGGTCAGCTCGGAGTCGACGATCGAGGACCGCGAGTCGCCCCGGAAGTCGACCGACACCAGCGGCTCCGTCGTATAACCCAGGATGCCTTTTAACGACTCTTCGGCGGCGGCCTTGAGCGCCCCGTTCACGCTTTCGACCGAGACCGGCTTTTCCGCGACGAACGTCAGGTCCACAATCGACACATTCGGCGTGGGCACGCGCATCGCGAAGCCGTCGAGCTTGCCCGCCATCTCCGGGATGACCAGCTTGAGCGCTTTCGCCGCGCCGGTCGAGCTCGGGATCATGCTCAGGGCGGCCGCGCGGGCCCGGCGCAAGTCCTTGTGCGGGAAGTCGAGGATGACCTGATCGTTGGTGTAGCTGTGGATGGTGGTCATGATGCCGGACTGAATGCCGAATGCTTCATGCATTACTTTGACAACCGGCGCTAAACCATTGGTGGTGCAAGAGGCATTCGAGATCACATGGTGCTTCGCCGGGTCGTACTTATCCCCATTCACGCCCAGGACGATCGTAATGTCCTCGTTCGTCGCCGGAGCGGAGATGATGACCTTCTTGACTGTCCCCTGAAGATGAGCCTTGGCCTTCGTCGCATCGGTGAAGTGGCCGGTTGATTCAATGACCACCTCGGCGCCGGTCGAGCTCCAATCCAGCTTTGCCGGGTCGCGCTCCGCGAACACCTTGATCGCTTTCCCGTCGACCGTGATCGAGTCAGCCGTGGACTCGATGGTGTGCGGCAGGTTGCCGAGGATGGAGTCGTACTTGAGCAGGTGCGCCAGCGTCGCGGGCGAAGTGAGGTCGTTGACCGCGACGAACTCGATGTCGCCCATGCCCAGGGCGGTGCGGAACACATTGCGGCCGATGCGGCCGAACCCATTGATGCCAACCTTGACTGCCATGCTCTCCCCTGCGCTCCCCGTTTTGTGCAAAATCGATGCTAAAGCATTTCGCCCGACCCGTGCGGCGCGTTCTGGTCCGGGCCGCCGACCTGTTGCCTCGGCGGGCATTACACTTTCTCCGGAAATGCCTTAGCATCGGGGAAAAGGCGGAACGCCTGTGCGTTCGCCGGGACATCTGGAGCAGGTGGCGCACACACGCGATGAGACGACGGGGCGGGAGCAAACGCAAGCCGGCTGTAACCACGGAGCAAACAGGCAAAATCGGGCAGGAGCTGCCCCAGGGCGGCGTAGCACCCTTACGCCCCCAGTATCCCGACCGCGCGCCTGTCGAGGCGGAGCCGGAAGGCGAGTTCGCCGACGCGCCTGAACACGGCGAAGAGGACGATGCGCTTGAAGGCGGGTCAGCACCGGTGTATGCGGAACCGGAAGGAAAGCTTGAAGTAGAGCACCAGCCGGACTCGCCCGCCGTGCCGCCGCCGGCCGCCGAGGGCGCGTCTCCACGGGCTCCGCGCGGCTTCGTGGTGCTGACCATAGGGCTGCCGGGCTCGGGCAAGACGACGTGGTTTAAACGCCGCGCGGTGCAGCCCTTGTCATCCGACATGCTCCGCACCATCCTGTTCGACGACATTACGGAGCAGCGCTACCAGGGGCTGGTGTTCTCGACCCTGCGCTCGCTGCTGCGGGCGCGTTTGATCGCGAAGATGCCCTGGAACTACGTGGACGCGACCAACCTGAGCCCCCACGAGCGCCGGCAGTGGATCAAGATGGCCAAGAGCTTCGGCTACGAGGTCCATGCCGTATTCTTCGACGTGCCGTATGAGGTGTGCATGGAGCGCAACCGCCGGCGCGAGCGCATTGTGGCCGAGGACACCATGCAGAAGATGGCCGAGCGGCTGCGGCCTCCCTCGTTTAAGGAGGGCTTCTCGAAGATCACGGTGGTGCGCGTGAAAGGCTCGCAAGGCGCGACGCCGACCGCGTTGTACTCCGCCGAGCCGGATGGGGCGCAAGGCTGATCCGAAATGGCCGCCGCGATTGAGTTTCAGGCCATTTCGCTGCGGCTCGCGGACGGGCGCTTCCTACTTTCCGACGTCAGCCTGGCGCTCGAAGCAGGCACGGTCACGGCAATGCTGGGCCGGTCGGGCTCCGGCAAAACCACGCTGCTGCGGATGGTCAACCGGCTCAATGCGCCGACCGGCGGCACGGTGCGGGTGCGCGGCCTCGATGTGGCCGGGGAGGATGTGATCGCGCTCCGCCGCGGCATCGGCTACGTCATCCAGGAGACCGGGCTGTTTCCGCATGTGACCGTCGCGCGGAACGTGTCCATGGTGCCGGAGTTGCAAGGCCTGCGCTTCAGCGGTATGGACGCTCTGCTCGCCTCCGTCGGGCTCGACCCTGCCCAGTTCGCCGACCGCTACCCGCACCAGCTTTCAGGCGGCCAGCGGCAGCGCGTCGGCCTGGCCCGGGCGCTCGCGGCGGAGCCGGAAATCCTTCTCATGGATGAGCCGTTCGGCGCGCTCGACCCGCTCACCCGCGCGGAGATGCAGGACATGCTGCGCGCACTGTTGGCCCGCTTGCGCGGGGAAGGCAAGAACAAAACCGTCCTGCTGGTGACCCACGACCTGGACGAAGCGATGTACCTTGCCGACCGCATTGTGCTCGTCGAGCAGGGGCGGCTCGTCGCGGACCTGCCCCCGGCGGAGTTCCTCGCCTCCCCGCAGCCCGAAGTCCGGGCGTATGTGCGGGCGTTCCATCGCGGCGAGCGGGAGGCGCACGCATGAACTTCCTCCGCCAGCACTCCACCGAGATCGCCACGCTCACGCTGGAGCACCTATGGCTGACCGGGGCGGCGCTCCTGTTCGCGGCCGGCAGCGGCATCCCACTCGGCATCCTGCTCACGCGGCGGCCCCGCCTCGCCAAGCCCGCGCTCACCGTCGCGAACATCATCCAGACCATCCCATCGCTCGCCCTATTCGGCTTTTTGCTGCCGCTGCCCTGGCTGGGCGAGCGGGCTTCGCGCATCGCCATCGTCGCGCTCGCCGGGTACGCGCTCCTGCCCATCCTGCGCAACACCTACGTGGGCATCCTCGGCGTCGAGCCCGCGGTCGTCGACGTAGCGCACGCCCTCGGCATGACCGGCCGGCAGCGCCTGTTCAAGGTCGAGCTGCCGCTCGCCGCCTCCGTCATTCTTGCCGGCCTTCGGACGGCAACCGTAACCGCCGTCGGCATCGCGACCATTGCCGCGGCAGTAGGTGCGGGCGGCCTGGGCGAGTTCATCTTCCGCGGCGTCGCCTCGGTCGACAACCGCCTGGTGCTCGCCGGCGCGATTCCGGCAGCGCTGTTGGCGCTGGGAGCGGATACGCTGCTGGGGTGGCTGGAAGCGAAGACCAGGGTGCCGGGGCGATAGGTTGTTTCTGAAAGTTTAGATTTAGTGAATCGAATCCTTTATTCTTCTTGCATGTCATCCCGAACGGCAACGAACATCATCGACGGAGTTGAGTACATTGCCTCAATCATTGAGGTGAACAAGCAAGTTCCCCTAGACGTTCCCAAAGACAATCCTGCTTTCATCTTGATGCAAGGTCGAACAGTAACCGTACAACATGAGATAGCGATAGGCAGAAAGAATGATTTCCTGTCCGCAGCTTTTACACCAACTTGTGTAGTTTTCGTATCAGATAAGTTAATGCCATTCACTTCCGAGCTGCTTCATACCTTTGTTGGTTTGGTACTAGAAAGGCAAGACTTTGTTACATTCAGCTAAAACGATCCCTTAGAGGAATGCCTTGCCGAGTGGAAGCTGAGTAGAACCGTGCTCAAAACCCATTCTCAGTTTCTCCTCGGAATGAGAAAAGTCCAGTTCATTTTGTTCTTTCGCGATCCTAGGTGATGAACTTACATATATGAGTCTAAACGTGCGCAAGTCGAAGAATCGCATCAAAGCCATCGCTGGAACTTCTAGAGAGTACTGCGAACTGCTCATTTCAGCGCGGCCCATAGCTTTCTTCTACTTGTGCTTGCTCACCGCCTGCGCCCCGCCGCGCTTTGACCGGCCGGTGATCGGCGCGAAGAACTTCACGGAGCAAGTCGTGCTCGGGGAGCTGCTCGCGCAGCACATCGAGGCGCGCACGGGTCTCAAGGTCGAGCGGCGGTTTTACCTCGCGGGTTCGTACATCGCACAGCAGGCCATGGTGTCCGGGCGCATCGACGCGTACGTCGAGTACACCGGCACCGCGCTCACCGCGATCCTCAAGCAGCCGCCCGTGCGCGGGAACGACCCGCAAGCATCGCTCGCGGCGGTGCGGGCGCTGTACAAGCAGCGCTACAACATCATCGCCACCGAGCCGTTGGGCTTTGAGAACACGTTCGCGATGATCGTGCGCCCCGACCAGACACCCGCGACGACCCTCTCGCAAGCCGCCCCGCAAGCGCCGCAATGGAAGCTCGGCGTAGGCTACGAGTTCGAGGAGCGCCCCGACGGACTGCATGGGTTGGAAAGCGCGTACGGGCTGAAGTTTAAGGACGCCCCCCGCACCATGGACCTCGGCCTGCTGTACCGAGCGCTCGGGGCGCGCCAGGTCGATATCATCGCCGGCAACTCGACCGACGGGCCTATCGCCGCGCGGCACCTCAAAATCCTGGCGGATGACAAGCACTATTTTCCGCCCTACCAGGCCGTCCCGCTGGTGCGTTCCCAAGCCTTGGAGCGCTGGCCGCAGCTCGGCCCCGCGCTCGCCGAGCTTGGGAACAAGGTCTCCGCCGACGACATGCGCGCCATGAACGAGGCCGTCGACGGCGAGCACAAGGACGTTGTCGATGTAGTGCGTGCTTTCCGCACGGCGCATCATCTGTGAACATGAACCCCGAACCTTGGCTGCGCGGCACCCTCACCGACATCCCGGCGGTCCCGCGCGCCGTGCTCCATGCGCTCTTGCTGGCGGAGGAGAACGTCGGGACGTGGCTTCCACGGTTGACCGACGTGGAGATTCACGCGAAGCCCTTCGGCCTGACCCCGTTCGCGTTCCACGTCCGGCATATTGCGCACTCGCTTGACCGCCTGCTCACCTACGCCGAGGGTTCGCCGCTCAACGTCATCCAGCGCGCGGCGCTGCACGTCGAGCTCGAACCGGGGATCAGCCGCGAGGCCCTCCATGCTGAGTTCACCACGGCCCTGCGCGAAGCCGAAAGCCGCATCCGCGCGCTGCCGCTCGGCGAGCTTGAAGCGCCGCGCGCGGTCGGCACCAAGCAGCTTCCGGCGACCCTGGGCGGCTTGCTGGTACATTTGGCCGACCACACCCAGCGCCACGCCGGGCAGCTGGTAACGACCGCGAAGCTCCTGATCGCGCTGCGCTGACCTCACATCTCAAACGCGCGATGTAGGACACCCACCTGGAGTGGCACGGCCACACCAGGGTCATCCTGAACGGAGTGAAGGATCTGCTTTTCCGCGTGCCCGGCAAACAGCAGATCTTACGTCGCTTCGCTTCTCAGGATGACCCCGCTGTTTCGTTCGCAGTGAAATCTTGCACACCCTTGCGGAATGACGGTCTCGTTACTCCCGACCCGAGGTCGGGAAAGAGATTAGCCGGCCCTGCTACTCTAACCGCAAACGCGCCTTTGTCCACCCTCCCCGCCAACCTCGACTGGAAGCCCCGGCACAATCCCTGGCTCATCGCCCTTACCGTCACGCTCGCGACGTTCATGGAGGTGCTCGACACCTCCATCGCGAACGTCGCGCTGCCGCACATCGCGGGCTCGCTCGGCGCGAGTTCGAACGAGGCCACCTGGGTGCTCACCAGCTACCTGGTGGCGAGCGCGGTCATCCTGCCCATCTCGGGCTGGCTCCAGAACCGGTTCGGGCGCAAACGCTTTTACCTGTCCTGCGTCGTGCTGTTTACCGCTGCGTCGGTGCTGTGCGGATTCGCGCAAACGCTCCCGATCCTCATCCTGACCCGCATCTTGCAAGGCCTCGGCGGCGGCGGGCTTGCGCCGAGCGAGCAGGCCATCCTGGCCGACACCTTCCCCCTCGCGAAGCGCGGCCAAGCTTTCGCGGTGTACGGCATGGCGGTGGTGGTCGCGCCGGCGATCGGCCCCACGCTCGGCGGCTGGATCACGGATAACTACAACTGGCACTGGATCTTCTTTATTAATCTCCCTATCGGCATTCTGTCGCTTTTCTTGAGTTCGCGCTTGGTCGAGGATCCACCCTACCTCACCGCACGGCGCGAGGAAGCGGCACGGGCATCGGTCGACTTTACCGGCCTCATCACGGTGGCAATCGGCGTGGGCGCGCTTGAGTTCGTGCTCGACAAGGGGCAGGAAAAAGACTGGTTCGGCTCGGACCTGATCGTGAGCTTCGCCTGCATCGCGGTCGCGTTTCTGGTCTTTTTCGCCATCTGGGAGTGGCGCCACAAGAACCCTATCGTCGACATCCGGCTGCTCCGCATACGCAACTTCGGCACCTCCGTGGGGCTGCAATTCGTGCTGGGCATGGTTCTTTTCGGGTCCACGGTGCTGATCCCGCAGTTCCTCCAAGCGCTGCTCGGCTACACGGCGGAGCGCGCGGGCCTCGCCTTAATGCCCGGCGGCTTGGTGCTGATGTGCATGATGCCCGTTTCCGGGCAGCTCGTAGGGCGCATCCGCGATCCCCGCCGGCTGGTCGCGATCGGCTACGCCGTGACCGCGCTCGGGCTGTACAACCTGACCCGGCTCGATCTCGATGCAGCCTTCGGCACCATCCAGCTGTGGCGCGCCTTCCAGGTTATCGGCCTTGCGTTTGTCTTTATTCCCATTTCCACGCTCAACTACGTCGGGGTGCCGCGCGAGAAAAACAACCAAATCTCCTCGCTGTCAAACTTCGCGCGCAACCTCGGCGGCTCGTTCGGCACGGCGCTCCTGACCACATTTCTGGAGCGCACCGCGCAAACGCACCAAAGCACCTTGGGCGCGCACGTGCTCGACGGCAGCCTCGCTTACACAAACTGGATCGCGCAAACCGCGGCCGCGCTTGCGAAGATGGGCCACGCCGGGGCGCAGCGGATGGCCGAAGGGCAGGCTTACCAGGAGCTTTTGCGGCAGGCCAACATGCTCTCGTACCAGAACGCCTTCTGGGTGCTTGCGGTCACCATCGGCTGCCTGGTGCCGATCCCGTTCCTGATGCAGCGGCCCCCCGCCCGACCGAACGCCGCGCAGGGGCTCAAGCGGCGTTAAGCGACAGACTTGGCAACCAGCCCGTGCGGATCGAGCACGTACTTCTTTGCCGCGCCTTTGTCGAAGTCCTGGTAACCACGGGGCGCGTCATCGAGTGAAATCACCGTCGCGTTCACAATCTTCGCGATCGGCAAACGGTCATGGAGGATCGCCTGCATCAGCTGCCGGTTGTACTGGAGCGTCGGCGTTTGCCCGGTGTGGAAG